>PALS01000039.1 GCA_002706615.1 Methanobacteriota archaeon
TCTGCCATTGCCCATGCTTCACCTACGACACCTGGCATTGATGCAATGTTGACCAATTGGCCAAGAGAGCGAGAGTCAGAACTGGTAGCTAGATGCTTATCATCTGAAACAATCATGGCGTCAACTTTCATATTTCCATGTTTTTTGATTTTCATCAAACCTTCGTCGACTTGGGCAAGATGACTGCGCCAAGTATCGTCGGCCATGTTGGTGCGATGACTTCTATCTCATCACTTCTTCTCTCTATTTATGGGATGGTTTGAAAACATAATGCGATTCCAACGAACTGCCCGTAGGGCAGGTGATGAATGTGAGTCTACCTCCAATCAATCTCAAGGTATTTCACGAAAATGGCTATTTTCGTAAACAATGCCGTGTTACCAACCTATGGTTTTGGACTTGTGACCATGATAGAGACACCTGTGGTGATACCGAGGAAGATGAATACACATTCATAGGTGCNCCAATTATCGAAGGATTCCCTCAAAGAGGACGTGAATTAAAGGATGCTATGCGTGAGACTTTCCTTTCATTTCTAGAAAAACATGAACACACCCGTATCGATCCTTATCCAATNCTTGCTCGCTGGCGAGACGANATCCATCTTACCATNGCCAGTATNGCAGATTTCCAACCTCATGTTACTTCTGGAGAAGTGGAGCCTCCTGCTAATCCTTTAGCNATTTCACAACCTTGTATTAGGCTGAATGATGTTGATGCTGTGGGNCATTCGGGAAGACATCTNACCACTTTTGAGATGATGGCACATCACGTATTTAATCGCCCAGANGAAGGCCGCTTATTCTATTGGATGGAAGAGTGTGTTGCATATTGTCATCAGTTNTTATGTGNTACATTCTCAATTGAACCAAAGGAGATCACCTATGTGGAAAACCCTTGGTCTGGNGGAGGAAATGCTGGTGCAGCGGTTGAAGTAATCGTTGGAGGTTTGGAATTAGCAACCTTAGTTTTCATGAACCTTGAGGAGAGTACTGAAGGTAATATTGAGATAAAGGGTGTGAATTACAGAGAGATGCCATTNCAAATTATCGATACTGGATATGGTTTGGAAAGGTTTTGCTGGGCAGCTGCTGGAACTCCAACGATCTATGAGGCAATATATCCTGAAAGCGTAGAATGGTTGAAAGAAATTTCTGGCTTTTCTGCAGATAAATTCGATATGAATCAATCTGAACTTGATTCACTACTAGGTGAAATGAGTCGCCTATTTGGTATTATGAATATCGAGGCTGGCAGTGATGGTGAAAGAATGCGGGGCGTCTTTTTATCTAAATTAGAACAAAGAGGATTTTCGGTTTCTCCCGAATTATTCCAGGATATTACAAAGCCATTATCCTGTATTTATGCAATTCCAGACCATATGCATGCTCTTGCAAACATGATAGGCGATGGACTTGTTCCATCCAATGCAAAAGCGGGTTATCTTGCAAGAATGATTGCAAGAAGAGTTTTGCGAATGCGAGATGAATTAGGACTTCAAATTAGTATAACAGATTTAGCGACACACCATCTTGATGTCAATTATAATGTTGAGAGAATGAAGCAAACACGTGAGGGAATAATCACAATTCTGAAGGGTGAAGAGGAACGCTATGATGAGATGCTGCGCAAGGGTACTCAAGTTGTTAAGACTGCAATCAAGGATATTCCAACCTCGGCAGAAGAATTGCCTGATGAGATTTTGTTTACCATTAATGATAGTCATGGCATAGCACCAGACCTCGTAATGAATATTGCAAATGAATTGGGCTGGAATAGTTTGAAACTACGAACCGGATTTAATGCCGAGATGGCTGAAATGCATGCTGCTATTGCAAAAGATGCCGCCAAAGCGGTCGCAGCCAAACCAATGGTAGAATCATTGCCTGAACTACCAGATACAGCGACATTGTACTATGATGATGTCAACCAACGTTCGTTTGAAGCGAGTGTTTTAGCTTGTTTACCTTTGATTGGTGAAGAAATACCCGAGAAAGCAACACATGCAGTGGTATTGGATAGAACCTGTTTCTATCCTGAAGGAGGAGGCCAAGAAGGAGATTATGGTACACTTTCAAGTGACTCATCTGCACATTCCATTGTTGATACTCGCAAGGTAGGGAATCTTGTACTCCATCTAAGTTCAGGGCCATTCGAAGTTGGTGATATGGTTCATGGGGAATTAGACTGGGCCCGTAGGCGTCAATTGATGGACCACCACACTTCCGTACATATCGTTGGAGGAGCTGCTCGTAAATTATTGGGCCCTCATATCTATCAGGCAGGAGCTAACAAATCTGTTGAATCCGCTAGACTTGATATCACTCATCATCGAAGACTTACCCGTGCAGATCTAGATGAGATTGAATCTATGTCTAATGAAATTATTCAGCAGGTACAACGTACCGAAAAAACAACCCTAAACCGTCGAGATGCAGATCGTAAATATGGTTTCGACCTCTATCAAGGCGGGGCTCCAAAAGGCAGCGATATACGTATCTTGAGAATCGCTGAGCATGATATACAAGCATGTGGGGGGACTCATCATGATGAGCCTGGCCGTATAGGTCAAATTAGAGTAATACGCTCAAATGCAGTTCAAGATGGAGTTGAAAGATTACACATCGTTGCTGGTCAAGCGGCTATGGAGCATGCTAGAAAACAAGAGAATCTCTTGAGAATGTCTGCTGAAACATTCCAGGTACCTATTGACGAACTTCCAGTCACCGCTAGTCGCTTCTTTTCTGAGTGGAAAGAGCAAAGGAAAAAGATAGAATCATTAGAAGCAGAAATCGTTAGATTACGTACCAGCGGAGGTGGTTCTGATTCTACTGAAGTTGACGGTGTTCGAATTGTAATAATGGAGGTTGATGGTGGACTAAAACCTATGACTAAGATGCTCAAGGAGTTAACTCTTGATTCATCCAAACCGACTTTAGCAATTTTAGGCAGCAAAGATGGCGGAGGTAAACTCATGGTTGCTACTACCGAAAATACGTCAGCTAGTGAACGTTACAATGCAGTCGAAATCTTGAANCAAATTTCAAGTCATATCAATGGTGGGGGTGGAGGAAGNCCAACCTTTGCTCAAGGTGGTGGCTCAAAACCTGAGGGATTAGAAGATGCCTTGGAAGCGGCTCGTCAAATTACAAATTCTTGATCGCTGAGTAATCAAATCCAGAAACCGCTATTGAAAGCGCCTCTTCTTTGCTATACCAAGCGAATTCTTCAATTTCATTTTCCTTCAANTTTATTTCAGCATCATCGCCAAGCCAATTTGCACGATATGTGAAAGAGACAAAAGAGATTCCCTCATTAGTAAATATTCGTTGCATAACGAATGGAGCATCATCACTCAATTGAATTTCAATTCCCATCTCTTCTAGAGTTTCTCTGACACATCCGTGATCGGGAGACTCATCATGATCGATATATCCGCCAGGTAGTGTCCAGTTGCCAACAAAGTGACCACGCTCTATTTTGCCCATCAATATTTTATTTTCTGAATTCAAAATAATCACTTTAGATACCAGACGGTGTAGAGAGCGATAAATCGCTTCTCTTGCTATTGGATGAACTGCATCATCACTAATGCACTCATCTTTCCAAGCCCAGTGTTCTGGCCATTCTATCTCCGGATGAGCTTTGGTAACTTGTATTCCTAAAATATCGAAGGTGTTCTTCTTTTCCCAATCTAAACCTATCCTTGCTACTTCATCGCTAGTGGGAAAACGAAACTTCGTATCTGTACTACGATTCATTTGTGGTAATTGAGGACCATTACCATCTGAATTAACGAGTAAAACCTTGCCGTCATGTTCGAGATAGAGTACGGCAGCCGGGTGCTCCATAACCCTCCGACTATTCTTCTTCGTTTGAACTAGTCGCATTTTCGTGATTATATTGTCCTTCTTCGAGTAGGTTTTGGTCCATACTTTTCTTGACCTTTGCTCCCAATTGCTTGAGGCCTTCAGTACGTCGTAACACGTTCCCCCTCCCTTCAACTAAGCGTTCAAACGACTTGTCGTAAGCATCTTTGGCTTGTCCAATCTCTGTGCCGATTTTTTGAAAGGATTCGAGGAATAAAATAATTTGATCATGTAAACCGCCAGCCTGTTCGATTAGTTTTACTTGATTTCGACTTTGGTGTTCACGTTTCCACATGTCTTTGATTAATAGTAAGGCAGTCATAATTGTTGCACCAGTCACAACTTTCACATTTACATTACCGGCGAGGTCCATGTATAACTCCGGACTCTTTCTCATTGCAGCACCAAAGGCACTCTCAAGGGGTACAAACATTAGTACAAACTCGACGGAATTAATTTGTTCCATATCTTGGTAGCGCTTTGAAGCAAGTCCCTTAGCATGATTTTTAATTGAATTACAATGTTCCTTTATTGCAAGTTCAGCCTCATCTTCTGTTTGTGCATTCACATACTTTTCCCAGGCTGTAAGTGAAACTTTAGAGTCGATTATCACTTGACGGTTATCGGGAAGGTAAATAATGAAATCAGTTCTCTTTCTTTTGCCATCACTTGTGGTCTCTGAGAGTTGTTTTATGTAGTCCTTGCCTTCGACAAAACCCATGGATTGCAGAAGGTTTTCTAGAACTAATTCCCCCCATGCTCCTTGAGCTTGAGAGTCTGCTTTTAGAGCCCTAGTCAGATTATTTGTTTCATCAGATAATTTGAGGCCTAATTCAGAAACGGAATTGATTCTTTCCTCAAGTCTAGTTCCTCTTTCTAGTGATTTTGCTTCAATTTTATTCATATTGTCTGTATATTCTTTGAGGGATTTCGCTAGATTTTCTGTTGCAGAATTGAAGGTAGAAGTTTTGTCGGCATCAGCCTTTGCCACAACCTCTTGAAAGGCAGTTTGTGCCAACACAGAGAAGGTATCTTTCATTGATTTCTCGTAGCCTTTGAGTGATTCCTCAAACGAATTTTCCTTGGCTTCTATCCCTGCCAATATTATATTCGCTTCCATTTGAGCTTCTAGTACCATTTTATTGCTACGTAAATGCATGATGAACCAAACTGCAATAGCAACAAAGATTGTGATTATTCCAAAGTATAAGACTTCCATATTAATCCCCTACGATTGAACTTCATGTCAGAGGTTATTGAACCCTCGCTTTTGTATAATGAATAATTGAAGTATAGGTTCCTCTACCCCGTATCATGCGAGTAACTCAACTCAATGAGGGAATGTGGGCGATGACCTACTTGGTTGTCTGTGAAGAAAGNAATTCTGCCACCNTAATCGATCCTGTTTATGATGAGATTGATAACTATCTTTCAGTGCTGGAAANTGAAGGTCTGAAACTGACACACTGNATAGCAACTCATACTCATGCNGACCANATNACTGGCTGCTTTACTCTACGAGAAAAGACCGGTTGCGATTATGTGATGTGGGAGGATACTCCATCACAAAGTTGTTCGATTCACGTCGATGAGGAATCGGTTGTTGAAATGGGAAGCGTTGTTTTCCAATTTCATCATGTACCTGGNCATACCAATGATTCCATGATTGTAGAATGTTCAGGTCATATATTCACTGGAGATTTCTTATTCACCGGAGATGGTGGAGCGGGAAGAGATGACCTGCCAAGTGGGAGAGTTCATCATCACTGGAATTCATTAGATGCTCTAGAGCAGTTCTCCAACGAAATGTTAGTCTGTACTGGTCATGAACCACCGGGTACAGAGATGCAAACTATGGGATGGAATAGAGAAAATAATCCAGTATTGAAATTTGATACATTTGAAGAATATGCAAATTGGCAAGAGACTGTATCTGCTGGATTAGGAGCTGTATCTAAAATAAAGACAGCACTTCCTGCAAATCTTTTCGCAGAAGTCCCAGAAGATATTCCCTGGTTGAATCAATAATCATTCCAGCGGATTAGTTGGTGAGGTCAAAACCCCTTCATGGGCTGAAGGCAGATTTTCTAAATCTGAAAAACTAAGTTCGATAGTCGGCCCCTTTTCAGCTTCTAGGCGTTCTGCCATACTACATCTGACATTCAACTGTATTCGACCTTTTATTCGAGTCAAATCATATGATTGTGGGTTCATCTTTTCGATTGCTTGCTGTTCGAAAGTGCTNCGTATNGTTTTTCCATGCCACCATGCATACCCCCATTGAAATGTCACACTTACCGCNGTAGCACAATACAATACTACAATCACTGTAGCAGCAAATAAAACNGCATTACCTCCATCTCTGGCTTCGAATAATAGATCTCTACCCAGTAGGAATAAAAGACCAGCACCTACAATCGGTTTTAGGATTGATTCCAGCCAATCTGAGATTGGTATAATTCTTCCTTTAGCAGGATCTACCAATACTAAATCGGCTTCCAGCGCTGTTGAGATTATTCCAATGATGCCGAGTAATAGACTGTATAGTAGGCTGGAAATAACCAATTCAACAACCCAGGAATCAAGTCTTAATATCCAATGAATTATCAACCACGTAAAAAGTCCTAGGAATACAACACGTGGTACTTTATGGAAATGAAAAGCAATGTTTGATGCATCAAAAACTTTCGAGTGTTGGATTGAATGACCATATCCGGAATTAGGTATGTGAATTATCTGTTTTCCAAACCATGATTCTAATAATTTAATTACATTGATTAAGAGTTTGCGACGAATAAGTATTATTTCTAGGGCATAGAGGACTGGAGTTCCTAGAATTATTATTGGTAGTGCTAATAGACCAATAATTGGTAAAATCAAAACCATTGGTGTCAAAATAAAATGAGCAATAGTTAGCGGATTTAGTAAATCGGTCTCATTTAATCTTGCTTTTGAAAGTTTAATTCCCAGTCTTCTAGCTTCATCATTTAACGATTCACGAAAATGTTCAACTTGCATACCAGCATCCAATATTCTTTGAACGGTTGCACGATAGGATTTAACCGCAGGTCCAATTCCTAAAAATTGCGTTTGGTACAACACTCTTGCAGGAATNGCAATCAATAATGGGAGCGCTAGAATACCGATGGACCAGAGTAAATTCTCCACCATCAAATCGGACGCCATGTTTAGCCCAGCCAGTGTTCTGTTCAATAATGTTCATTGATTGGGAGGTTACAAGTGTGAAATAATGGCAAGAATTGCTGTTACCGACGGTATGGCTGCCAAAGCTGTTGCTTATTTGGAAAAAGCAGGTCATGAAGTTGTGCTTGGTTTCATTGAAAAATCTGAATTGGAATCGGGGGCATTAGGTGAATTTGATGCAGTAATCGTTAGAAGTGCTACTAAGATGACACCCGAAGTTATTGCTGCCAGTAATGGTCTATCTGTGATTGGTAGAGCCGGGGTTGGAGTTGATAATATCGATTTAGAGGCTGCTGGTGCTGCTGGAATAAAAGTAGTAAATGCTCCCCGTGCTAGTACTCAGAGTGTAGTAGAACTGACCATTGGTCATCTACTTTCATCATTACGGCATGTTACCAGTTCAGATCGTAGTTTGAGAGAGGGTAAATGGGAAAAGAAAAAATTCACTGGAACTGAATTATCTGGTAAAAATCTGGGTTTAATCGGTTTTGGAAGAATAGCTCAGGGAGTTGCAAATGTAGCCAAACTTCTCGGTATGGAAATACACACATACGATCCTTATTTGCCACCAAAAGTTGCTCGCCAGCAAGGTGCATTTCTTCATAAGAAAGTTGACACTTTATTCAAGACATGCACGCATGTATCCATTCATTGTAACCTGACAGAGGAAACTCATCATTTGGTTAATTCCAAACGAATGGCTATGATGCCGGGTAAAAGCCCCAATGGTATCGCTTGTGGCAATCATATTGTCAACTGTGCCAGAGGTGGAATTATTGATGAAGATNCTCTATTAGAAGCATTAGATGCTGGAATAATNGCCAGTGCTGGATTAGATGTATTTGAGTTTGAACCAGTTGGGAAGGGTAATGCTCTTGTTCAACATCCTAATTTTCATGGAACGCCACATATCGGTGCTGCAACATTAGAGGCCCAAGCGCGTGTTGGTATAGATATTGCAGATGCGGTAATCAGCGTTTTGAGTGGTAAAAAATGCGACACGCTAGTCAACGGCAAATTTCTCAAATAAAACGCGTTGGTTAGCGGTCTAGTGCTGTAGCATAAACTGCACCGATTTCAATCAGAATTAAAATCAAAATTATTCCCCAACCGCCTGAAACATCTCCATCGACAGTTACATCAAATTCTCCACTAAAACTTTGGATTGAAACTTCGCAATTTGGAGGNCANGGTANTATGCCTCCATTNNCATNATCTCCNCCATCTNCGCCATCATCTCCTGATGTTTTTGAACCGATCATGATNTGGAATGATTCTCCTGTTGGTTGCCAATTAAANGCATCTTCTTCNAGGTCNGGTCCNCCAGCTAAATAATCGATAGTAGCATCACAATTGACTAGTTTACCCTTGTCCGAGTTTCCTGGNGTTNTTGTTAATGAATCATATGTTTCTTTAGAAATAATGCCGACCCATACATCCTCATCATTCCATGCTATATCTACATCGATATCTAGGAATGCACCAGAACCTGGCACATCAGAATATTCCTCGACAGTAACTCCACAGACTCCATCAGTAGGCTTTGGAACACCTGGTGCATCATATGAACTAGAGTATCCCACAAATGAGACTAGGATTAGTAATCCGACTACGATTGACACGCCTGCCTTAATCGCTCCCATGAATTAGACTAAACATTGCTTATTCATCAATCCATGGGCGTCGCGTTCTTCAAAAACCCCCGACAAGGAAGTACTGACATGGGGTCGAGGATTCTCATTCATTGTGACCTCGATGCTTTTTTTGCGGCTGTAGAAACTCTTCACCATGATTTGGACCCTTCAATCCCTTTGATATTAGGCTCTGACCCTAAAGGTGGCAAAGGCCGTGGAATAGTTTCAACCTGTAATTATGCTGCAAGAAAATTTGGAATACGTTCTGCAATGCCGATTAGTGAGGCATGGCGTAGGTGTCCCGGTCAACCGATTGGACAAGGAATCTATCTCTCAAGTACACGCGGTCTTTACTCCAGGGCTAGTCGCAAGGTCATGGAGATCTTAGAACAGTATGCAGATAAATTCGAGAAGGCTAGTATCGATGAAGCCTATCTTGATGTTACTGATTATTGCCAAGGAGATTGGGATAAAGCCCTTTCACTATGTCGTGATTTACAAAATGAGGTTATGGAAAAACTCGGTCTGTCCTCGTCTTTCGGTATTGGTCCTACTAGAATTTTGGCTAAGATGGGAAGTGAAGAGAATAAACCGGCGGGAATACATCGAACTATGCCTGATGAAGTCTTCGAATTTTTCCAAAATAGACCGGTTAGAGAAGTGCCAGGTATAGGGCCAAAATCAGCAACTAAGTTGGCTGAATGGGGAATTAATACCGTTTGTGAAGCTGCTGAATTGGGAGAGATTGCTTTGGCTAGATTTACCTCTGAACGCTTTGCTAATTGGATTGTAAGAGTGGTTGAGGCTGAAACCAGTGATGAAGTTTCACAACTTAGGAGTCGTAAATCAATCAGTAAAGAGCATACATTTGAGCAAGACCAACAAAACCCAGAATTGGTTTTAGATCAATTATCATCATTGGTTCAAAAGGTCATTAACCGAGCAAAACAAATGAATATCGCAGGGCGCTTAGGTGAAGTTAAGGTTCGTTACAGAGGATTTGAAACACATACTCATGGCAAATCAATTTCAGTAGCAATGGATGATGAAAGCGTTTTCATGCGTCTTGCTAACAATCTTTTCGCTGAAAATGTCGAATTGGAAAGACCAATTCGATTAATCGGATTCCGCTTGGGCAACTTGGAGATGCCTGAAACTAGACAGATTACTTTAGATTCAGATGTAACCACGTTTCTTAGCACAACATTTGACGAATAGTTTTCCGTTTCCACAAGGACAGCGTATCTTTCGCATGCAGCACTTTGCAAACGTCTTTCCTGAACCACAGTTACACTTTGCTTTTGGTCCGTTTGGTATCTTAGAGAATGCTACAATTTCAGATACTAAATTCACGTCACGCTTCTTTGATTGTGCAATTCTTTGCTGACGTTCTCCTTCGCTCATAGAAGCCCAGATTCTCTCATCTTCATCATCAACAACACCGTCTTGATTGATATCCATCGGATGATATGATGGGCGATTAATCATTGATTTTGCACTACTGTCAATCCTATCGTTTGAAGCCAAAGTTTCAGGTCTGCGTTGACCAGGAGGCCCTCTTCTACCAGCACGACTCAAGTCCTCTCTCGCTAGACTCAATTCTTCTCTAGCAGCACGCAAGTCTTCTATTCCATCTTGTAGATCCATTTGACTAATTCCTGCTTCAACCAATGTGTCTTGGGTGACGAAGTCAGTCAGACCTAAGTCTTCTGCTCTCAGTTCTATTCGTGATAATAAGTCTCCATATGCACCTCGAGGAATCAAGTTCTTACTCTGCGCCTTTTCAACTTCAGCTTGTATAACTCGAAGTTCTTTTGCAGACCTTGCTTTATCAATTCTCTTTTCGAATTTAGTACATCGTCTTTCCATTTTGTATTCAGAGCGCATAGTCGCCGCACGGTATGCCCATCCAATTAATGCTAAACCAACAGTTGCCATACTGATGTATCTACCGTATTTTGATTGAACTTGTTCGATAACTTCGCCAAGTAGTGGTATCTCTAGCCACCACTCTTCATCAGCTACCTCACTAACTTCTTCTTCGATTTCTTCCTCATCAGCACCACCTATGGCACAACCGTTATCGGTTAATTCATCAAATCCAGGTGGTGTATCTGGACATGCATCTAAACCATTAGGAACCCCATCTCCATCATCGTCTCTTTGATTTTCTGAACAACCTTCAATGTCTACGATTTCCCCTTCTTCAGAATCTGGACAAAGGTCGTCTTCATCACTAACTCCATCTCCGTCTTCATCATACCATATTTCGCAACCATACCAATCTACTTCTACATCAGCCGCAGTATTGCCACAATTATCGTAACTGTTGGCAACTCCATCATTATCATCATCAGGGAAATCGGTTTCACAACCTTCTTCATCAACAATAGCTCCCACTCTTGTTAGTGGACAATTGTCATTGATATCCATCAATCCATCATTATCATCATCTAGGTCTTCAGTAGAATCTCGACATCCATCATGGTCGTGGTCTACTTCACCATTTGCATCCCCAGACCATGAGTTCCAATTCGTATCTCCCAAGTAGCATGAATCTTGAGAGTCTTCGATTCCATCATTATCATCATCCCAATCTTCTGTACCGTCAAAGCATCCATCNCCATCATGGTCATTAGTGCTTACAGATGTCCAGTCNTNCTTTCCATCCCAGCATTNNTCAATNTTATCGGNAATCCCATCNCCATCTTCATCAGATTGNGGGNCGNNNCTATCGATTTCNGAGGTTTGAACATATACANTGTAATNATCCAAGGNTTCTCCAGTAATTGCATATAATCCTAGAGAAAGGACATANCAACTNCCATCGTCATATTGACCATTGGCGAAATAAACCAATCTGTGCGGTATTGAATGGTTCAAACCTTCAAGTGGAATTTCAAAATNNGNCTCCATCAGATTATCNCCAACTGATAAATCCGGTTGGTTGCCTGTGGATTGNGTGCANGATTCGTCTCCAAAAGTAATCTGCCATTCTACATCATAAACCGTNCCTGAAGTCAAATTATGTGCNGTGAAATCGANATCTAAATCTCCTGCAGTAGTTGATTGAATAATCCTTCCAGTAATTGAAGGNCCANNNTTNCCNGANGAATTNTCTTNAGGNACNCNNTTACAAACTCCATCATCAGAATCTAATTCAGTTCCTTGAGAATCATAGAGTGTTATATCCAAACAATATGTAATTCCCCATTCAATTACGCCACCACCTGGAGACCATCCAGGTGGATTATTCATGAAGTTTGAATTAGCTGGTTGGAACCCTGAAGTCCCCGTATGGACCACAATTCCACTGGCATCAGTAAGTGATATATGGACCTCATAGTTTTGGTTAACTTCCAAATTACTTGCAGTCCAATACGGAATGAGTTGATTTTGNTCACCCACATAACGCATTTCATTGGAGATGGTCGGTCCCTGATTATTTGCAGGCATNGTGGCNCAGTCNACATCAGAANCTACAAGANTACCTCCACTATCTAATAATTGAANAGTNAGACAGTATTGNTCGCCAGGATTGAAGAAACTACTGTTGGTATACCATGANCCNACAGAACTAGTTATTCCATTGCCACCATTTGTATTGATGCTTTGCTCGAAAAAGGCTCCATTATGGAGNTTACCACTGCTATCAGCCAACGNATATTTGATTGTATAAGAACCACTAACTAGTCCATTTGCAACCCACTCACCAACAAAGATATTATCGTAAGGGTGATTCGTGGTTGCATTTGACTGGAAAAATAGATCTGCAAATATTTCCTCATCATTGTTTTCCTCGTCATTTTCTAAAAATGCGTACATTAGAGGATTGCCTTCGTGTCCTTGCCCTTGTACTATCTCTTCTTCAGGATTAGGGTATAGGATATGGACATTATCTTCTGAATCAACTTTTATTGTTAATGTTGGTAATTGGTCATTCAAATCAATATTATCATCAAATGTTTCCGAGAACCAATCTCCATTTTCATCTAAAGAAGCATAGTTTACTCCTCCATCAATATAATAAGCAACATGAGGAATCCCAGAAGAATCTAAAGATAAAGATGTTGAATACTCTTGAAAGTAAGTATTTGTAAGCCCATCTAGAGAACTAATTGAAAATATCTCAAAGTTTCCTCCGTCACCATATACATATTTTGCTTTACCACCATTTGCTTTGTCTATATAGCTTATATGAATGTCACCATCGTCATCGATTGCCATAGAACTTCCGAATCCAGCAGTTCCAGAATCTGAAAGAGTGGTTGTTGACCAACTTCCACCATTATTTGTAGCATAGTTCAAAGAACCATTCTGATAATTTCTATAAGTCATATGAACTACACCTTGATCGTCAACGGCAATAGATCCGGGCATATGACCTCCNNNTGACNCANTTGGAGAATNAGTTACATCAATATTATANTCTGTNGACCATGAATTACCATCATACATGCTGTAAGATAAATTAGCGATAGTGAAATTCCAGTATGAAAGATGTATATTGTCAGATGAGTCCACAAAAGTCTGAACATAACCACCTGAATGGCCAGACGAACCAGCAACTTCTGTCGATTCCCAATTGCCCCCCTCCTCGATTGCTAGGTCGACAGTTCCTCCTCCCCCATTCTGGAAAGAATGAGTGTACAGAATGTGTGGTATGTCTTCAGAATCTAAAATAAGTTCCATGTCAGCACCATTTCCGTCATAAATCGTTTCTTTTGACCAACTAGAGTCAGAATCTTCGGTTGAGTATTCTAGTACCAATCCTTTTTGGTCATCCCATACTGTATATGCGACATGGGGATTATTGTCGCTATCTAATGCTAAGGAACTGTATCTGTCAGCCTTTCCAATTTCTTGAATTACCCAAGAATCATCTTCAACAAGCATGTTTGAATCTGCTGCTGAGACTAGATTACGATGGTTTGTATGGTCGCCATCTAGAAGTGCTGCTACTGTGAGGAAATTTTCTGATGCAGTATTTCCGCCACCTGCCCTAACTATTGAAAGTGGAACAGACCAAGACTTGGTTACACTAGTCCCACCGTTAAGTGAAATTGATTTAAATCCACTATTATCACTATTGAGAAGCCATTTCTTCCATACATGTCGAGGGTGCTGATCAGTATCTGGCGAAAAAGATTCAGGAGATACTTCTTCGGTTACTGCAGCATAAAGATATACAGTTTTGGAATCACTTCCCATGTAAGTAGCAGTAATTTCGATATCCATATTACTTCCATTTTCTATTTGGACTACCTCAAGTGAATAGTTGTCTGGGTCTACAGTATTACCACCATTCTCGTAATAGGTGCTATAACTCTGTTGTCCTCCTACNGTGTAGTAAGTNCCCTGATCAGCATCACCAAATGTTGTTACAGGTATTCCTCCACTATATCCTGAAGCGTTCTCAATGTGAGAACGACGGTTGATAGGACCTTCAGATGGCCAACCAGTAGAATTTGATTCCCAGAATGAAATGAAAGTGAAATCATCAGAGGTTGTACCTCCGCCATTTGTTTCGTAAAGATCCTCTAGGCTGTTTGTTGCAGTTGCACAAGGGCCACACCAGTATGAACCTACAGTTTCAGCAAAAACTGGATGCCCAGGGCTAGTTGCTTCACTATTTTCCTCAGGTATTTCTGCACATTGAGTATGCGTATGAATTACTTCATCATTTTTTACGAGCTCCAATTGCAAACAATATTCTTCACCAGCAACCCACCANTCTTCGGTATCATCCCACTGGACGAAAGAATTGCTGAAATAGTTTGTACTGTTACCTGTATAGAAATTAATTTCAGTAATCGAGTCCAGAGTTTGGTTACTTTCATCTATCAGATTTCCAATGACTGAATAATTAGTAAATTCTACCAAGTTGTATGCAGAAAGGCTTGCATCCAATTTATCATTTGACTGGTCGTGCCATAAACTTGCGTATATCATTTCACTAGACGTGGTATACGGGACTAATTTTGTATGTTTCAAATCGGTATTGCTTGGATCATAAAATGCGATATGGACCGTATTTTCAGAATCTACTGCAATTGATGGGAAATTTGCTGAGCCATAGGTTACAATCTCTTCAGACCAGTTATTCGCGTCTAAATTGTTACTATAGTAAAGTTCTAACATACTAGAGTTAGTTGGATTAGACATCATATACGCTAAATGCGCATTATCATTGCTGTCTAGTGCTAGACTAGTTTGAGTGATTATACCATTAGAAGATTCAGCAGTATCACAATTCCATCCTGAGACTTTAACACAATACCTTAGTAAATCATTTTGACTAGTTGTATTCGGATCAATTTTGACATATATCACATGTATGTCGCCATCAGAATCTACCACCATTGATGCACCATCACACCCATTAGCTTGTCCATCTGGATAAGTCAAACTCCAACTAGAAGATGTTTTTTCTAAGATTACCAATGTTCCATTGCTTAATGAATTACAATAAGCGACAAAAATATTATCATCNGAATCAATAGCTATATTGGAAAAATAACCCCCTGTAACATCGTTACCCGAGGAAATAGTCACTCCTGTATCAACCCAAACCCCTGATTCATCGGTTGCATATCTCATTTTTCCATTTGTATTATCGCGATGTATGATGTGTACAACATTAGTTGAATCAATAGCAGCAGAGGGATAGTGGCCCATATCTCTGCCAGTTGCAACTATAGAACTTTGATATCCTCCGTTAATCTCATTTCCAAAGATTAANTCATAACTGCTACTTGTATTTGAACTGNCACTCCTATATGCAAAACCTGCGCTACCGTTGGAATCAATAACCAAAGAAGATCTACCAGCCACATCATCATAACTAGAAAAAGGAGCATAACTATTCCAAGAACTAGAACTAGAATTTGTTGAGTGCATTAACACATCACTGGTCTCATCAAGATGCGATATATGTACAACGTCATTTTCATCAATGCCAATTGAAGGATATTTTCCTAAATTACCTTGAGATGTACCTACAGTAGTTTCTGACCAATATCCATTACTCTCTTGTTTTTCACTTTCTAATTCTAGAAACTCAGTAGAACCATCAGGNACCATTGGNAGGAAAATTCCTGCAGTAAATAGGAAAATAATTAGAATCGCAGTAATAGATGAAAATTTATTCGTCTTATACACTGAATGCCGGGCCATAAACTCTGCTGGAACTATGCGATAATTGAAACCTGCGCATCAAATAATTTGTATAATCATTCAAGTTTGTGCATTCTAGTTAAAATCTCAGCGAATTCAGAAAGTTCCTCAGGAACATGTAATCCACTTATCGGAGCGTTCAATGAAATGCTATTTTCTTTCTTTGTTTTCCAGGTTTCACTATTGAAATTTTCAATCGATGAAGTTAATGCACATAATGACTCATCCCCTGGTGTTCTAGAAGGGAAAACTCTTGCATCAACCGCACTTTCTTCATACAGGGTAGAGGAAATATGATGAGTAAAAAATGGACATACGGGAGACAATCCTGACATTAAATCACGAACGATTCTATGTACTGTCCAGGCTGCATTTTTGTCACCATCATAAAGTCGAGATTTTGCCATTTCCAACCAATGTGAAGGTAATATCCCAGTTCCAAAGGTCTTCAAAGCCTGAGTTGCAGTGTAAATATCCAAATCTTTCCAGGCATTTTCTACATTCTCCATTGTCGCAGCAAATTCAGCAAGAATCCACCTATCCTCTACAGGAAGATTTACTGGGACGGTTTCCAAATCATCTGGTGTGTCAAATTGACTAGCAAAACGAGCTACATTGAATAATTTGGTTAATACTCCAAAATATTTAGATTCGATTTCTTCAGGGTTAATATGGAAATCATCACCAACTTGAGCATCGCATGCCTTCCATAATCTGAAACATTCAGATCCTATTTTATTCGCTCTTAATTGTACACTCTTGTCTGGTCCACGCACTCTCCAAGAACCAGTTCTTCCACCAGCACCGCACTCAAGAACCGAATCTGCATCTATACCATTTCCAAGGGATTTACTCATCTTTCGACCCCATGGGTCCATTCCTAAACCATCGATCCAAACGTGTTTAAATCCAGGTTTGTCTAGTAATAGTGCACTTTTCAACAAAGTATAGTATAACCATGTGCGAACAATTTCCTTTCCTTGCGGCCTAATCGCAGTAGGGAATGCCTTTTCGAAAGTATTCATGTCATTTAGATACCCACTGACAAATAGATTTGAATTAGATGAATCCATCCAAGTATCGAATACCTTTTCTTCACCAATTATCTCCCCTAAATCTGATTTTAAATCATCATATGAACCTAAGTTCTCTCTAGTTTCTCGATTCAATACTTCGCTACCAGAAGGCGGTCCTTCTTTCCATGGTTGAACATATATTCCTTTAGGAGGGACGATTACTTTCGTCCTATCTTCGCTGTACCAAATCGGTATCTCAGTATGGTACCATCTTCTTCGACTAATGGGCCAATCGATGCTGATATTATCCATCCAGTCGATTAGGAACTGCTTATTTCTTACAGGATGGAAGTCTACCTCTTCNATCAATTCCTTCATACGGTCTTGGATATGGGTTTGACGAACATACCATTCTTTGAGCAAAATAATCTCTACGGGATTTTTTCCTCTCTCAGAAACAGGAACTTCTTGTTCTTTCTCAACAATTTGTGCGATTAGGTTTTCAGATTCTAGATGTGCGATTACAGCGTCTCTTGCATCTTTGACCTTCATACCAGCAAAAGGACCTGCTACCTCGGTCATACAACCTTCAAGGTCTATGGCTTGGAAGGGATTCAATCCAAGTTCTCTAAAGATTGAAACGTCATTTTGGTCACCGAAAGAACAGACCATNAGTACGCCAGAACCGAATTCTGATTTCACCGATGGATGGGTTGCAATTTCAACAAAGTTTTCTCTTTCAGATACTGGAAGTGGCAAATTTATTTTTTGACCGATAAGATGTTTGTATCTCTCATCATCTGGATGGACTACAACAATTCCACAAGCACAAATCAATTCAGGNCTTGTGGTTGAAATTACTACTTCATCACCACTTTCGGTTTTCCATTTGACATCTACTAAGCGAGTTTTTCTTTGTAGTCTTTCAACTTCAGCATCTGCGATTGTTGTACCTTCGACTGGGTCGTAAATATTTGGACGCAAATCCTCAACGATTTCTCCCTTCTTGAATAATTCAGTAAAAATCGCCTGTGTAACCATTCGGTAATTTGGAGCATCGGTTAGATATTCATTTGCAAAATCCATTGAAAGTCCAACACGCTTTGCAGTATCTCGCATTGATTGTGTGAATTCTTCAATCGTTTCTTTACATAATTCTAGGAATTCTGCTCTATCATATGTTTTCATTTTTTTCCCAGTATTCTTTTCAACNGTAAATTCAACATTTATTCCGTTTCTGTCTACTCCCCAAGGGAATTTNACCTCTTTTCCAAGTAGGCGTTGCGAGCGTGCAATTACATCGATCATTGAATACTGAGCAACAGCTCCAATATGCCAAGTTCCACTTGGATAAGGAGGGGGNGTNTCNATAACNAAAATNTCTTTTCCAGANTNGGGATTAAAGCCGTATCTTGCAGCATATGCAGCTTCATCTGCATAATGTTCTTCCTGGATTTTTTTCTCTAGGTCAATTGACCATCTTTTGTCGTTTAGTCTAGGGGCGGGCATTTGGCTCACCTGGCCCTGCACTCGTAAATAGAGCAGGTCCAAGCAGCCCTGTCGGCACTTGCCTTTGAAGTCGACGGATGAGTATTTCTTTTCGCATGTGACGGGTAGGCTTTCAAATGAGTGTGCTTCCGACCCCTTAGGGGTCGCTATGTCAGGGGATGATTCAGGGTCTGACAAATCTAAGCCCTTACCATTGCATCAAAGACTAACTCAGATACTCGGTCATGGTCAAGAGAGTTTGACAACTAGGGTCAAAGATTGGGATGCTAGAAAGACTCTAGATGCTGTATTGGATGCCCCTAAATCATTCCAACGTGAGTGGCAGAAGTATGGGGCTACTGGTGTAATTACAAAATTTCCAATCGTGGTGATTATTCTATTCTTGTTAATGTCAACATTTTTTGCATACCATTCAGGTTTCGTGGATGGAACTTCATTGAAGGATACTGATGAACCTTCTTTGAAAGTAAATGGTGATTTGGAAGTTTATCTCCCAGATGGCTCTCCTGTTCAAGAGACAATCGCNACAGTTGAAGAGGATTGGTCTACCAATGTAATGATGATTTACATAGAACTTGGTGGAGGTAATATGACTGATCGGCGGATTCTTCAAGAATTAGCCTATGTTGAAAATCGACTTAATCCTCAAGTTTCCGACCCTAGTGACGATGTGATTTGGGTACTTTCTTTATCCACTGTAATCAAGGAAGTAAATTCTAGTGCTCCAAGGGTAAGAGAGGCTTTNGTTAACGAAGTTGGCACTTACCCTTGCCCAGATCNGGACGATTGTATTACCTCCGATGCTGNCAATCAGACCAATGACCTTCTGTCAAACTTCGACCAGTTCATTGGAGAATATTCAATTCCNTCNCAGTTTACNATNAATNNNATAATNGGTGAAATGTATGAAAAGNATCCTNANACGGGTGAATTTGAACCAACACCNGGTCTAGATAAGTTGGCTAGAAATACAAATCCTTGTCANGGTNANGACTCATCTTCNCAAACAGATNCATACGGTTGCTTCCCAGGTTCAGGTAACGACCACTTACTGGACAGAGCTGTAATTATTATTGCAATAGATGAACAACGTTCAGCGGATGAGATAATTACGGATACCCAAGAATTACTCGACCGTATTTCCAAAGAAGAGAAGCCATGTGATTATGATACTGAAGGAAGTCCACTGTGCGATTGGGATGATTTGGAATTAAAGATGACATTGACTGGACCAGTTCCTATTACTAACGCAGTAACAGAATTCTCCTTCAAACTGTTTTGGCAAATCTTCCCACTAGCAATTGTCCTTGTAGCGCTTGGACTTTTCGTCTTCCACTCCGATGTTCTTCAAACCGGTTCATGGCGCCCAATTCAAGGAATCAAGGTAGTGATTATTGCAGGTTTGCCCACCCTTTGTTCAGTATTTTGGACACTGGGAATAATAGGTTATACCGATTATGAGGTGACTATGACTGTAATTATTGTTGGTCCGATATTATTNGCACTAGGTGTATCTTATGGNCTCCATATTACCAATCNGTATGCTGAAGAATCAGGTACTAAAGATGAAAANATACGGCAATCGATGTCTTCNACTGGNCGNGCNGTGTTCTTATCTGCGGTTACAACTGTAATTGGATTTATATCTCTTACATTTACTCCAATGAAGCCGATAGAAACGGTTGGTATTGCCTTATCCGGCGGTATAATTGTAGTCTACATTTTAACTATGGCAATGGTTCCAAATCTTACTTTACTTCTAGATTTACGTAAGCCTAAACATCCACCATTACGTGTGTTTGAAAAAATGGTTTCAATCCCTATAAAAAGTTCGAAAGCAGTAATTGCATTCTTCTTNGTAATGATGTTCATNTCAGGATATTGGGGTCAAGCAAATGTTGAGGAAAATATCGATTTACTTGGTATGGCACCAGAAGATGAATCATCAGTAGTAACCATGAAACTTTATTCCAATGACTTTAATGCAGGTCAAACAGGAATGATTCTNGTNCATGGNGATATTTCNGGNGAATCNCCNNTNGNGGAGGCTGAACCGGTTGANAAANTNCTNGGTATNGATGATTTAGAGAANGATCTGAATACAGTTGACCAAACCACTGCGGTTAGCATTGTATTCTTGATGAAATCAGTAGGTGTAGGTGGTAATTTCAGCGGTACTGGTATTTTTGGATTATTGGATAATCCTNTTGTTCCANAANNNCTCCAAGATGNTCTTGAACCGTACCTAAACCGCACCTATGACGAAGATCTGACCTTTTGGGAATTACTAACCGCTCCNAGAGACCCTGCCAATGGACTAGGACAACCTAATCCGACAGGTGAGCGATTTTTGTTGAATGTATTTTATGCTAGTTTAACAGATGAAACGCGTGGTTTATTTATCTCAGATGATTATTCTCGATCACTAATTTATGTCGATATGCCTTTCGTTCCGGTTGCTGAAACCGATGTTGCAGTAACCTCTGCCAACGAATATATCGATGTTCCAAGGAGCGGAGACATAGACGTAGAGTATTTGACTGGTGTAGCTGCTGTTGCAATTGCGGTCAACGAATTAATTGTTAGTTCTCAATGGTCTTCGCTTGGCTTCGCAGTGGCTTTGACACTAATGACATTAGCAATAGTGTTTAGAGACATAAGGTTCTCATTATGGACTACTGCGCCTGTAATTGCTACTGTTGCTTTACAATGGTTAGTCATGTGGCAGATGGATGTTCCACTCTCTTTGGTAACGGTAATGATAGGTTCAATTCTTGTTGGTGTAGGTGTTGACTTTTCCATCCACATAGCCAACCGTATACGCGAATTAGGTGGCGGAATAGAAGCGATAAGAACCTCTACTGTTAGTACGGGTATGTCTCTATTTGAAGCAGCCACAGTAACTACACTTGGTTTAGTCACTGCCTATCAAATTCCTATTCCTGAAATTAAACCGTTCATTACTGTAATCATAATTTTATTATGGATTGCTGCAGCAAGTGCCCTGATACTTTTGCCAGCGATATTTGTCCTACTAGAAGAATTAGGAATAGGCTCGACTGGTGGCTCTTCATCCATGGCGAGAAAGTTAGGGTTAGGGAAAATAGATGCAAGAAATAACATCGATGTCGTTGATGCAACACTGATTCCTGACCGCGGCGATGCATGGTGAAATTACAATAACATCCACTGTAACCCCCCCGTTATGGTGCGACATTGGTTGATGAAGTCGGAGCCTGATGTGTACCCTTTTTCTCAATTGGTTGCTGATGGTTCAACCCACTGGGATGGTGTACGCAATTACCAAGCAAGAAATTTCATGCGTGATGCAATGAAGTTGGGTGACTTAGTATTATTTTATCATTCGAATACCAAACCTCCACATGTTGCTGGACTGGCTAGAGTTTGCAAGGAAGGTTACCCAGACCACACGTCATGGGATAGTGATTCGAAATATTTTGATGAAAAATCTAGCCCAGAAAATCCTCGTTGGATAATGGTTGATATCGAACCATTGAAAGAAATGCAAGCGGTTAGTTTGGCTGATCTTAGAATCAATCCTGCTTTGGAAGATATGGCTTTGCTTGCACGTGGTCAGAGGCTTTCAGTACAACCTGTTAGTGAAGAGCATTTCTTAGAAGTCTGTAGGATGGGTGGTGTCACTCCGTGATTCCAGTATCTGATAGAGCAGCTTCAATCGAATACGCGATTAGAGACGTAGTTGTACCTGCNACTTTATTGGAACAGCAAGGTCATGAAATTATTAAATTAAATATTGGCGACCCAATTGCATATCCTGGTTTACCCACGCCCCCTCATATGGTTGAGGCATTCAAGGACAGTCTTTCTCGTGGAGAAAGTGGTTATTCTCCTTCATACGGTTTGCCTGCATTGCGCGAAGCAATCGCTTTGGATGAATCTAACAAAGGGTGGGATTGTAGTTCTGATGATGTTTATGTTTGTCATGGTGTTACTGAAGCATTACAAATCATTTTTGCGGCAACATTGGAATCTGGTTCCAAGGTTTTAGCGCCTGGTCCTCATTACCCTCCCTACATGGCATACCCGCAAATGTATGGTGCTACAACAATCGAATATGCTTTGAAATCAGATGATGGATGGGCTATTGATTTTGATGATATCGAGTCTAAAATGGATGAAGATGTAAGGTTACTCGTGCTAATCAATCCTAACAACCCTACCGGCAATGTGGCAGGTAAGGATGATTTGGATAAACTATTGTCAATTGCAGAAAATTGGCCAAATTGTATGATAGTTGCAGATGAGATTTATGATGGCCTAGATTTTAGTGGCGAGCAAGTTTCTGCAGCAAGTCGTTCTTCCAAAACTCCTGTGTTCACATTAAATGGTGTATCCAAGGTATATTATGCTCCGGGATGGAGAATTGGATATCTTGCAATCCACGACCCAACCAATGTCTTGACTTCAGTCAAGGATGGNATTGAACGCCTTCTTCGTTCACGTCTTTGTGCTTCTACACCTGCGCAAATGGGATATTTGGCTGGATTAAATGGTGACAGAACTTGGATGGAAGAGTATTCGAAAAAAGTGCAATCACGTCGACAAATCTGTCTTGATAGAATCTCAAAAATAGATGGTTTAGAAGTTGAAGTTCCGGGGGGTGCATTCTACATGTTTGTACGTCTAACTGACCCAAAATGGATTGCAAATGACAANAATTTCGTTCTTGACTTATTGCATGAAGAGCATGTATTAGTTGTTCATGGTAGTGGTTTTTCACCACAGATGGGTGCGGGACATTTCAGGTTGGTTTATCTGGCTGATGAAGATACATTAAACATCGCTTTTGATAGAATTGAGGCATTTTTGTCTCGTCACAATCCTGCGAAGCAGTCATGAAGATTAACTGATAGGCTTAGGATATGAGGCGGGTACTTTTGGCATGTTTGGCATGCTTATTTTTTGTACCAAATGCTACAGCGAGTCAGATAGTCAACCCNANCGTCATTGAAATAGACCACTTGATTCCATTTGGAATTGCTTTAGTTACTGCTTTCATACTTTGGAAGTGGATGATTCCCTCTCAACTTTCTTCTTTACAGGTCGGTTTTGAGATAGATGATGGTTTGTATGAAGTTCATCGATTGACCAAAGGTAGCCGAGCAGCCTCGAAATTATTGAGCCTTCCTAATGTTGGATTTGGTGTCGCTCTGTATATGATGTCAATGACCGGTGTATTACTATTAATCGCAGAATTAATTTTCAATCCTGAAGTCTATTATTTACCAAATATAATTTTGATGGGATTTATGGCTATTATTCCAATTCTNATATCACCATGGGAATCTCTTAATGGTCAATTAGTCGGANGTAAAAGTAGCAGTGCTAGGCCAAAAAGGGTCCGAATTTTNTTNCGACGTTTCGGAACATTAGNNGTTTTGATTTCAGCATCAGCAGCNTCATACATTTTGNTAATGCCAAGAATCGATGAATCACAACAACCTTTGGCAGTTGCAGTCGCTTTACTTGTATTCATGGCACCAACAATTCTTGCATATGGTAGAATAATGGGTGCCTCATGGAATATGCTTATGATTGGTAAATTTCGTTCATGGCTTGGGAAAAAGAACCCTATTGACCCTGACAAATTAGGATTTGTTGGCCGTTCCTTTTCCTTTGTATTGTTGATTTTCTTACTAACAATGCCATTGACAGCAATAAACGGAATTGTTACTGTAATTTATGTGATGGTAAACGAGCCGGTTAACTCAGAAGAAATTCTAAACTATGGAGGGATCTTAGGGCATCGAGTTTACCTGTTTATTCAGAACGACCCATTATTGGCTGAATGGGAAGCTTTGAAGGGTCTACCTGGTATCTTAGCAGCATATCTTTCTGTGAATATTGCAATCGTTGGCCTTGCTTTCATATTTGAATTGATTAGAAACCTGTTCCTTGGAGGGCAAGCATTTGGTGGATTTGGCGGAGTTATGCTGGCGACTCCTCGCGAAATTAGATCAGAAGATAGTGCACAATCGCGTGTATTATATTTCGCATTTGCAGGATTTAGCGGTTATACTGGATTACTATTGTTACTTGTTTGTTACAAGGAATTTGGTAGTTTAATGCCATTTATTGATCAGTTAGAAAATAATGGCTTTGATGAAAAGAATCGTCTATTAGTAACTTGGATATTCATCGCTGTAGGTCAAGCAATTTTCCTTATGACTTGGGTCCTTTCAATAGGGCGCTATAATCAATTACGTCATTTGAAATTTGATTTAAATCCTGACGAGAGGCGAGAAGGTGCCATCATGTCAGGTGGTGGAAATTGGATGTTCGATTTGATTGANGAAGCTGCTTCTCGTGATGATGTTGATTCATTGGTAAGATTTCAAATGCGAAGTATCGATGAAGATGAGGCTGTAGTAAGGATGGCTAAGAGTAGAGCGAGAATGATAGAAATGGCTCTACGAGGCCTATGGCCACTNGCAATTGAAGAATCGAGGAAATTCTTAGCACAGGCTGGAGGAGATGATGATGAAGCGAGAATGATACTTGCAGCCGGTTATATCGCCTGTAGAAGATTAGATGCTGCCAGAGAGGCTCTTTACAATCTTCAAAGNCCGGAAGGTTATGACGAACCAGAGTTGATGGCATTCATTTGTGAATGGTTTGATCCATGGAATGGTTCTGTCATCGAGGACGATTTATGGGATTGGGAAAACAACCCCTGTATTGACCATCTTAATGATTTGATGAGGATGCTTAGGGATTGGAGTCCACAACCAAATGATAGTATTCACAGTGGCGGATTAAGTATCGCTGCTAGAATCTCTAACATTGCATTATTAAGGTCACAAAATAGAGTCGATGAGGCATTAGAGATCGCTTTGCGA
The DNA here is from genome assembly GCA_002706615.1 of Methanobacteriota archaeon. Classification (GTDB taxonomy): domain Archaea; phylum Thermoplasmatota; class Poseidoniia; order Poseidoniales; family Poseidoniaceae; genus MGIIa-K1. The sequence continues at coordinate 25,290 of PALS01000039.1, forward strand.
TTGGTNAGNGAAGANCCATTGATGGCTAAACCTCGCATAGCAGCAGCCCTTTGTCTAATAGACAAAGGTGATTGGCACAGTGCGTTATCTGTAGTGACTGAATTAGAAGAGTCTGATGGAAATGACCCTAGGGTGAANGCACTAGCCAATATTGTAGGTAGNCCTCGTGGAGAGGNAGATGTTGATGAACTAGAGATTGCATTGACTAATCCTATGACAAAACGTGCTAGAAGATGGATCGATGAGGCTCCTGCAAATCCAATTGCTGCTTTGATGGTTAAGGGCGGAACCGATGAGGCACTAAATGCAAATGTATTCATCGCATCTTCACAAGCTGTTGAGAGAAAGATGACCCCAAGATACAGTAGTAGTGTACTTTCGCTGATTATCACATGGGGTGTATTGACTCCNATCTGGTTAATTGCAGGTATGGCAGCAGCACCAAAGTTAGGTAATTTACAGGGTATTGCTATCGGNCTTGGTTTATTGATCACCCATCATGGAATCAGAAGNTTTGTAAAATTACAAAGACAAATTGTCAAGCATAGAGATCAAAAAGAGATGTTAGCATATTCTCGAAGAATGAAGCGTCANAAAATCGATTTGCGTCGAGAAAAATTCCCTGTAGGAACTCACCTATTGTTATCTGGAATGTTGTTGACAATAAATGGAAATGTGTATGACGTAGGTCTTCCTGGATGGATGACTAAAAGATTGCCAAACGATAGTGATCGTGTTGTTAAGCCAAAACTTGCTCGTCGAGCAAATAANATGAGGAGAGGAAAGAGCCCCAGATTGCAAAATCTTGGTAGTGGTTGGTGGTTGAAGCGCCCTAAGGAAGAAGGTGCTGACGTTCCTGCTATGGAGCGATTAATCGGACCTGTTGCTTATCGNGGACGTCCTATGATGATTCAACGCAAGACTGGTCGTGCTGCACGACCAACAGGTCGTGGCAGTAGCCGAAAAGAGATTACTAAGACAGATATGGCGAGNAGAAATATACCTCATAATACAAGGATTTCCGAACGTCAAAACCAGAATATGAATGCTGGCAATTCACGCCGGCCCGGTGGACCTAGAAGGCCAAGGCGTCTCTGAGAAAATCTCTCAGATAACCAAGAGTTCAAAGGCCGTGTTCAAAGTGCTATGTTCATGGTAGAGTCGAAAGGTGATTGGGCAGCAAATTCTCAAAATACCGGATATGCAGATACTGTAATGCAAGCAGTATCTCTTAGTGGCAAATTATACAGAGAGGGTTTGGGAATGATTGCTAGTGAGAACATAGTTTCTCCTATGGTGCAAAAAATTGTTTCTAGCGATTTACACGGCCGATACGCAGAGGGATTGCCATACAAACGGTATTACCAAGGGTGCGGCGGTTTCGACACAATCGAAGAATTAGGACTCGAACTTGCTAAAGAGGTTTTTAGTGCACCATTTGCCAATATTCAATCTACAAGTGGAACCGTCTCTAATATTGCAGCTCTGAAAGCCTTAGCAAAACCCGGAGACCAAATTACTGCGGTATCAACTGCAGATGGCGGCCATATCTCTCACGCTAGGATGGGGGCAGTTGGTTTACGTGATCTTAATCTTTCAACATATCCTTGGGATGAGGAACGTATGGAACCAGACATAGATGCATCAGCAGATTTAATTCGAGAATTAAAACCTAAGATTGCATTATTTGGACAATCTGTTTTCCTATTCCCAACCCCGCTGAGAGAATTAGCAGATGCAGCCCATGAAGTAGGTTCGACTGTGATGTATGATGGTGCTCATGTTCTCGGTCTAATTGCAGGAGGTTGTTTTCAAGACCCATTGCGTGAGGGTGCAGATGTGATGACTGGTTCATCTCACAAAACATTCCCTGGGCCACAAGGTGGTTTCATCTTGTCATCATCAGAAGACGAAAAGTTCCAGCGCAGATTAAACAATGCGGTATTCCCTGGTACTTGTTCCTCATACCATTTACACCACGTTGCGGGTAAAGTTGTGGCATTAGCCGAGTTCAAAGAATATGGTCAAAAATTATCTGAAAACACTGTTGCAAACGCTAAAGCATTTGCTTCAGCACTTGCTGCAGAAGGGTTTGATGTACTTGCGGAATCTCGCGGTTATACAGCCTCACATCAAGTATTAACTAGACATGGAGAATTAGATTCAGGCGCAGGTGCAAAGGCTGCACAACTGTTGGAAGACGCTGGAATTATTACCAACATGAACATGCTTCCGGGCGATACTAAAGCAATGACTCCATCTGGATTACGACTTGGAGTTCAAGAGTTAACTAGAGTTGGAATGGGTACTTCTGAAATGGAGGAGGTAGCGAATTTCTATGCTAGAGTTCTAATAAAATCAGAAGACCCTGCCATGGTAAAACAGGATGTTAGAGACTTTAAATCACAATATCACACTATCAGATATTGCTTCAATGAAGATGATGCAAGCGGTTATCCATTGTGAAGAAGTTCAAGTGTAATGCCTTGATAGGAGTGCCATGCCCCTTGTCGATGGTCCTGAATTGGAAATCGACCAAGAGTTAACCTCTCTATATTCTCAGTCATTTACATCCAACAAAGGAATACTTGTTGATAATGCTGGTTTAGCATGGATGCGCTGGCGTGCAGACGGTTTGGAAGCATGGTGGAACTTTTTTGAAGAGAACATAGATGCTCCAATGGGTCGTAGGCTAGCTAATGCAGCCTGCGATGAAGAAGAATGGTTAATCTCTGGAGGACAGATCGATGTTTCTGGTTTTTTCAAAAAACGCAAGGCTAGTGATGCTATAATTTCCCGATGGAAATTATATGGATGGGGGATGCCTTCAATTTCTCCACCGGGGGTAGAAGGTGGTTTTTTGACACCGATTGTTTGTGGCATATTACAAGCAGACCTTGAAAGACAGAATAATGAAAGATATAAGATGCGATGGGAGCAAAAAACAGCAGACATGTGTCGATTGAATCTGGAGATTTCGACAATGCCATTAGTCCCTTCTGGGCCATCGAAGAACTCTTCGAATTATCAAATTGGTGAATCTGTTGAATTGCAGATTGAAAGTGGTTGGCGCCTTGATGGCCAACGGCACTGTTTGCTACCATCTGGACTATTTTCTCGATTGGAAGATTCGTGTGCAGGTTTGGTAGCAGATATTTCAGATGACATTAGAGATGCCTGGCCTCAGATTAACGATGGCTTTCTTTCTATGGCTCTAGCATCATTCAGACTCTTCATTGCTGGTGAAGAATTGTTTATGGCTTTGGACGCGGAAAGTTGGCTAGAAACAGCCGACGTAGTATTTGGTGAGAAGGGCCTTAGTAGCCCTATTGAGGCTAAATCTATCGATGAAAATGGCGGTGTTGAATTGCATTATGAATCACTACCGTTTTTACCGATTTCATTAGGAATGCTAGCCGGAGCATGGACTAGATGCGAGGGTAGACCTGTCAAGGTTGAATTGATTGATGATGAAGACAAAATAGTCATTCGATTGTTCAGTAGATATGAGTTAGCATAATTATAAAATCACCCGTAGGGTGGCGATAATTCAATACTCATTTACCGTGAAGGTTTATGACCATAAGGTGACTCGACATACTTGCATCGAAGTGCGGAGCGTATTATTATGTCAATGTCACACAATCAGATGGCCTATGCGGCTATTGTCTCAACTCTCATTTTCGGCTCCCTATTCGTAGGTACTACCGGATTCTTTCAAACCAGTGAAGGAGCGGGAGATTACGACTCAGCAGTAGATGATGATTTGATCGGTTCAGGTACCGACCCAACCGCTTCTACCGATTCTGATAATGATGGTTTACCAGACCGTTTAGAAGCCCAATTCGGTACTGATCCAAATGATGAGGATACGGATAAAGACGGTATGTTGGATGGATGGGAAGTTCAAAACGGATTAAATCCTCTCGATAATGGTGAATCTGATGATTCTGAAAATGATCCGACGGATGCAAATTCTGAAGATGCTGAAATTCAAGAAGAGACCGATTCCTGGCCAGATCCAGATGATGGACCTAGTGGTGACCCAGATAGAGATGGTCTGATAAATTCTGTTGAACAAGCCCTAGGAACTGATCCAATGCGTGCTGACACCGATAACGACGGATTGAATGACAAATGGGAATCGCAATATTCGTACGAAGAAATAACTCCTGCAGGCAATGTAACATTATTTGATCCATTATCTGGTAATTGGGGCTGCCTATTGTTAGACGCAGGGACTATTCAAATTATGAGAGATCACTTCGATGGTAATGATGGTCGTCCAGAATGGGATTCATTAGCGAACCCTTCAGGACAACATTCTTGCGATATGGTTTTGGATACAGATTCTGACGGTTTGGCAAATATTGAAGAAGAAGAATACGGAACTAACCCTACATTGAAGGATTCCGATGGAGATTTACTTGATGATATTGTTTAGATTTCTAATTCGACAGTTGGAATCAATTTCAAGACTGGAAGAGATTGTGGAACAAGTTCGATCTCATCATTGTCCAAGAATGCTCCATTCGGCGAACTGGCAGTAGAAAATGGGCTATCATGGTTCTTAGAAGACATGGATGGCGATGGCTTGTTCAATGGACCATCTGATTGGGATACCGATGGAGATGGAATGCCTGATGGATTTGAATTCTGCTTTTCTCATATTTCCGAGCATCCTCTTACTGGAGGAAGTGTTGCAGTGCAGCAATTGCTTGACCCAGCAAATAATTCTGATGGATATGGGGATTGGGATGAAGATGGAATGAATAATCTTGAAGAATATAAGGTTTCAGAACTCTTCGAACAACCTACATCCCCATGGCATGCAGATACCGATGATGATGGGATGCCAGATGGTTGGGAAGCATCTAATGGGCTAGATCCAAGAAACTCTCTCAATGCAAACGAAGACCCTGACCATGATGGTTATGATAATAATAGCAATGGGAAAGTAGTTTATGATGAATTGGAGAGTATGGCTAGAGTTGCAGCTATTGATGTTGAAATCGATCAATATGTGGGTGCAAATGAGACCGTTGCAAGAGCACAGATTACCCTTTCAGGTGGTAATCAACAAATCGTGCCAATAGTCGCTCCTTCTGCAGGATATGTGTATTCAATAAATGTTGAAGTTAACGATTTAATCGAAAGTCGACTATTTGTTTGGATTGAGATTGTAGAAGAAGATGAAAGGTTCACTAATTTGGAGGAATATAATGCAAGATACGAATGTTCACCAAATTGTAGTAAAAATCCAGATAGTATTGTGACTGGACGTTCAACAGATCCACTTAACCCAGATACCGATGGTGATGGTCTAAAAGATGGCATAGAAGTGATTGGATGGGATATTTTAGTAGTAAATCGTGGAGTTCAACATGTGCGTGTAACCTCCGACCCAGGAATTTGGGATACTGACAATGATGGTCTCTCAGATTTCAAGGAATTTGACGATGTATGTGACACAGGTTCCAATGCTTCTAACGCAGATACCGATGGTGATGGTTTAGGTGATCAAACCGAAGCTTTGAATGGATTTTCATGGTATGGTGAAGATTATTTTACAAGTCCATGTATGTTTGATACAGACAATGACGGATTAGAGGATGGTGAAGAAGTAATTCTTGGACAAGATAATTTCCTTACTCATGCAAATGATCCAGATACAGATGATGATGGATTAATCGATGGTGACGAAGTATTATTTGTACCACGTCCTTTCCAAAACCCGACCAATCCATTGCAAAATGATTCAGATTTAGATGGTATGCTCGACGGCTGGGAGATGCAAGTGGAATCGCTTGAAGACAATTCTAAATCACATAGTTTGTGGGTCGCTACAGATTTATGGCTACCACCTGGTTGTGAATCAATGCTTAATTGTGGATTGGATGAAGGCGGTTATATTTGGAAGAATTGGCTTGGTGGATTTATCCTAGAAAAGAAATATGAAATCCATGAAATGAATTTGACAAATTTCCAAGTTCCTTCAAACCCGTTATGTGATGGCTGCTATGGACGTTGGGCTCTAGATCCTTCATTCGGCTCACTAAAGGATGATACATATGATGTTGATAATGATACTTTAGCCAATAGTGCAGAAGCACCAGATCGGTGGAATACAAATCCGGTTAACGATGATACAGATGGAGATTTACTTCCTGATGGCTGGGAAGTTGCGTATTCACTGCAAGCTGTAGAAAGAGGTCTTGTGGAAAACCTGACCGCAGAAGCTAACGGCGCACGCGGTGTAATGGACCCGGCCATGAAAGATTCTGACCTAAATGGAGTCGATGATGGCCAAGAAGATCCTGACCGTGATGGATTAAATCGTTCAGGACTTATCAGCAAATATTGTCCATCTTACGATGATCCTACCTCCTCTAATTGTCACATAAATCCTGACACACCTGATGGTAAGCGCTTCTATGATAATCTTGAAAATTATACCAACTATGAAGAATTCATCAATGGTACAAACCCGGTTGCAAATGACACAGATAGTGATGATTGGTATGGTTTTACCTGAGTTAAATGGAAAACTTGATGGTATGGCTATGAGAGTTCCTGTCCCGAATGGTAGTGTTGTAGATCTTGTTGTTGAAGTAGAAAAAGAAGTAACAATTGAAGACATAAATAATGCAGTAAAAAAAGCCTCTGAAAATGAACTTAAAGGAATTCTAGATTACTCAGACATCCCCCTTGTTTCTACAGATATTCTCAAGAATCCTCATTCAAGTATTTATG
>PALS01000040.1 GCA_002706615.1 Methanobacteriota archaeon
GTCATTATCTCAAACCCGAGAAGGAATTCCTAGAGACACTTATTCCAATCTTATCGCTACCAAAAAATGTGAGTTGCAATTCGTCGCTCCAAATCTTCAAGCCGCTAAGGATGTAGACTTAGCCAGTTCTTTTTCCCAAGATAGTGAGTGGGACTTATTAGATTTAGAAGGACCTGTTCACCCATTAGCTGTTGTTGTTTTACATTGTACATTATTAGAGGATAGGCCGCTTCCCGATGGCGCAGTAGCCCGATTGGTTACGCTACGTGTTGAGAAGGCAACAGTACCATCAAACATATCTCCAGAAGAAGGATTGTCTATCTTGTGCCAACATGGCCTTGACCGCTTGACCCCTAGCCCTCAAGATTGGGGTTTTGAAGCTACTAAGCACCATCGATGAGGTTTCTCAAACCTGATTCCAAAGAAGTTGTTGCTTGCCAGCCAATAATTTGGTTTCCAGTAACATCTGGAACTCTACGCTTACTATCTCCGTGATTAGCATCAACATATTTTTTTTCTGCGCCGGTGAATTTACACACTAGTTCTGCTAAAACATTGATTTGAGTTTCTACTGTACTCCCTAAATTGAAACTTTGACCCGCAAGATTGGGAATGTCGCCGACAAGTAACATACCCTTTACTACGTCTTCAACCCAGGTTAGCGAACGTGTTTGTGTGCCATCGCCATGGATCTCTACAACCTTATTTTGTAAAGCATCTTGAATCATCATGGCAACTACTTGTCCGTTTTTGCCTCCATGTAATCGAGGGCCATACACATTGTAAGGGCGTACAATACGGGCATCTAAACCATTACGCACTGCATGCTGTACCATTATTTCTCCAAGATATTTGCTAGCACCATATGAATGTCTTTGATGTAAATTAGCAGGAGGAAAGAGACTGTTTGATTTGTTGCTCAATGGCATATTTTCTTGCTCACCAAATGCTTCTGGCGAGGAGTAAAACACTAGACGCACACCATATTTCTTGGCAATTGATATTGCGTTTTTTATTCCGTTCACATTTACATCGACCACAACATCTGCAATTTCATGGAATAATCGAGTCCCGTTTATCGCTGCTAGATGATGAATTAAATCGGGAGGATTCTCACAAGCCTTTTCCCAACTTTCTAAATCTCTACAATCTCCTTTGATTAATTTGATTCCGCTAGGCAACTGTTCTTCATTACCCCTTGATAGGTCGTCTAAAACTACTACTTCGTCTCCACGTTGCAATAATGAATCTACAAGGTGCGAACCAAGAAAGCCGGCTCCACCTGTTACTAAAACACGCATACTATTCCTCCACGCGTTTGAGAACTGTCAATTTTACAACACCATCTTTACGCTCCAATCTGACATGGTCTCCATCATTTACTTCTTGGCAAGGGTCTTGTTCAAAGCCATGGGCATAAGGAACATTCAGTAGGCTACATGCCGGTAATGTCAGTGAGCAAACATCTCGATTCACTATTGCTTTTGGACCGAAACCGGTGTAAATTAATCCCATCAAAACATAAGGTGCAACCGTAGAACCTGAACCCTTAGGATAGATCAGAATAGTATCCTTAATCGCTCTACCATCTAAAGGATGACCCGGTTCTTCGACAACCCCACTATCCCTGTTTACATACCCAAGATAGGTAATTGCAACATCACTAACCATTGCACTTCCCTCTACAATCCAATCTTCTTGGGAATCTAGGCCTGAACCTGAAATTGAACATTCCCCACTTTGGTAGGTCTTTGAAGTAGCGTGTTGAGGCTGCACTTTAGCAGAGAGCATAGGAACTTCACCTTGACAAAGAGTTGAGTCAAAAGCATGAGAGACGCAATCCTCAATGGTTCCCACCGATGTTGGCATTTTGTTAAGTCCCGATGTAAGATAGTGCTCTGCCTTTAGCGAATTGGTCATCAAATGATTGTAATGCTCGCGATTGTAGGGGGTTACCTCTGGACAGGTGTCTTGCAATACAACAGCGCCGGATTCTTCCAAAATGCCAATGCTTCCATCTGCTTCTGCCAATTCATAATTATGAGATGAAGTGAATAGCCACAATCTTTCATCACTGATTTTCAAACCCATTTCAGCCCTTGCCCTAACTGCAGATGCAGTGATTCTAATTTCCTCTAAACTAGCTTGAGGACAACCGATAACAACTAGATCCACTCGACCTTTTGGTGAAAGGTCTTCATAGCGAGAAGACAAATCCTCTTCTGTAAAAACAAGAGTATTTTCAATTGCAGAAATGTCTGGAGTTTTAGTCAAGCCTTCAGCCCATAGCATCGGACATCCATAGTTTGCAGCAGCAGCAGTCAATGCTTTCTTTTGAGCAAAACTAACCCGGTCGGGGATTCCCGAAATGTAAGGCATTGGCCCATATGGCAAGTCCCAATCAGGCTTAACCTGCTTTCCAATCCAGTCACCTAATACTGACCAATCGGAAAGTGTCTGTAAATCACATTCAACATTTACAACAATATTTGGAACCCTATTTTCTGGTAAATGTAGGCCCCATAAAGGAGCATATCCAGTAAAGGCGGTCGCTAAAGCAGAAAGCCCAGATTCACGATTTGTAATCAAATCCGTCCAAGAATTAGTGAATGCGACCGCATTGGATTCAGCCCACGAAGCGATTCCTGACTGCTGTTCCACCCCCCTGTCATATGGAGTACATGACAGGGTCGAATCCACACCTATGCTCTGATAAGCATGAATTATCTCGAATTGTTGTTCTAGGAAATCAGGATAAGCTATATCCATTTCTTTCATTCTTCTTTTATCGCAACCTGCAGAGTTTAACGTGGTAGGAATGGTTACTTTACCTCCTCCTGATAAATCAGCGAGAAACCTTCGCAAACCATGACCACCTGTAATTACTGAAACTCCTGAAACGTGGCTATCATTGACCTCAACAAAACTATCTGCACCAGCGGTGCGTGCTAAATCTACAACTAACCTTGCAGCCTTTTGCCGTGATGGCCCTTCGCTGCCAACAAGCATTTCTGCAAGCCTAGTTGGCAACTCCATGTATAGGCGGTGTACAATCACTATCATGAACACTTTGTAGCCAATACCCTCAAAACATAATTGAATCATACAGTTTCATGGACGACCCAAGCAAAGAAAAAAAACAGAGATTACAACAAGAAAAAAAGAATAAGAAAATAAAATCAAAAAGGGATAAAAAGCCAATAATTGTAGCGCTCATACTCACTATTTCGATGCTGATGAGCGCCATGGCCCTCTATTCTAGCATGGGAGAATCACCTCACCTGGAGTATGCTGATGGTATTGATGGTCAAACAAGTTTAATCATTACTGGAGTTCTATATGGCACTCATGCTTGTGAAGAAGGCGGTTTTAGTATTCAAAGCGGAATAGATGATGATGGAGATGGTGAACTATCAGGAGAAGAGGTTGACGTGATAAAAAATGTCTGCCACGGAAAACAAGGATTTTCTGGACCGATGAGCAATAGAGGATATTGGGGCTCTAATGGAAGCAATGGTTCAGACGGAATTGATGGATTGGATGGAGCTGATGGTTTCCAAGGTAGCGATGGGATTGGATTGTAATTCACTGACGCCAATCATGACGTGCAGCTAAAGGTTGACGCCAGCCCTGTCCAAATGCACGAGTCGAAACACGAGGAGCAGGAGGCATTTGCCAACGTTTGTGTTCATTGCGAGCCAGGCGGGTCAATACATCATTCACCGTTGAAGAATCATGGCCTTTAGCAATGATTTCAGTTGCATCCAATCCTCCCTCAATATGTAAGCGTAGGATTTCATCAAGAACAGGGTAAGGCGGTAAACTGTCCTCATCCTTTTGGTCAGGAGCAAGTTCAGCACTCGGAGGTTTAGTCAAAGTTGATTGATTTACTGCCTCGATACCATGCCTGTGATTGTATGCTTTTGCTAAAGCATAAACCTCCATTTTGTAGAGGTCTCCTAAAGGAGCATAACCCCCTGCCATATCGCCATACAGGGTACAGTACCCTTGNCCTAATTCTGATTTATTCCCGGTTGCTATCGCCATAGCCCCATTTGCATTAGCGTACGCCATCACTATCAATCCNCGTAANCTTGCTTGTAGNTTNTCGGCTGCTACTGGTGCACCATNAGCNAAAAGTTCACTCAAAGAAGATTCAGCAGAATCATGTAAGTCATTNATCGGCTTCAAAACAAAATTGATTCCCANTGCTTCAGCAGTCGCCTTAGCATCATCGATACTGTGCTGTGATGAGTGACGTGATGGCATCGAAATTCCTGTTACATTNTTTGGACCTACAGCNGAAGCAGCGATACAAGCGGCTAANGCAGAATCGATTCCACCAGAAACGCCGAGTACTATTTTTCCAATTCCGCTCTTTGAACAGTAGTCGGAAAGTCCTGTTATGACNGCATCGAGNAAATCATCAAATCCTAATTTCAAATCCTCGCCNNGCTGCAAAATAGTTAGTTCTCCATCACCGAACCATTGACACTTTTCTGGNGTAGATAAATCAGCAACTAANACTCCTTCTTTCCAACCAGGACCCATCACTACTCTTCCATCAGGCCAAGCGATTATTGAACGNCCATCAAANAGAAGATCATCATTACCGCCAACTTGNTTTGCTANCAAAAAGGGATGNCCAAGAGAACTTGCAGCAGAGCGAGCTACATCGAGTCTAACTGAGATTTTGTCGCCGTGATAAGGTGAAGCNGANAGATTGACTGTAGCATCGAGATTAACACCTTGNCGGCACCATTCAACCAGTTGGGCTATCGGGTCTGTATCGTAATCNTTAGGCGTTGCACCACAATGTTGCCATGCATCTTCACAGATGGTAACGCCCAAATCCAACCCCCCGATTGTTCGAGCAATTCCTGGTCTTTCATCAGCATCGAAATATCTAGCCTCGTCNAATACATCATACGTGGGNAATAGTTGCTTACGCACCACTTCTCTACTATTATCGCCAGCTCTAATCACGCCATTACCAGGACGGTGTCTATCACTATTTGCAGAAAGAGGAGTTCCTATTAAAACAGGGATTTTTGCCTTAAAATTGAGTGCTGTACTTTCACATATGGAAATAAAATCAGCTTGCAAGAGAAGATCTCGAGGTGGATATCCACTGATCATCAATTCTGTTGATACAGCCAAACTCGCTCCTGCATTGTCTGCAGTTTGCACTAATGCCTGTAATAATTCGATATTACCCTCAATATCTCCGACGGTGGGTCGTGCTTGTAGTAATGCGATTTTACCTACCAAATACTCCCCTCACTTAGTCGCAGACAGAGGTAGACCCTATGCTTTGTGATGGTCTGCCCCAAAACTAGTATTCTTCATCGTCAAACATTTCTTCGGTTAACCAATCTTCATCTGACATTCCCTGCTTTACTGTGGCCATACGTAGCCATGTAAGGATAAGTAATGCTGTAATTCCAAGCATTGTGATAACAATACCGATTAACCAAGGATTTGCATCACCGAGAATATTGGACATGAATGCTTCCTCAGTCTTTGGTTTGACATCAACCATTCGACTTTCCTCAGTTTGTTCTTCTAGTGTAACTTCAATCCATTGAATTCCTGGCTCCAAAGGTTTCCAGTCAACAATAGAGGTACCGACCGATTCGGCATCGATTTCAATTTCGGTTTTAGCTAGTGTTTCCCTGGTTCCATCCAAACTAACAACTTCTACCAAAAGTTCTGCAGTACCAAGTAAAAGTCCACTATTCCTAACATGGATTTGTACTGCTGTAAACTCATCAACCTCTAGGTCCAATTTTGATAATTCTACTCCACCAGAATCTATTGAAAACTCTGGCACATAATGAATCATATCCCAAACTCCAGCAGGGAATGCTTGAGAATTACTTTCACGTTCGAAGAAATTACCTGCTACATCCCTTCCATCTAATCTCATTTTCAAAACCATCTGATCTTGGAAATATTCTTCGGATAGTCCAGAAATATCGATTACTCCTGTGAATGTTAATCTCAGTCCAGAATTATCATCTCCATCCAGTTGTAGATTGATGGAACCTGAATCCACCTCATTACTGGTTTGTTTGCTAGAAATCCACCAAAATAATTCGACTGAATCCGAATCTATACCAAAGGATTCTGAAACAACCACCTTAACTTCATGGACACCTGTTTGCAGAATTGAAGAAGGGCGAGGTGAAAGGAATTCCACTACTTCAGGGCCGACATCATCAACTCTAATCCAAAGAACTGAATCGGTTTGACTGGTGCGGTCAATACCCTGTTCAGGTAAACAATCAACAGTCCAAGTCAATGCGTGCTGGCCGCTTGTAATAGGTGCAGTTAGCGAGGCTGTGAATTGGCCTCCACTAGCAATAGCAGTTGTTTTTACTCCGTTTAAACGAACTTCAATATCGCAATCAAATTGCGGCATTTCATTACTCTTGAAAAAGAATACACTACCTGATAATTCAAGCGTAGAACCGGGTGAAACACGTGCTCCATCATCGGTAACTACTCCATTTTCGACCCAGAGACTCTGGGAATTAGGTATCAACATCTCCGCAGAAAATCTCCAGCGATTCTGAGGGAAACTTGCTATATCTTCATTACCAAATCTATCGGTTAATCTCACAAATGGTTCTCTATATGTATCTCCTAAATCGGGCATTGTCCACTGCGGCACCAATTCAAGGAACAGAACTAAATCCGATTCAAATGCATTGGGTATACCGCCATTAGAATCTAACATTTGACAAGTTGCAATCAAAAGGTGTTGTGAAAAACTGGTACACTGTCTTGAATCAGAATCCCAAGTAATGGTTAAACGGTCGCTAACNATATTATCTGCTAGAGAAACCTCAATTTCTTTGATATCAGAAACGCCATTAGGTTCGGTTAAAGAAATATTTAGGCCGTATGCTTGCCCTGGATGTAGCCACGCTTTCTTACCCCCAACCCAATTAAATCCNTCACTATTGGCTACAGGTTCTCCATCTGCCTTCAGTTGATACATGAACAAATGGTCTCCTATTTCCTCAGAACCTCCTGAAATTAAATCATGGCCCGCAAAGTCAGTTCCCACAACATATCCAGCAACCTTTTCACCAGGGAATCCTGCTGTATCGTCAATGAATGCTGTGTAAGANCCAAANGANNTATTCAAATTTGGAGGTATATTCAATTCTCTTTCGACAAATTCTCCCTCATCAGGCCAATTGTTACCATTGAGGTCATTTGCCCATTCAGTCCATAACATGAGCCCGACATTAGCAGGCAATACAGGTTGATCGGTGATATTGATACTTAGATATTGTAAATTTGAACTAACTCTATGGTCATAATGTTCAATATTTGAACCGACTACTACCGGTGCTAATGGGTCGATGATAAAGGTGCGATTAACGTGGTATATTTCCCCTAAATCTCCACCTGCAGTCGGAGTTAGAATGATTTCCCAAGTCACCGAACCACTAGTAAAAGGAGTTGTAGTCTCTACAAGCCAATTGCTACCAGTAATCTCTGTAGTATTTTTTACCAGTGTATCTCCTCGATAGATCTCTAACAAAAACTCCCCGGGATATGGGTGCTGATTATCTGATAACCCTTCAAACCCAACATCGACAGCGATAGTCAAATTCTCAATAGTTCGCAAATATTGGCGGTCGTTTTGTAATATCCCTTCATCGGTATACCATTGTACAGATTCTATAACCATGTCATTTTCAACTGCAGGGTTATTCCAAGATTTGATAGCGGGCATAGAGACTACGCCATTTGCTAAAATTACTCTAGATTCAAACCGCAAACTTTGTTGATCATCAAAACTCTGAGCTGTTCTGAAATTGATTGAGAGATCATGCAGTGAGCCTGTATTGTTATGATTAGGACCTTCATCATCAAAAATCAATACATCTGAATCACCTGTAGCTACAATATTGCCTGCAGAGAGAGGAATTATCCATTGACCTGATGCTTCATCAGAATAGAGATTTATCATTAGCATATTTGGAGTCGAGGTGTGAACCTGAGTTCTAATTCCAAGAGTCCTCCATAATTGGGATGGAACAAGAGGTCCGTCACCATTATTCCAAGTCATAGCTCCCATGTCTACATCATCAGAAGATGTGATCTCGTTGATAGTAATAGATAGAACAGAACGTGAATCAGCACTTACTCGCAGAGGGAGATTCGCTGCTAAAGACGAATCTGTTCGAGCACTATTTGCTGACAAAACCAGACTATCTAAAGCACTAGCGACAACTTTGTGACTAGCATCATATGGTATGTTTAGACCATTTAGAATATGTTGGCCATAGTCTGCAACCAATTCAACTCGTGCCACAACATAAAGTTCGCCTCCTGCTTCCAAAACGGGCGCAGTATTGGCAATTACTGTGGTGTAAAGTGTCGTTTCACTCTCGTTTAAATCTAAACTTAGATGATTGACATAACCTACATTGTCAGTCTGTGCAATCATAGTATTTCCAATCCATAATGCAAGGGTTTGTAATCCAAGTCCAGGCCCATTAGAATTATCTGCAGAGACTCTGAAATGTTCTGCATTCTTGGGGATTAGAACATTAGTGAATGANGATTGGAATGTAGAATGATTTACAATNTCAACTCGGTTTCCAGAATAAAATACATCCTGCCATCCCCATGTTCCTAGTGACTGATGATGTACGGACCACTCTGGATCTCCATCGTTGTTTAAATCAATACTGGGATTCAAAGGAGCAAGGCTAGGGTACATCTGGAAATCAAAATCNCTTATTGTCCAAGATGAAGAATTACTGGTTAGTTTGATTTGAACACTATGGGCTTGTTTTGCAAACTCTACGATATTTGTTGATGAAGAAATCGGTTGCCAAGCTGCGCCATCAATCGAAATATAATACAACATATTTCCAGTGGTGTCCACGTCAAAGGAGTAAGCTGCTAATGGGCCACTAGACCTCCAAACTGGGGAAGTAGCAGTACCGTTTAGTGCACAAGACAACTGATGGTTTGTATCACTCCAAGTATTACATCCTTCCATTTCCCAACCATCTATTGCTGGGTCACCAGAAAGTGTATCGTGGATGTGCCCCCCTCCTGAGATTCCAAATAATCTAGGAGAATCACCGAAGTTATTTGAAGCAAAACCTATCCTCATTTTTAGAGAATCATGTTTGGTCCAATCAATACCAGACAAATCGATAAATGTGCCCTGTCTTGCGATATAGCCCGGAATTGGATTATTGGTATCTGCATCTATAATCGTCCAATTCAAAAATGCACCATATGGAATGTCTGCATCGAGATACAATGGTGGATATGGACCCTCTTCTATCTGTTCATGAGCATTGTTTGACCAACCAAATGAACGTGTGGTCAAATTATCCATCCCTCCTCCTCCAGGAATCAAAACATCGTCGAAATACCAATAGTCGCAGCAAGTTCCAGAACCCGAATTTTGATATGCTCGGAATTGAGTGTTAGAATGCAATGCTGCTTGAGGAAGTGAATGGGTTACTTGGAATCCAGTATTGTTAGATGCTGGGGCNCCCGACCAAGTTGAAAAGGTGGTCCAAGAGTTAGAAGTTGTACGATATTGGAAGTAGAAGTTTTCGTTAGAATCAGGCTCTTCNCCACAAGTGTAGGATCCTTGACGTACCCATGCATGGAAGTCAGCAGATGTCCTCCCTTGCAGATTAGTAACTGGTGAGGTTGCATATGTGGAGCCAGCATATGTTCTAATCGAACCTCCGGTTGTACCGTTATATCCACAAGCAGTTGTTGATCTACCTGAGTAAGAATTAGAAAAAGTCCAGCCATCATTATTTTTGTCAAAGTTCCATAATATTCCTGAAAAACCGAGTATTAGAGAGCCATCTGCTTCTAAAGCAAGGTCGTTGGTATTCATNCCTGATTGTGTCCAATCCGACCACTCGAAACCAGTTGCACGGATTTCAGATTCTGCAGAAATTGTGAGGTCTAATGATTGAATAGATTCATCTGCGGGAACTGTAAGACTTGGTCCGTTAACTACAACACCTGCAGATGAAATNANAACNTCNCTAACAACNCCAATGCCAGTATTAGCAATTTTAGGTGTTTCGAGTAANTTATCTGATGATAGAGGGGGGCCTGAAATTAGTGAAAGTGAGGTGCTGCAAAGCAATATAACCACTAAAGCGAGTGCCTTAAGTCCTCTGGTAGAGGTTGCCATGCAATCAGTGCATGAACTCAATGTAATTCAAAGGAACGCCCATAAGCCACTTCTACGAAGTGGGAAATCAAACATTTATCATNGAGATTTAACGGCTGGTTTCAAAACATGTTCACTTCTCGCAATACCATGGTCAGCCCGAGTTCTACAGGGGAGTTAGATTCCGTTGAACTTGAAACAGGTCTNTTGAAGACATGGTCTGATGAAAAAATATTCGAAAAGTCAGTAGCAAATCGAAGTGANGGTGAACCTTTCATTTTCTTGGAAGGACCGCCTACTGCTAACGGAAAACCTGGAATCCATCACGTTGTTGCTCGGACATACAAAGACTTAGTATGTCGCTGGAAAACTATGCAGGGTAATTTTGTAGAACGNAAAGGTGGCTGGGATACTCACGGATTNCCTGTTGAAATCGAAGTTCAAAAGCGGCTTGATTTAATGAGCAATGAAGCGATTGAAGAATANGGNATGGAGGCTTTTAACAAAGCTTGCAGAGAATCTGTTTGGACTTATGAAGCTGCATGGAGAGAAATGACTGAGAGAATGGCATATTGGTGTGATCTTGATGACCCCTATGTTACACTGCATGATTCATATGTTGAATCATGCTGGTGGGCTCTAAAACAAATGTTTGAGAAAAAGTTACTTTATCGCGGTTACAAAGTCTTACCATA
The DNA here is from genome assembly GCA_002706615.1 of Methanobacteriota archaeon. Lineage (GTDB taxonomy): Archaea > Thermoplasmatota > Poseidoniia > Poseidoniales > Poseidoniaceae > MGIIa-K1. The sequence continues at coordinate 10,879 of PALS01000040.1, forward strand.
TTGCCCTCAAACCGGAACGTCATACTCCAGTCATGAAGTCGCTTTAGGATACAAAGAGGTCGAAGAACCATCAGTATATGTCAAATTCAAATTAGAAGATACTGATGCTTCAATCCTTGCTTGGACCACAACACCTTGGACATTACCTGGGAATGTTGGCTTAGCAGTAGGACCTGAAGTAGAGTATGTCAGAGTAAAAGTAACTGCTGCACCAGAAGGATGGGAAGGCCATGGCGGTGCTGAAATTGGCGAAGAGTTGATTCTTGCTAAGGACCTATTCAAGGAAGTGATNCGTCATCATTGCGAAGAAGTAGATTCATTCCTAGGCAGTGAATTAATCGGTCGCTCATATACNCCTCTATTCCCCGGTGCTGTTGAGAAAGGAGATTCTACAACTGCTTGGACTGTTATCGCAGCTGATTGGGTTACTACTACAGATGGGACCGGAGTAGTTCACACAGCTGTAATGTATGGAGAGGATGACTACAATCTTGGTATGGAAGTTGGACTACCCGCTGAGCACACTGTTGGAATCGATGGTTCATTCCTAACTGGAATACATCCAGATTTAGATGGACGCTATGTGAAAGATTGTGACCAGACCATAATCGAATTAATGCATGAAAATGGTTTACTTTACCGAGAAAAAATGTATCTGCACGATTACCCACATTGTTGGAGAACAGGCCATCCACTCCTATACTATGCAATGGATTCATGGTTCGTCAAAATGACCGCNGTCAAAGACNAACTGCTAGAATTCAACTCACAGGTTGAATGGGCTCCCGATTGGGTTGGTGAAGGAAGATTTGGAGAATGGCTGCGCAATGTCAAGGACTGGGCGATCAGCCGAGAAAGATACTGGGGTACGCCGCTACCGGTCTGGATTTGTACTTCTTGCGGGCATCAGCATTGCGTAGGCTCGCATAGCGAAATGGCAGAGATGGCAAAAGAAGGCAGTCCTGTTTCCGAAGATTTACACAGACCGTATGTTGATGATACGGTTTTGGTTTGTCCTTCCTGCCCTGGTGATATGATAAGAGAACCATTTGTGATGGATTGTTGGTTTGATTCTGGTTGTGCATCATTTGCTCAATGGCATCATCCATTTGGTGAAGAAGGGAAATTTGAGAATAATTTCCCAATCGATTACATTTGTGAAGGAGTTGACCAAACTAGAGGNTGGTTCTACACTTTACTAGCGGTTAGTACAACTGTATTCGAGAGTATTTGCTACAAGCGATGTCTTTCCTTAGGTCTGATTTTGGATGCAGAAGGAAAGAAGATGTCAAAGTCAAAGGGTAATATTGTCGACCCTTGGGATCACTTCAACCGTGAGGGAGCGGATGCTACAAGATGGTACATGGTTACTGCAGGGGCTCCTTGGAATCCTCTGAAATTTGATTCAAATGGTGTCAGAGACACCTATGGAAAGATGTTCCTAACCCTTTGGAACGTCCATCGCTTCCATGCCGACTATGCAGCATTGGATGGTTTTGACCCAATAACTTCGCCAAAAGGAACTCAATCCCCTCTAGACAAATGGGTTCTATCTCGTTTAGAACAAATTGTCGCTGGTACTACCAAGCAATTTGAAGAATGGGATTTCCACAAAGCATGTCGAGATATTGAAGAATTTGTAGTCAATGATGTTTCCAATTGGTATGTGCGCCGTTCGCGCAGAAGACTATGGGATGAAGGAGGAAGTGATGACAAACTTGCTTGCCAGCACACCCTCCATCAGATTTTGGTTACTGTAAGCAAACTCATTGCACCTGTGTCTCCATTCATGGCTGATGTGATTTATCGCAACCTCGAAGGTACTTCTGTCCATCTAGCAGATTGGCCAGAAGCTGGTGAAAGCGATGATGAGTTGATTGCAAACATGGAATTGGTTCGTGAACTTGCTGAGACAGGCAGAAGAATCAGGGTTGATGCTGACCGCCGCCAAAGATTACCATGTTCTGAAGGATGGATTGTTTCAGGACCTGACCTTTCCAAGTTCCATGAGATTCTAGCAGAAGAACTCAATGTAGAAACTATTTCCTTAGAAGAAGATCTAGACCGCTTCCAACAAATAGAAGTCCATCCAAANCGNAGAACTTTGGGNGCAAAATGCCGTCAAGACCTACCTGCGGTNCTGCAAGGTATCGCATCNGGAAATTCNGAAGCGATGTTNGCAAGTATCGAAGCNGGNAATCTAGTGATTGCNGGATATGAGATTACTAGTGATGATATAGAATTNCGTCGTGTAGAAAGGNCTGGTTTCTCAGCAGAGACATTGCAATCAGCAGATGGGTCTTCTGTGTCTTTNGTTTTAGATATGCAAGATACTCCAGAATTATTGTCGAAAGGATTGGCTCGTGATATCACTCGTAGAATACAAGCAGCCAGAAANGACCTTGACCTCGCTATCGAAGACAATATCGCTCTAGAGGTTTGGATGAATAATGCTCCTGAATTATTTTCTAGCGACCAAGAATGGATAGTTAGTGAAACACGTGCTAGCGAGTACAAATTCCATTTAGGACAGGGAGAGGGTGAATCTTTTGAAGTCGATGGAACTACTGTTTGGTACAAAGTTAGTGCAGTATNATTTTGAACAATCATAGCGAGCGTTTGAAATGAATAAATGTCTGCGCNATGATATGCGAAGTCGCTTGCTAGCCTNATTGGTAGTAATATCTACACTACTAGCAGGTTGCTTTGGCGNTGGTNAAGAAATCATCATAGAGGAAGAAGTATCTTTGTTTGAAACATATGAAATGGTTGACCCAATTCCTGCAAATGATGGTCGTTATTTTGAGACTATCGACCTAAACTCGATGGAAAACAAATCGACATACTGGGCTGTATTCAATAAGGAACAAGGAGGGAACTGTTGTGAACATTATCTTGCGACGACCATAGAAGGCTCCATCCTAAATATCGGTGGAGAATATCCTGTTTGGTCGGTTGATAGAGGCCATGAATGGGATACATGGCTACCAGGNGCTATACCAGATGTGCAATGTAGAACACCAGTCCCTACCAACCCTGGCACTGAGGGNTTGGGCGAAGGAAGTATAGTACAGGCAACCAATGGTGACATAATCTCAATGTCTTGGTTCCCATATATCGGTGGAGATGGTAAGTTAGACAAATTTTATGCGATTCTGTATGATGAATCGGAAATGGAATGGAAATGGTGTTACAATAGAATTACTGAACCNTTCTATGACCGCTCATGGCAAGTCGAGGTTATTGGCCCGATTAACAGTAACATAGGCAGTGGAGATTGGGCAAGTTTAGTGGTTTCCAATTTCTGGCANCANACTCAAAATGCTGGTGGCCAGATTAGTGTCGATGGTCTCAACTATTATCCAATCCAATTCCCAGGAAGGAATTCNGATCCTGGAGAAGTAGAAGTCAATCTGGATTATACAGATGCTAATTTAGAACCATATTGGGATGTCAATAAACCGCACAAAGAGATGAGAGCATTCTCNCTTCCNGATGGAGGTCTATACTTCCCTAACTATTTCGATGATGGAACTTCAGCATTCCTCGANACNAGNCTTAATTGGAANAANCATAANNTGGTTATGCCATCAGAATACTGCCAAATNGATTCCTCAGGAGCTATACATTGTGTCTCATTATCCGGAGGNGGGTTTACACATTATCTCTCTTGGAATGGTGGATTAAATTGGACTACTCAAAACTACAGTGAAGCAGCATGGTCTGCTATTGAAGAATGGGAGTTCCAGGCAAATGGTGAACTGGATTTATTCGTACTAAATGTCCGTTACCAAGATGCNTCAGGTCCAGATGTAGATACTTTGTATCACGTCAGAGATTACTCACAAGACATGAGGCCNGATACTNTAACCTTCATTGGNTTAGGTGATCTNGATTCTACNAGTGGTGCTGGGAATGATATTCGCTTTGATTTCGCATCNCTCGGTGTGCTNCGAGATGGNGGAGTAGTAGTGGCATACCACGATAGTTCAGACCCTGACCCATTATTTGCAGTCGAGGTCGAAATGCCACTTTATGGCCCTGCTCAGCAATNATTAGCAGATTCGAGCGCTGTCTTNACCATACGATTGCATCGGTGCTTGATGTAAATCATCACANGTACGATAGACAATTGGTAAAGTAAGGGTACTTGCGGCCCAATTGATTGTAAAGTCACCAATTGCTGCTGGACTTGGAACATAATCTTCACCAGTTTGTGACACAGTGAAATGGATTGACTCTCCAGCATCTAAGTAAACATCCATCGGTAAGAATTCAACCAGTGCGACCACTGTTGAGAAAGGAGCCATACTAACAACTCCATCCCTTCCACCTGCATAGAACCGCAAATCCATAACTGCATGTCCAAGATGTATTCCAGAATCATCCGTCATCTCGACAAATATATGCCCCGAATTTGCTGAATGAGGAGTTACAGAAGTATGCAAAGTAGGCATACCAGCAATGATGACGTCGTCTTCAAAAGGACCATAAGAAAAGGTGATTGCAGACTGTGTAGCACCCATCACGGCCCCTGTAGGAGATAATGTATCTACTTCTAAGGCGAGATATTCAGTATCTGGTGATGGCCATGTATCTTCAAATCTCCAGCCTCCACGATTATCTTGCATTTCTACTCCTAAAGCCGGTGCTTCACCTTCTCCTTTGAGGTACCAATCAAACCAATACAACATCTCATCAGCCCAATCCCATCTCAATGTGTATGGGTATGCTTCAAGGCCGCGGCCTGATGATTGAGAACTATGTCCAGAGATTCGGTCTGGATAATCGTGTGCCCACTGACCCGCTAGAGTCTTGGTCTCAATTCCTGAATCTGAAATTATCTGATGTATAGGGAAAGCCATGTGCGGGTCTACATTCCAATCCTGCATTCCTTGAATTATGTAGACTGAACCATTGTAGTTTTCAACAACTCTATCCAAGAAAGACCTCTCAGTCCAGTAGGTATTTCCTGCATAATCTACCATTCCACCACTGAGATAAGCTGCTGGACCATTTACATATCCTTCCATATATCCCTCACAAGCATTGTCCACATCATCAGCATCTCCATCGATTCCAAATGAACCATAAACGCCGTTATGCATAATTGCTCCACGAGCTTCCATGCTACCGTTTCTCCACATCAATTCGTGAACGCCGATAAGACCAGACATTGGGACGATAGTAGCCAAGTAAGGATTGCCAAATGTTGCTGCTTGCCAAGGAGTACTACCGTCATAGGATTTACCAATAATTCCAACCTTGCCATTAGACCATTCTTGACTACCGAGCCAAGATACTGCTGCATCGATTCCTCTCTGCTCATCAGTACCCATCAAATCCATACAGTGGTTGGATTCTCCAGTTCCAAAAACGCTGACTTGGGCTACTCCATATCCATGTGGAACATAGTTCTCAATCAAGAAGCGACCAAGTCTATCAGCGGGAGTTAAGGCGTCAACATCACCATCATTGTAGTAAGGCCCGATCTCAGAAATTACAGGAACTTTACAGTCTTCAGAAAGATTTGCTGCATCCCAATCACATCCTTCAATAACCGGCAACCACAACCCCAAATGGACTACTGCATCCCCGGTTAATCCTGCTCCTCCATCAGAAGCGGTAATGGTTGGAACATCAACATAAACACTCCTAACCGTATCGGTATCATAAGTCCCATTGATGGTGACACGACTGAAAACATCAGTGTCGTCATAGCTTAAATCCGCTCTTTCCCAAGGATGAGTAAAAGTTGATTCATCTTCAGGTATTGAGAGTATTTCTTCTTCTCCAAAGCATCCTGAAAACATAGACGGAATTAGCACTATCAGTAGCAATAGTGCCTTACGCATGCCCTACGGGCATCTGCCGACAGTTTTGAGCCTATCCGTCAAATGACTAATTTTCATGTTCACCATTAGTGGGTGGGTTCTTGTGCTGTAACCTTTTGAGTTGTGATATGCGCCGTATTCTTGTTGTCTTAATCATGCTTGTTGCGACTATACCAACTGGTCTAGCAAGTGCTGAAACGGGAGACTGGAACAATAACTCTGATGATTTCAAAGGAGTAATGATCTCTGAAATTCTAGTTTCGCCCTCCGATGCGGCTCATGATGGCACCGACTGGAACGGAGATGGAGAAATTGGAACAGAAAGTGACCAATATTTCAAATTGTCAAATGTAGGCACTGATGCTGTGGATCTGTCAGGTTGGTCCTTGGATGACATAAGTGATGGAGGAAGTGCATCTTGTCTGATTGAATCATTGACAATCGCTGCTGGTGAATCGATTACATTTTATCGTGCAGATACCAATATTGAGTTAGATTTCTTCGATGGCGATTCTGCCAGACTTATTGATTCGGATGATTTGATTCAAAGTATAATCAATTATCCGGCAAGTGATTCTGATTGGGATAAGGCATATGTTGCAAATGTTACATCTGGATTATTGGAAAAAGAAGACCCCAATCCTTCCACTACACAGGGTACATGCGTACCAGGTGAAGTCGATAATTCCGGAGGCGACTCTTCGGCAGGAGTTGGTCAGTGGTCTATCAATCAAGACAACTACATGGGCGTAAAAATAACTGAAATTCTAGTATCATCATCTGGAGAAGATTATGATGGCGTTGATTTAGATGGTGACGGTGAAATATGGACAAATAGCGAGCAATATATTCAACTAACAAACGAAGGGCCATCTGACGTAGATATTTCAGACTGGACTTTGGATGACACTCTGTCAGGGGGAAGTGCTCCTTGCTCGATTGGTTGGAATACAACGATATCTTCAGGAGAATCTATCACATTTTATCGTTCTAAAACCCAGATAGAATTTGACTACTTTGAAGCAGATTTTGCAATATTGAAAGACACAAGTGGTTCGATACAGNGTAGTATTGAATACCCTGCTAATGAACCGTATATGTGGGATGTAGCATATACTCTCAACGAAGATGGAACATTAGGCAAAGATGATGCTAACCCCGCAAGCAGGCAAGGAACATGTTTCAGACAATCAGATAATACAGAGTCGACATATATCCTTCAAGGTCGAATCGTAACAATGACTGGACAAAATAATGTCATCGAAAATGGAAATGTGATGATTGAAGATGGAATGATTGTCGCTATTTGGGCTGATGGAGAAATTCCTCCAATCAATACCGATGAAATTACTGTCCATGATACTGAAGCAACGATATANCCTGGNCTAATAGANCTNCACAACCATATGCATTACAACCATATCCCATTATGGGATTTTNATGTTCATCTTTCTGATTCACAGAAATCCGAAGAAGGAGGATACACAAACCGTTACCAGTGGGGCAATAATTATGATTATGGCCCAAGTATCACATGGATGAAAAATAATGTCCAAGATTACAATAGATGGGATATGTCTAATGAACAGATGAAATATGCTGAAGTTCAAGCTGTTGCTGGAGGAGTTACTGCTGTACAAGGTTCACCCAGTAGCGGTACAGATGCATGGGATAGCATGCTATCGCGCAATGTAGAATTGTATAATTTCGGTCAAGACGGAATGTATACTTGTGCTGTNTGTGGTGCTGCCGATGATGATTATTCGGGCCAACACCTAATCGACAAGAGTAATGCAGGAACACTAAATGCATGGTTTGTACATCTTTCTGAAGGAGTAGACTCTAGCAGTAAATCTGAATTTGATATTTTACACAGCAAGGGATTGATTATGGATGAAACTGTAGTAATTCATGGTACTGCTCTTGACCAAAGTCAATTTGATACGATGGGAGAAATAGGAGCAGGCCTTGTGTGGTCGCCAATTTCGAACCTGCTATTGTATGGTGACACCACTGATGTGGTAGCTGCCGATAATGCCGGAGTAACAATCTCATTAGCGCCAGACTGGGGACCAAGTGGGTCAAAAAATAACCTACATGAATTGAAAGTGGCAGACCTTTGGAACAGAGAAATTCTAAATGATCATTTCAGCGATTATGAATTGGCTGAGATGGTGACCAGCAATGCTGCTGAGATTGCAAATTGGCAAGGTTTTGTTGGAAAGATTGAAACTGGAATGTTTGCAGATCTAGTGGTAATTGACACATTCCATGAAAATCCATATCGGAATCTAATCGAAGCGGTTGACCCAGATGTGCGTCTAACCATTGTTCATGGTAAGGCTGTGTTTGGCGATATTGACTTGATGACTGCAATGAAAGGTGATGATTGGGAATATATCAATGGAAGTGGATTCTCTAAGGCAATAGATGTAACGTCTCCAACCGAAACTGACGGCATGCAGACGTGGGAAAATATCGAATCAGGATTGTCGATGGCTATGCGTAATGAGTTTGATGATATCAAAAACAACTGGAATGATGTTTCAGGTATGACCGATTCCGAGATTGAAGATTGGCTTGCAACTACATTCGATGGAGATTATAGAGACGAGGTTAATCATTTGAAAAATCTAACACTAGACCCGATTTTCACGATCGATGATGAAAGATATTTCGATGTTATCAATCGTTCTGCACATGCTAACTTCCACATTGATATGACTAAACTTTACGATTATTATGATATTGATTATGAAGGAAACTCAGATAGAGAATTCATTGATGACCCTGATTATGCGAATGGAAATGATAACTCTAATCCAGACCCTGTTACTGACCCCGACCCTGACCCAGACTCTGACTCGGATAATGAAACAGATCAGGATAATGATGTGAACCCAGATGATGAATCTGATAATCAAGATAATGATAATGGAGAAAAAGAAATCGATTGCATTGGAATCGCTTGTGAAGATGACACCATTATTGTTAGTACTGAGTCCGAAGAGAGGAGTCCTATTGTGATGCTATCAGTGATTATGGGGGTAATCTTAATCGCTGCCATCGTAGTAATTATCTTCAGTCAAGAAAAGAAAGATGAGGAAGAAGAACTTGCTGAAGAGGCTGCTATTTGGGATGAAAAGGAATTCGTACCCGAGATGCCGCCGATTAAGCCACCTAAAGAAGATTAGACCAAATCCCAAACAGGTCCATCAGCAGTATCGGTAACAACGACTCCCAAGTCGCTTAATTGATCTCGAATCTCGTCTGCACGAGACCAGTCTTTATCGCTACGTGCCGCGGTCCTTTCTTTGATTAATTTTTCAACCTGTTCTGAAATCTCAGCTTTACGAGGGTCCTCCTCTGGCTCAGATAATGCATCTATTCGAGTAGGCAATACTCCTAAGACATCACCCGCAGTATCCTCCAGCCATTCAACTACATGCAAAGCATAGGCTGCGACATCTTCGCCATCTAATTCTGTCATCATACGGCTCATCTCTCTTAGCGCACCTAAGACCTTAGCACATGCTTCTCTAGAATTAAAATCATCATCCATGGCCTTAGCAAATCCTTGNGCCATCTTTTCCAATAAACCAAGACTTTTGACGATTGGAACTTCNGAAGTAATATCGCCAACAGGTAGTGGCACTGGATTCTCNTCCATCAGTTCTAGAGCTGCCTTGTAAACCGAAGCCAACTTTTCATGATTTTTTTCAGCNTCTTTCAACAACTGTTCGTTCATATCNATCGGTGAGCGATAATGTGCATTGATGAGAGAAAATCGGAGTACTAATGGATCAACCTTTTCCAAAATATCCTGTATAGTCCAAAAATTNCCCAAAGACTTGGACATCTTTTCACCATCAATATTCACAAACCCATTATGAAGCCAATGATGAACTACAGGTGAGCAGCCAGTATGACATTCACCTTGGAATATTTCTGCTTCATGATGAGGGAATAAAAGGTCATGGCCTCCTCCGTGAATGTCAAATTGTTGGCCGAAATGTTCCATGCTCATCGCNGTACATTCGATATGCCAGCCAGGACGACCTGCNCCCCAGGGNGAATCNCAAGTTGGCTCTCCNGGTTTTGCAGATTTCCATAANGCGAAATCCTTGTGGTCTCTTTTTCCTGAACCTGTTTTATTGACTCGACCCCCTGCGCCAGAGCGNACTGCATCAATCGATTGTCCGGTTAACAAACCATATTTNTCAGGAGCACTTTCTACAGAGAAGTAAACTCCATCATCGGAGGCATATGCATTTCCTTTATCGATTAAGTCTTGAGTGATTTCAATCATTTGGTCTACATATTCTGTACAGCGAGGGTAATGATCGGCTCTTAGAATATTCAAAGCATCCATATCACGATAATAGGTTGCGATATTAGCCTCTACTAATTCTCGCCAATCCTCTCCAGTCTCATTCGCACGGTTGATGATTTTATCATCGATATCGGTGAAGTTTTGAACATAATCTACGTCATAACCTGATTTCTCTAACCAACGGTGTATCAAATCAAATGCCAGATAACAACGTGCATGCCCTAAATGGCACAAATCGTACACGGTTACGCCACAAACATACATGTTCACACGACCGGGATTCATCGTAGAGAATTCGACCTTCTCTCTGCGACGGGTATCGTGTACACGAATTGGCATCACCCCTACGGGGTGAATACCCAGTAATTCAAACCAATGGAAAGACAAGAGTTGATGGGTAGGAAAACCTAGCATTGTTCAAAGGGGGAACAGCCTAGTGGCTTCTTACATGATTTCGGATAGGTTGATTGCTCGTTTGGGATGGGTNGTTCCAAGTATAACATTCACACTTTCAATGCTGATTCACCATATTTCTGGAAATTCTAGAAATTTTCCATTCTTTATTTCAGAAAGTGACTANCCNGGTTTAGAGCGATGGATTTTCACAACTGGATTATTTGTAACCGGCCTAATCCTATGCTATGTATCATTTAGGCTATGGAAAGTCCATCTTGANAAGTCNCGTCGCTGGNTAATGCATACATCACTANTTTGNGGAATNTGGGTTGGAGGTAATGTATGTGCAATCTCNATNGCNGATATGTATGACCATCCTGAATTACATGTAGCAACAGCACTGAATGCATTTCACTTTGGAATTGTNTGGGGTGTTCTNGCCCACCTTGCAGTAAAAAGCGACAATCCNATTGGTAAGCGTTTACGAGTTATTGCAGTTTCAATCGCTCTNGCTTCAATANTAGCACTCACTATAATNATGAATGATGCTTACAGTAAATATCCCGANGCTCTAACTCCACCTTTAGACCTCAATGTTGTACAAGCATGGCTAGATTGGGCAGCNCCTCTTGAATATCTNCTCGTAATNGGTTTGTTCCTTTCNTTAGCNAGTTTTGAATTGGACTTTCCAAAAAATGAAGAAGAGGAGGAATGACCTTGCCAAGTTTACTAGTAGTTGATCTATTAGCTGAAAGAGAGGCTTTTGGCAAACATGGAACCGCTGAAATCATTCGTCATTTCCCTGGCTATGAAATATATCTTTGGTCACCTCATACCAAGGATCGGCATGAATATGGATATGGAACTGTAGTTGATTCTCCTGTNGAATCNGATGCAATATTCATTACNGGAAGNCGTAAGAATGTCTCGCAATGGGAGCCTTGGATGGATGANGTTGCAAATCTNATNCGTAAGAGTACCGTGCCCTTGTACGGAATATGTTTCGGGCATCAAATAATCTGTAAAGCACTTGGAGGAGAAGTTGTAAGAGCGGAAAAAGGCAGCCACTTTATGGCTCCAGTAACCTATGAAGATGGTACTGTTGTAGAGCAATTGTTTACTCACCAAGACCATGTGACAGATGCTGGAGAGTTGAATGTCATCGCTAGTGCTGAACATTGCTCAATAGTTGCATGTGCCCACCCCAGNCGTCCAATTAAAACCGTACAGTATCATCCTGAGGCTGTTGAATCGGTACTCTCNCATTCAATTATTTGTGGCGATATGACTATCGCTGAAAGGGAAAGATATGGTNGAGGAGTTCAAGACTTNGATGTAGCAGAGGCTTTAATTTCAGAGATNTAGGACTCTGCTTTTGCTGCTTCGATTTTGGCGTCGTTTGCCTTNATTTGCTCCCANACGATTTCTGCNATATCTTTGACTTCCATTTTCGAATCGATACTGGATAGNCCATCTGTAACCATAGTCGAGCAGAAAGGACATCCTACTGCAACAGTATCGGCGCCTGTTTCTGCAAGCTCCTTGGCACGGATGATATTGACACGGTCATGGTCATCATCAACATGCTCTTCCATCCACATTTGTGCACCACCTGCGCCGCAACAGAATGAACCTCGCCCATGGTTCTCAGTCTCTACATCAACGCCGCCAATTGCAGCACGTGGCGCTTCTAATTCCCCTCCGATACGTCCTAAGTAGCATGGGTCATGATAAGTTACATTTCCATCATGGCCTGGCTCTGGTAGTTTACCTTCGCTTTGTAGATGATTAATCAATTGAGAGTGGTGCATCACTTCGATATCCTGGCCTCCAAAGTCCTTGTATTCTGTTCCAAGAGTGTGGAAACAATGAGGGCACGATGCTACAATCTTCTTTACTCCAATCTCCTCAAAGGTTGCAAGATTGGTTTCTGCTAGCATCTGGAATAGGTACTCGTTACCAGCACGACGAGCAGCATCGCCTGTACAGCCTTCTTGCATTCCAAGAATACCGACATCTAAACCGGCTTCTTTCATTATTGAGATTGTATCACGAGCAACCTTCTTATTTCTCTCATCAAAGGATGCTGCACATCCTGCGAAGTAGATATATTCAGCAGGTTCTGCAACCTTCACATCTAGATCAGCAGCCCAATCTCCACGCTCGTGCATAGGTATTCCATAGGGATTAGAATCGCTTTCGAGATTTTCGATAGTTGCCATCAAAGGCATTACTGTCTCTTCAACAGATTCATCGAATTCCATTCTTTCCATCATTAAGTGGCGTCTAGCATCGGTTAACTTTGGAACATGTTCAATGTTAACAGGGCAAACATCAACACAAGCATTGCAGGTAGTACATGCCCAAATCGCTTCTTCGCTAAATCGCGAAATTATATCTTCTTCTGGTTGTTCACCTTTGAACAGGAGTGTAGAATGCTCGTTAGCATAATTACGAACATCGTGAATAATTTGCATTGGATTAAGTCCTTTTCCTGAAGCATAAGCCGGACATACATCTTGACATCTAGCGCATGATGTACAAGCCCATCCATCGATTAAACTACGCCATGTAAGTTGATTATATTGTGATGCTCCAAAGGTTTCTAAATCTAATTCATCCAATGGAATTGCTGTTCCATTTTCGTCTACTTGTAAGGGACGCATCTTAGCCAATGGTTGTGTGTCGAAGAAAAACACATTTGGTAATGCCATTACTAAATGCATATGTTTTGAAACCGGGATTAGGAAAAGGAATGTACAGATCGCAATCATGTGAAGCCAATAAGCAAGATTGATTGTAGATTGACTAGGTGCATAAGCCTCAGCAACCCACGCACCAATCATCTCCCAAGTCGCATGAGGGTTTTCTCCAGCCTCGACAATAAACGAAGTAACACAAATTGTCATAATAAGCAATAATATTGTATTACCTTCCAACTGTGATTTACCCTTTAGTTTCTCAGGNGTAAACGCAACCCTTCTAGTCAAAGCGAGAGTACAGCCAATCAATGCACTGGTATATCCCAGTTCAACCATCCCATTCCAAATTCCATTCAAGAAATCGGGAAGGAGATGTTCACTAAACCGATTACCACTCGCTAAATCCAGCATATCGCTAGATAGCATCAAGAAACCCCAGAACATCAGAACGTGGAAAGTNCCTGCAATCGGGTCTTCTAACACCTTTCTTTGACCTAACCAAACAGTCAATGTCTCCTTCAAACGCAATCCCCAAGAATCAAACCTGGCATCTTTTGCNCCTAGTCTTACCAAGCGAGTTGCTTTTTGCACTTGATAACCAAAAAANCCTATTGAGATTAATCCCATTGACAATAAAAGATACCAGCCGGAGATGCCGAAATAGGAATCGTCTAGCGGGTGCATTGGGNCTACGAAGTGGACTTAGGACTTCAACCCAACGGCAAAGTACNACGACCTTCCCCCCGTTGTATATGCTACAAGCTAGTGCCCCGGGAAAATGTATTCTCTTTGGGGAGCATGCTGTGGTTTACGGCCAGCCGGCAGTAGCTGTTGCAATCGAACAAAGAATCACTGTAGAAATCAGTCCTAGTGAAGATTGGAGAATTGATGGCATGAGATTTGATCCAAATCGCCATCCTCATGTGGAAGCACTAAAACAGAGATTATGGGATGGAGGTCCCCCTTTATCAGTTAAAATCCTAGGAAATATTCCGCCTGCAAGTGGTTTAGGCTCATCTGCGGCATTATCTGTTGCCGCAGCAGCTGCTCTTAGGTGTGCACGCGGAAGGCAAATAGAAAATGATGATTGGACCGAAGGTTGGACTGCTTCTCGAATAAACGAGGTGTATACGGGGATTGGCAAACATCGCAAAGGTACTTCATTATTGGCGGGTAAAGGCTCTGTAGATGAAGACGAATGTGCAATTCTTGCCCATGCTGTTGAGGCGTTTGCCCAAGGGGGTCGTGCTTCACCTATCGATTCAAGCACATGTGCGCACGGTGGCTGTATCATACTTTCAAATAAAATTGAAACACGGTATAATTGGCTTTATTCGCGAGAATTAAATGGGGTGAAATGGGATGTTCATTCGGTTGATTTACCCGCACAATTAGATGATTATTACCTAGTGATAGGGAATACAGGAATCAAAGCTCCTACTGCGAAACAGGTTGAAAAAGTTGCAAAACTTTTGCAAGAGAATCCCGGTAGAATGGTAGAGATTGAGGCGATAGGAAAAATTGCTAGAAGAGGTATTGAGGCTTTGATGCTAGGAGATATGGAAAAGGTCGGTCATGCGATGAGTGAGAACCATCTGCTATTGAAAAATCTTGGAGTTTCATGCCCAGAACTAGAACAATTGATTTCTGCAGCAGTTCCAAACTCGCTTGGAGTAAAGTTGACTGGCGCTGGTGGTGGCGGATGTATGGTCGCTTTGACCAAAGATCCAAAATCCACCAGTGAAGCAATTGAGTTGGCAGGTGGAAGAACGCTTATTACAAGACTTTCATCATCAGGATTAGAACTCGACAAAGAAGGAAATGGGCCTATTTGGAGTCCATTTTGATTAAATGTCCTTTATATAGGGGTTTATATTCGGCCATCTATGAACGATGAGGACCGTTTAACAGTAGTAAATGTAGTAGCCAGCACTCGTGTTGCAGAAGAACTAGACCTTCCGGATATCGCAATCCAACTAAATTGCGAATATGAACCGGAACAATTCCCTGGTGTAGTTTACCGAGTAACCGACCCAAAACTAGCGATTCTAATGTTCCGCTCTGGACGCGCAGTATGCACAGGTGGAAAAGATGAAGACAATATCCATACCGGTATTGAGCGTATGATCAACGATTTGCGCGGTGCAGGAATCACAACTTGGGATTTGAAAGATGTAGAGATTGAAGTTCAGAATATGGTTGCGACCTATGCACTTCACTACCCTGAAGATTATGATGGAAATGACAAGTTTACTGGAGAGCCTCAAGCAGGAGAGCCAAGGAAACTAAACTTGAACAACCTAACTTTCCACCTACCATTCGACAAAGTAGAATATGAGCCAGAACAATTCCCTGGACTAATTTATCGCTTAGATTACCCGAAGGTAGTCTGCTTGATTTTCGGTTCTGGAAAGATGGTAATAACTGGTGCTCGCCACAAGGATGAGATTCTTGAAGCAGTCCAGATTATTCAAGATGAGCTCGCTGATTTACTGTGATCGCTATGCAACCGCTCGGGCCCAGTGAGCCTAATGCGGACGATATGGACGTTTGGGTCGTATCGCATGGAGGTGTTGCTTCGAATGCTTTGTGTGACCATATGGAGGCTCAAGGCATTCGTACTCGACCAGAAAATTATGGTTTGATATGTCACAAGCAACATCCAGGAATCTCAGTTGGCAAACCGATTTTGATAATTCATGGAGATTATCTCGATTCGATCCGCTCGATGGATAGAAGGAATTTCTTAACCGTAAATGCGGCTAAGATGCATCTTGGAATAAATGCGCCTGAAATACCCTTATCGAGGTTTTTGCAATCTTTTCCTGAAGACCCTGTAGGGATTTCGACATTTTTAGAATCTTTTAGAATGGCAAAGAAGAATGGTTTGGACAAAGTTGCATTTTTGCGTTATCCTTACAGCAACCAAGAAGCTTTAGCAGCCTTTTCACAACTAGGCGTTAATATCGATATGAATGGATTTGAATTACGAGAAAGAAAAAAGAAGTTTAGTCGACGCTCTAAAGACGTACAACTTATTTTGGAAATTTATGACCAATTTGATTTCCAGGAGTGAGATTGATGATTGGCTGGATCACTACATGGGATATTCGGTGCGGTATCGCCACATATTCTCAATTTCTTACAGATGCAATCGATGAAGAAATTGTAATCCTTTGTCAAAAAGGTGAGGGGGAAAGTGAAGATGAGAAGGTATTCCCTTGCTGGAAGCGAGATAGTAATGACTTTGGTCGACTATTAGCAATAATTTCATCCAATGAGATTGACAAAATAGTAATTCAACATCAACCAGGCCTTATGAGGTTCTCTTATCTCAATGAATTACTGTTGATTTTTAATCGAATGGAGTTAGATGTTTTTATTACGATGCACAATACTCAAGACCGTTCACTGATCTATCCTTCAAAACGAATTGAAAGGGCTGTTGAAGGATTGAATACATGTTCTAAGGTAATGGTTCACAGCAATAATGATGTTAAAAATTTAGAAAAATTAGGAATTACTGAAAATGTTGTAATGATTCCGCACGGAATTTATCCACCTCCTAATAAGGATGTAAAATCCTTACCTGTAAAGGGTAGAACGATGGCAACCTTTGGTTTTCTTTTTCCTCATAAGGGGCACCTGCAATTGATTGAAGCATTTTCTAGATTACCCGGATGGGATGAACTATTGGTCCTAAGTGCTGTTAGAGAGGGTTCTGGCAAGATGCTGACCAAATGTGAAAATCTGATTAGCAAATTAGAATTAAAAGGAAAGGTAAGAATGGTTACTGATTTCTTGGATGATGAGGTTGCAATAGCAACTTTATCAAAATGTGAATTATTGGTATTCCCTTATCAAAATACCAAGGAAAGTGCCAGTGGCGCAGTACGAATGGGAGTCGCATCTGGAGCAGCTTTAGCAGTTACTCCGATTCCAATTTTTGATGATATTGAAGGAGCGATTAGACTCCCTGGTATCAATGTTGATTATTTGGTTAAAGGAATCTCAGAGGCATCAGNCTCTGACTTAGAACAATCGCGTAAAGCGATGACTAAACTAAGAGATTCACTACAATGGAGTGAGATTGCTTCTAGAATTCAAGCATTATTCTGAGTAAGGTAATTCAGAATAATATCTGCTGCTTCTTCTGCTGAGACTNGTGTGGTATCGATTCGAATCTCCGGATTTTCTGGAGATTCATAAGGACTAGAGATNCCAGTGAAATTTGTTAGTTCACCAGTACGGGCTTTTGCATACAAACCTTTGACATCCCTTTCTTCACAAACCGCTAGAGGGGTGTCGATAAACACCTCGACAAATTCTCCTTCATCAACCAATTTACGAACCATCAATCTTTCAGCTTCGAATGGAGAGATAAACGAGGCAATACAAATCAATCCAGCATCTACCATCAACTTTGAAGTCTCTCCGACTCTACGAATATTCTCTACTCTGTCCGCTTTAGTGAAGCCTAGGTCTCGGTTTAGTCCATGACGTACATTGTCCCCATCCAGAGTAATTGTATGGCGACCAATCGATTGGAGTTTCTTTTCAAGAATATTTGCNATNGAAGATTTNCCAGACCCNGACAAACCGGTGAACCATACCAATCGTGGTTGCTGACCTTTCTGTTCACCACGACTTTGTTTTGTCACATCCATAGATTGCCAATGGATATTATCAGCACGACGTAANGCGTAATCTATCAGTCCCATCCCAACTGTGTTGTTAGTAATNCGATCTATGATTATGAAGCCACCCATTGAAGGGTCTTGTTGATAGGAGTCAAAAGCAATTCTAGAAGANAAAGAAATATTACAAACTCCTATCTCATTCATNTCTAAAACCTTACCAGGTAATTCATCCAAGGTATTTACATCGATTCTATGTTTTAGTCGACCTAAGGTCATCGATGCATTTTGAGTNCTTGATTTGAAGAGATATTCNCNNCCTGGCATCATTGCTGATTCATCCATCCATAATATGCGGGTTTGAAATTGATCTGCGCTACTACAAGGGTTTTCTGCAGTGGTGATAATATCTCCNCGCGAGATATCGATTTCATCACTTAAAGTAAGGGTTACAGAACGACCAGCACCGGCTAACTCGAGGTCTCCTTCCCAAGTTACGATTCTCTCAATTGTAGATTCTGTTCCGCTTGGTAAAACTCTAATTTTATCACCTGGNGATACGGTTCCACTTCCAATCAATCCAGCGAATCCACGGAACTCTCTATCAGGACGATTGACCCACTGAACCGGCATTCTAAATGGCCTTGATTGGGCAGCAGCAGTAACCTCTACCGATTCAAGATATTCCATTATTGAAGGACCGTCATACCAAGGTGTATTTTCACTTGAGCCTACAATATTGTCTCCTTTCAGAGCAGAAATCGGTACTGCAGTAATCTCTTCGAGTTCAAGTGCTTCATCGGCAAATGAACGATATTGGGTTACAATTTCTTCNAATACTTCTTGTGAGTAATTTACTAAATCTAATTTGTTTACCGCTAGAACTATTCTTTTTACTCCAACCATTGAGACAATAAATGAATGACGGCGTGTCTGAGTCAAGATGCCTTGACTGGCATCTACAAGAATAATCGCCACGTCTGCTGTCGAGGCACCTGTGGCCATATTACGAGTATATTCNTCATGACCGGGTGTATCTGCAACAATGTATTTTCTTTTATCTGTAGAAAAGAAACGGTATGCGACATCGATTGTAATTCCTTGCTCCCTCTCCGCNGCTAATCCATCTACAAGTAAGGCGAAATCGATTTCACCTCCTTGAGTTCCATCTTTCTTAGAATCTGCTTCAAGTGCTGCTAGATGGTCGTCAAAAAGCATATGTGACTCGTAAAGCATTCTTCCAATAAGTGTTGATTTACCATCATCAACCGACCCACATGTAATGAAACGTAGCAACTCTTTTTGCTCATGAATAGCAAGATAAGAATCGATATCGGTTGCGATCAGATCGCTGATATGGACCATTAGAAATACCCCTCTTGTTTCTTTTTCTCCATCGATGCGCTGCTGTCGAAATCAATNACACGGCCCTGGCGTTCAGAGGTGGTAGCCAACAACATTTCTTGGATNATTTCGGGTAGAGTGTCCGCCCCTGATTCAACAGCGCCTGTTAAAGGATAGCAACCAAGTGTACGGAATCTTACCATTTTCATCATAGGCTCNTCNCCTTCATGAAGAGGTATTCTTTCATCATCAACCAAAATAAGTACGCCATCACGTTCCACCACAGGTCTTTCTTTTGCAAGATACAATGGAACTATTGGAATCTTCTCAAGATGAATATACTGCCAAATATCTAATTCAGTCCAGTTGGATAAAGGGAAAACACGTATCGACTCTCCCGGGTTCTTTCGTGAATTGTAGATNTTCCAAAGNTCGGGCCGCTGCCTCTTAGGGTCCCAATGATGGCTCTCGTTCCTAAATGAGAAAATNCTCTCCTTCGCTCGTGATTTTTCTTCATCACGACGAGCGCCTCCAAAAGCGACATCGAAACCATGCTTATCCAATGCTTGTTTCAATCCCTGTGTTTTCATTACNTCGGTATGTGTTGAAGAGCCATGAATAAAGGGATTCATCCCCATTTCTTTGCCTTCAGGATTGATGTGAACTATTAGNTCTAATCCTAAATCCGTAGCCATTTTTTCTCTAAACTCAATCATCTCAGAAAATTTCCACATCGTATCGATATGCATTATAGGAAATGGTGGCTTAGCGGGATAGAAAGCCTTCATCGCAATATGTAACATTACTGANGAGTCCTTGCCAATTGAGTACAACATTACTGGATTTTCAGCCTCTGCAACAACCTCGCGCATGATGTGTATCGCTTCCGCCTCAAGGCGTTGCAAATGCGTCATTCGGTCCTGCATATTAACCCTCAATTAGACAGTCGGGCGTCAATCTCATTCATCAAGTCTGGTATCTCTCCCTTCGGGAGAGCATCTATGCCACCAGCTGTTGCACGGCCGCCGCCTCCAAACTTAGCACAAAGTTCACCAATTCCTTGTTCGCCTCTTACCGAAATCTGTAGGGTTGCGCCCTTATCGATAGCGATAACATGGGGTCCTTTAGATTGTGAATTTAATCTGTGAGCAAAAACGCCGACCACTCTTCTGGCCCAAGGTTCATTTGGTAACATATAGATTCCTTTTTCCATTTTAATAGATTCAGTATTTGCAATATCAGAAGTAAAACCATCGCGCAGCATGTTGAATGCCTCGGTTTTGATAAATCCTTGAGGAGTTTTTGATTCCAGACATAATTGCATTAATTCATCAGGATGAAAGAGTAAGTCATCCAATGTTTCACCATAACCATTGTAATTCAATAATTCTCCTAATTCAGCCAGATCGCTGTCTTGTTCTTGTATAACATGACCAAGCCCATCCCCATATAATGCGGTTCTAGCCCAACTATCATCTCCTCCTAGATATTTGTTGACGATTAGTGCAGTACACACATTTTTCGANGTATCAATATGCATNTCAATTCCGGNTATTTCCTCACCAGCAAGATGATGGTCAAACCAAGAAACTGAAGCCCCAATAGATACTAATTTTTCAGCACGATTATGATTCCTAGCAAGGGAGATATCCATCACGATTACTTCATCACCATTTTTNGCATCAATTCTATCGAGCAATTCGATATCTCTCTTAACTCCAGTAACTCTCTTTCCTTCAATTCCATGGACTAGTCCCCACTGAACCATAGAACATATGCCATCAGCATCGCCATTGTAAGCGAACCAGCGCATAAACCCCCGAGATTGTGTTTGCTATTGAAACTCTTTGAGTTCTGCCGCCCTTATGTTCATGTAATCGACTAAAGCATGACGTAGTCATGCGCCGGGAGTTAGGGATGGTCTTTATCCTCGTTTTTTCGGCCCTAATCATACCACCACAAGTCAGTGCAGGGGGAATTGGAAGNGTCGACCCCGGAGTTAGTGACGTACCTACTTGGCAAATTGGAGATAAGTGGATATATGCAGGTTCATTTGACCCAACGATTCTTGTTCAAGAGGCCGGAGTATCAGCGGTTGTTGGAAAAATAAATGGTGATGCAACTACAACGGTTGAATCAATTACTGAAATGATGGTTGCTAATGTTTCTACTATGGTTTATCAAACCTCTTCGCGTGCTAATTTCGACAAAGGAGGAGTAGCATTAGATGGATATACTGGGAACCTATACATCGAATATCAAGTTGACGAAGTGGTTAGAGTATCTGACTTGGCCACGATAAGTTCCGACCTATCATTAAATGTAATTTATGTTCCTTACGGCATAAGTTCTCTTACCCAAGATATTGCAGATATTACAATATCAAACAGTTATGATCCTGCAAATGAAGGTTATGACTTCCCACTAAGAAATGGAGAGACTTGGAATACATCATACTATTCTTCAACCTCTTGGAGTGGAGCATCAGATTACATAACGCCATTCCCTCCACCTACTAGCGGTCACAATTTTACTAACTGGGAAGTGACAGATATTGGTAAACCAGAAAATAGATTGGGTGAACAAATAGGATATGGCGGTTGTAATGCCTCATATGAACTAACATCGTATGATGAAAATGGTACTGAAACTGCATTTGAATGGTTTTGTCCTGAAGTTGCAAACTATGCATGGTCTCATACTGAGGAGGATATTGGNCTTGTAATCGATTTTAGATTGAAACAATATTTGCCAGTAGGCTCTACAGGTGTTGAAGCTACGCAAAACCCCGGATATAGAAATAACAAAATCAGTGTTGAAACCGATTCTTCGATNACCGCATTGAATACNCCTCTGGGAGTTTGGGCNAATGTNACAGACTCTTCNGGTAATCCTCAGTCGGGNATTGATGTTGAAATTCGTTATGAAATTGAGTCGTTTTCCACGACTCTAACCACTGGTTCCAACGGTAGTGTTTGGACTACAATAAACGTTGGAGGAGAAAAAGATTCTTCAGAGACAACAGTTGATTATGCTAGCCATGGAATTGTAGCAAAGACAACATCATTTGGCGGCATCATTGGAGTTAGCACAATTACTCTTGATGAGAATATAGTAGGTCTGGATTTAGTTGCTGCATTAGAAAGAGCAAGTATTCTGCGTAATCGAAGCGGGGAATTAGTAAACCTAAATGCTATTTCAGGATTTAATGTACTGCCTGGTGATCAATTGTATGTTGAACTTCCCGTTTACAATCGTGGAATAACTGCTACATTACCCACAGATGTACATCTGAAATATCCTGATGGATTTGAAATTTCTAAATCCTTACCGTCGCTTCAACTCTTTGAACAATACATCTTTTCGATGAATTGGACAGTGCCAGAAAATGCTTCGATTGAAAATCAGACTATCCAATGGGAAGTTGACNGAAATAATATGAACACAAATGATGCTGATTCAAGCAATAATCTCGGAATTTTACCATTGTTTGTTGGCCGAGCNCCCACATTTGTCGCCGAAAACCTATCCGGATGGACTTTGGACAAATTATTCCTTAACGCCTCTGCGAGCAATGATGAAGATGGAGGCATTGTATGGTGTGAATTTAATATTCCATATGATGATGGTACNAGAAAAATGGCTTATCAAAAAATAATGAAACAGAATTGTGCTGTTAATTGGACTTGGACCGATGATGGAATCTATGATGTAATGGTCACAGTATATGATGAAGAAGGAGATAGCGTAGTACAAGCCTTACAAGTTGAAATCTTAAATCGTGCTCCAATGATTGAGATCATTTCCTTTAGAGATGAGGTGAAGGTAGAGCATCCGGTTACACTGTACGTTATGGCAAATGACTCAGATTCCGAAGATACTTGGCCAGGATTGGTCGATGTACATTGGCCTCAGGCTAATTGTGATGAGGGCTACTATACACGAACATGCACCACTACTGCGTGGCAAGAAGGATTGCAAACATTTGTTGCAGTAGGTACAGATGATGATGGAAATCAGTCATATGCATCTATCGATATATTGTTTACAAATATCGCACCCCATGATGTCGCTGTTTCAATGTGGGATGAGCAAGGAGAGGTAATCAAAGCAGAGAGCCAAATGACTTGGAAAGTGTATGAGGACCAATATGTAGAATTATCAGCAAGAGCTGAAGATTCGATGGATGATTTAGATAATCTACATTATGATTGGGATTTTGGTTCTAGTACAGATGGAAGAGAATCTAGAGTTCCAGTCGGTTGGACCCAAGCTGGAATGAGAACCGTGAAGGTCAATGCTATCGATTCAGAAGGTGCGCAAAGTGGATGGGTTGAACGNTGGGTTGATGTGCAAAATGTCAACCCCGTTGTTGAGCCTCTTCCTGAAATAATGGCAGTAGCTGAAGGGCAATTTGTTACCTTGACCGGTAAAGCGAGTGATACACCTTCTGATATGGCTAGTCTAGAGATTTGTTGGGATNTTGATCCTGGGGCTGATACCGATGGNTTTGGTTCTGCGGATGATGATTGTGATGTAATAGGCGAGAATCTGACCTGGTCTTGGGATTTAGCAGGTGAACATACCGTAGTATTCCACGTTACTGATGATGATGGAGCNCGTAATTCCTCAACTGCAACCGTTACTGTCATCAATCTTCCACCAATGGTTCGTATCTCTCAAGTAGACAACGCAGTGGCTGGAATTCCAGTTTTACTTGATGCGAGTAACACTTTAGATTCCAAAGGTGACAAAACATTCCTAACCGTTGTTTGGGATGTAGACTGTACAACCGATGGTGATGGTGATGGANTCGTCGATAATGATGCCGATTTGGTTGGAATGAGAGTAAATCACACATTTAGCAAGGCAGGGGTTTGGAAAGTCAAGGCGATTGTTTGGGACGAGGATGTAGAGAATCCAGCAAGTCAATCGATGGAAATAGAAGTTGATTCGCCAGACAGAACTGCTATTGAAGAAGTGTTTGCTTCACTATCGGGCGATGAATCAAATCCATTTTTACAATTACTTGCTTTGGCCCTGGTACTATCTTGTATAGTTCTGATAATGAAGCGTGTCCGTAAAAAACCNGAATCAATGTGGGAAAATGAGGATGAAGGTATTATGGAACGTCCAATGGCCCCCCCATCTCTTAATTTGTTTGATAATATTCAGTCCGAGGAAGAAACAAAGGATGTAGTGGGACTNCCATTGCCAGAATCTGGATTACCAGAGGGCTGGACTATGGAGCAATGGAAGCATTATGGCCACCAATGGGTTGCAAATGCGGATGAATCTTCCAATGAAAGAGGTCAAATGTGAGACAGACTACGTCTGTCTATGCGCAGAGTGCTGCCATTTCTACTGATTGTTTTGATGTTGGCGGCTGGTCCGTTAACAATTTTGAATCAACTCGACGAGNAAATTGTCGCTGAAAGTAGCAAAGATGCTACCGATAATGCCCGTGATGTTCCTAATTGGAGAATCGGTGACAAATGGACTTATGAAACACAATTTGACGTAGCAGGACTCATCCAATCAGCCAATGTTTCTGCATCGATTAACACACTTACCGGCGATACTACAATGGAAGTAATTGATATTAGATTTGAGATGATCCAAGGAACTCAAACCTTGGTATATGAAATGGATATAGATGGTGATTTTACTTCTGGAAATAGTGGGGCTAGTCTCGAAGGAACTACCGGGAGACTAGATATCGAATATGATGGAATCGATATTCTAAGAGTTCGTGATTTAGCTGTATGGAATAGTGAGTTTTCGTTAATGGTTGAATTTGCACCTTTTAATTTCGGATTCTTAGCATTAGAACTTGCAGACTTAACATTTGCAACAGTGTATGAACCTCCTCGAGAGAAATACGATTTCCCTCTTAGAACCGGAGATCAATGGGTGACTACCTATGATTCAGCAACAAATGTTACTGGAACTTCGGATTATTTTGACCCAAATACATTCAGTACACCGTTTGTTGAAGATAATACCACTTACCAAGTTACAGCCGATGGAGCGCCAAATGAAGATGGAAATACTCCCCAATATACCGGATGTTTAAATTCACACAAAGTAAATTCTTGGAATAATACTGGAACTCCAAACGGATTTGAATGGTATTGTGATGAAGTTAGGTCTTTTGCATGGTACAGAATTGTAAATCCTGCGGGATTCCAAATTGATTGGATTCTAAAGCAATACCAACCAACCGATTCCTCTGGAGGACAGGCTGGCTCTTCTCCGGGAATAAGGAATAGTATCATTACTGTCGAGCCTGAATTCCTTGCGATTCTACCAAATGCAACCGAAGAAGTAGTAGGTCATTTCACTGTTAGTAGCAATAACCAAATCTCAAAGAATCTACAATTAAGATACGAAATTGATAATGTAATTTTGAGCCTTACCACCGATTCTAATGGAGAGGTATCGCCTGATGTAGATGTTGGATTCCAACGGGACCACTCCCCTTCTTCTGATGATTGGACAAGCAATGGAGTAATTGTTTGGGACCCAGTAAACAAGATTGTTGGTGCTGCAACAATAGTAATGGATCTCTCGGTAGTAGCTGTTGATTTGGTTGCAAAGCCTGATTCAATGATCGTGACTAGAACTAGAGGAAATGATTCATTGATTCTGTCACAAGCAAGTGGATATAATGCGCTACCTGGTGATATCATTCACTTCTCTGTACCTGCTCAAAACCGTGGTGTACTAACATCTCCAGTAACCGAAATGGAGATTACCACACCAGATGGAACGACCGTAAGAGGAACACTACCTGCTCTTTCTCCTTATTCAGAAGCGAGGGTTGATGTAAATTGGACAGTACCAATTGATACTCCTGTTGGAGTGAAAACGCTCTCATTCATGGTAGACCCAGATAATACGGTTACCCAAGATGCAAATCGCTCGAATAATGCTGCAAGTCTTGACATCTTCATTGGAAGACTTCCTGTAGCTAATATGACTCTTTATGATGGAGTTCTTACAAGAGTCAATGTTACAATAGATGCAACTGCATCATTTGATCAAGACGGAGGTAGCGTGATTTGTTACTTCGAGATTCAAGAACCAACTGAAACAGGTATTCGTACCGAATACAAGGATGATGGAAATTGCCTCACAAATTATAGTTGGGCTGATGATGGTATGTGGGAAATCAAAGTGATTGTAATCGATGATGAATTAGATCAAGTTGAGATGATTATGTATGCAGAAGTACTCAATCGAGCACCATGGGTAAATCTGTCCTCTGCTATGACTTCAGTAGATGCAGGCCAAGCTATCACTTTTGATGCAACAGATAGCGGGGATAGTGACTCGATTTCTCCCGAAGGACAGAATGTCACAATTACTTGGCCNGATAGTGCTTGTAGCGAAGGTCTGTACGGCCCATTCTGTACGATTAGACCTGAAGTGGAAGGTATGCATGACATTACCGTTGTAGTTACTGATGATGATAATGCAACGACCTCAGCGACTTATAGTTACGAAGTTTTGAATGTTGCACCTACTATTGGCGAGATGTTCTTTTCGATTGACGGTATACCGTATGAACCTGCAGAAGATGGTACTTGGACTATCGATGAAAGCATAATTGCNTCTCTATCAATAGATGGTGATGATACATTATCAGATAAAGAAAGTCTACTAATCACATGGACTCCATCAGACCTTGACCAAAATTGGACCGAAACAACAAGTGGTCCTTCTTCTAGTATTGATGCCTCGTGGAATACTGCAGGATTGCACACAATAACAGCATTTGTAACCGATAATGATAATGAAAGAAGCNCTGTGGTTCAAGGCTATGTTCGAGTCAACAATGTTGGACCAGTAATGGATGCATTACCTGCACAATTAGCATTGTTTGAAAATGAATTCGCAGTACTAAATGCGTCTGCTTTTGACTTAGCTGACCAAGATAATCTAATGTTTTGCTGGGACCTAANTGCGTATCGNNAGACANTGATGGAAATGGCGANTNTACAGATGATTGTNATGTNGAAGGNGCTNAACTNAATTACTCATGGGTTACTCCTGGGCTANGATCNGTTACAGCAAATGTATGGGATAATGATGGAGCCAGCGATAGCAAAACCGTCATGGTAACTATCGTAAATAGNCCACCGGTTGCTAAAATCACTGAAGTAGAAGGTGGNTTTNAAATAACNCAAGGAGAATCTATCACNTTNAGTGGAAGCGANAGTTCCGACTCATTTTCCGACGAAGTGAATCTAACTTACAGATGGGATGACCCTAATACCGCTGGTGCTACCGATGACGGATATGGTGAAAATTTCACTATTGTCTTTGACAGATCTGGAACATTTATTGTGAATTTGACCGTAATCGATGATAATAATGTTGAATCGACCGCATCTGTAACTGTAACTGTNAATGAAGAAGCATCTGATGGACTGCTCGGATTTTCAGCAACAGGTGCCCTTTCAATTGCTCTATTTGTTGTNATTGTGCTATTGGTNGCAGTATTACTAATTGTTAATTTTGCAAGAGGAAAGAGTGATTCAACTGAGTATCAAGAAACTGGGTTTGTNGAATCTTGGAATGAGCCACAGCCAATGTATGGCCAAGTTGCTCAAAGCGACCCGATGGCTACTCAAACTTACCAAGAGGTCCCAACAACAGGACCTCCAATCCCAGCAAGCGGTATTCCAGATGGTTGGANNATGGAACAATGGAATTACTACGGTGCTCAATATCTTGCCGATAATCCGCCTGCAGCCGCTCAGCCTCCTGTTTACAATCCTGAGCCAACACAAACATATCAGCCACAACCGGTATATGAACCGGCTCCAGCTCAAACCTTCGAAAACCCTGCTCCAACTCAGGTAAGTACACCGATGGTTCAAGAACCAGCACCGACCCCTGCTTCGCAGGCTCTAGCAAATCTACTGGATGATCTGGACCTGTGAGCGGTGTAAATATGGCAAATCTGTGGCAATTTTTTGGCCTTCCAGATCCAGATGCACCCGCTGTACCAAAGAAGAAAAAGCCTGCAGCAAAAACCCTCACCGAAGGTTCAACTCAGCAAATGACTTTGGTAGATGATGTGAAGACTACTCCTGCAAAACTAGAACCTAAAAAATTNGTACCGCAGAAAGTTNTCGAAGATATCCCTGCTCCAATTAAAGCAAAACCAAGTNTNCCNGAGAATTGGACGGGGCNANTGACACNAGACGGNGAAGCATTTCACGATTNGTCTAATTACAAATCNCCNAGCGAAGGACACCCTGTTCGAGCATTGCGCTATGTGTCTCCTGACCACATGAACCGACTACCGTTAAGAGATATTGGAAGTCGAGTAAATATGGGAGATACCATAATTGTTGATTTACGTACATTGATTCATATGGAGACTCAGAGCAATGCTTGTAGAAGGCAATTAAAAGCCCTAAGTGATGAACTAAGAGTTGCAATCTTTGCATTGGATTCAGAAGACAAATTACTCTTAATTCCTGGTAATGATGTCACGGTAAATGTTAGCAAGAATGAGTTAGGACTAGTTCCTCTTTTACTTTGATTCTTCTTCATTATCTGATTCAAGCAATTAATCGTAGAGCCGATGAAGCGATACCTAGTACCGTAACCTCTTCACCATCAACCAATTTGGCATATGAACCCATCATTCCTGCTAAATCATACGCACCCGCTTTACCTTTCCAAGAGCCTGAAGAAACCAATTCACCAAGTGCTTCATCACTCAATTCTTCAATTTCAACCACAGCATATTCGACGAAAAAAGTCCAATCACCACAGATCTGTAAACCGGTAGCTGACCAAACTTGATGTCTTCTACCAGAGAGGCGCTTTAGCATAGCAAGAGCATGCATTGAATCACTAGGTTTTCCCATAGCAGCATTCGCATCATCAGGGTCTCCAACTAAAGTATCTGCAACCACTACAATATCAAATCCATGCTCGTCTGGAACTTCAGCGGCCTTACGACGACATATTGCCATGACTTGTTGGGACACAGTACCGCTAGGAGGAGTCTCGTCAACATCCTCCAATGCCTCGACGTGTAACGGTTTTACCCGCTTTTCTAGTATCTCCGCACGACGTGGAGAAGCACTGGCCAGCCATACCCCCATTATACTGCGTTCAGTAGACATGTTGAAGAGAGCATCGCTATTACACCATAATGTTGAGCCACTATGAGTGATATTGAACGCATTCCCACACACATCGCCGGACTTGATGAAAATATGCAGGGTGGCATACCTCAAGGCCACATTTGTATCGTTGCTGGACAATCTGGTGCAATGAAGTCTTCAGTTACTTTCTCTTTGCTTTACAATGCTGTTCTATACGGCGAAACAAGCGGAATTTATGTTACTCTAGAACAAGGCAAGGACTCCCTGCGTGCACACATGTCAAACATGGGAATGAATGTTGATGACCCTCGAGTCAGAAACAGAATCGCAATTATCGACTTATCCGATTTGCGTGTAAAACTAGACGAACAGGGAATGTCAGCTCGAATAGATTGGATGGGGCAATTGATTAAGCAACTCACATCTTACAGGCAGTCCATTGGTTTTGAACTACTCGTATTTGACTCATTAGGTGCTTTCTTCA
The DNA here is from genome assembly GCA_002706615.1 of Methanobacteriota archaeon. GTDB lineage: Archaea > Thermoplasmatota > Poseidoniia > Poseidoniales > Poseidoniaceae > MGIIa-K1. Next base: position 40,742 of record PALS01000040.1, read on the forward strand.
CCCTATTCAAATCCGATAACCCTCGTGATGACATCTTTAGATTATTCGAAGCTTGTAGACGATTAGATTTGACATCGTTCTTTATCTGTGAGATGACCGGAGAAGATCACAAGCAATTCGGTGTTTATGGTGTTGAAGATTATCTTTCAGATGGTGTAATGCATCTCACAATGGAACGCAAGGGCGATGATATAACTCGTAAACTTGGAGTTATCAAAATGCGACATACCCATCACCAGTTAGGATACAAACCAATCAATTGGAATTCTGAAGACCAGAGATTTACAATTTAATTGCCGTAGATGGTTTCATGTCCTGTAAGGACATGGCAAGTACATGTCCGCCCGTTACCTAAACAGAAAGATATCCTCTTCTTTCCTGATAGCACTGATGTTTGTCATTTCTAGTTTATCTGCCTCAGTATTGCCTTTAGACGCAGATATAGCATTGGAAAATGATGATTCTTTTTCATTTGCAACCAACAATTCTCAAAATGATGCTGGCTCAGGAGGAGATGCTGGCAATAATTCATCTAGTGCTGTGAGCCTGAATGGTGGCAATTCAACAAATATTGGTTGGATGGATGATACTACCGACCCTGATGATTTGTATTTCATCAGCATTCCATCAGGATATATTATCAATGTAACACTTGCATTTTCAAACACGATAGATTTTGACCTTTATCTAGCCGATACTGCTCTTAATTTTGCGTATGATTCTTCTGAGTTTAACGACCCTCTAGAAGAGGTATCTTCTGCTAACACAAATATCTCTAATGGTGGAGTTAATATTGCAATTTATGTGACCGCTTATTCGGGATATGGCCAGTATACAATGAATATCACTTTCTGGTCTCCAAATCAAGTAGTTCAGAATGATGCTGGTTCGGGTGGAGATGCTGGAAATCTGCAATCTAGTGCTCTAAATCTAACTTCAATTTCATCCACTTATACCGGATACGTAGACAACACTCTAGACAATGCCGACCTGTACAGTATTTTCATTCCTTCCGGATATGAATTAGATGTTGAAATATCAATTCCTTCAAATTTGAATATTGACTTACTCCTTATCGATGGCAATTGGACTTTCTATGTAGATCAAGATCAGGGGATAACTGGCGGAAACGGCTCGGTTACCACAAATGGTACAAATCAATCAGCTGGTGGAGTAATGACCTATTTTGGACTAGTTACGAATTCAGGCTCGGGTAATTACAGTATGAGTATTAGTTTAGTAAATCCAAATATGGCTAATTTACCCTCCGTTTCTACTA
>PALS01000041.1 GCA_002706615.1 Methanobacteriota archaeon
TGTAACTTCGGTGGGTTCAAAACAGTCAGGCCTTACGGCTTGTTGGGATAGGAGGGGAGTTTGCGTGCCCTCTTCCGCAAATCGCAAATGGCGGTCCGAACACCTAGGAGCGGCTCAGCCGGTCTATGGGTTCCCATAGGCGGACGTCGATGTCTCGCCCCCACGTGACCCGGGTGTCACGAACCGAAGCCGGAAGGAGTCGGGAAATGAATAACCGGGGGATCAGGTCAGGCCGGGAACGGAGCAGCCCTACCTGGGGCCATGGGTGCCGTGGGGTAACGGGACGGAGGAAGCCTGTGGATTTGGCTCATGGGTACGAGGGTCCACCTTTGGTACTCCCACCTCATACTCTTGTAAGTTAGCAAATTCATTGCGGAGGCATTTGTGGAGGTGGCGGNAAATTACCTTGATTTGCATATTGGAGTCCACTTTGATTTACAGGTTGAGGTGGTACTAGATTAGGAGGAGGCATACTACTNAACACNGGAGTTNGNGGAGCAATTGACTGCGTAATGGTTGCTTGAGGAGCGACTTTAGTCACAGTATTGCTAACCGAATAACTTGCTCCGAGTGTGATTGATCCAATCAATGCTTTAACCAATTGAAGNGCCAACTCAACTTGTTGAATATCAACAGAGACATTATTTAGAATTCCTCTTTTGAAAGTGAGGCCATAATATGCTCCTCCAGATGTTTCAAATCCGAACATAAGATACTTATTCAAGGCATACATTATCAGACCAAACGATGCAAAAAGCGTTCCAAAGAGAATAAAAAACCCTGATCCTCCTAATGCTAAATCTAGATAAATGGAGCCGAGAAACNTTGCTCCACTAATAAATAAAAATGCGATTGGCTTACTATATCCACCTTGAAATGAACCAATTTCAGTCAGAGCAGTTGATGTTTCAATCATACCAGATAATGAAGTNGTACGGAAACTAACCGANCCTTTTGTCACCTTCAATTCTGCAGTAGGGTCTAGACCCATTAGGTTCAAAATGAATGCAAAGAAACCTGGCTTTCGAGCCTCAATAAATAGATGAGCTCCAGTACTTCCAGTAGAATCGATTTGGAATGTTTTCAAAATCCATGGAGAAGCGGATGCATTTTTATTTCCTGTAATCCGAGATGCAAGGAAAATCACAAGAATAACTACAACTATTGATGTTAATCCGCCAATTAAGGGCATCAAATTGNTTANTTCCATAATTTGATTATTTTCTATCTTTCATATAACGGTTAGCANAAATAAAATTAGATGTCGAATACGACATCTGCATACCAACCTGGTCCTTCAAAACTGGGTACTNTTTCCCANTCNGAGTTTATTGTNTCACCAGAATTTACTTTTGAAAATTTAAGNTCGTGTGTGGTAACAGCCTTGATTTCAATCTCGGTTTCTACTTCATCACAAGCGACATAAGACACTTGAGCAGCAAACTTGCCTCGANTTAACATGGGCTGTAAATCAACAAGAAATTGTNCGTTAACCTCTGCGTTGAACAATACTTCATCCAGCCACTTTACCAAAAGTAATTCNTCTGAAAGATCTCCATGAACTTCCCATTGAGCTGTTTTTCTAACCGGCTCGTTGATATCAAAATTATCAGTCAACAAGATACTCTGCATTCCTAAAGTAACCTCGCGAAATAATTCACTTGGATTTTGGGCAAATGCTCGGACACCNATATCTGCGGTTGTGGGTAGAACCCAATGACTCATACAATCACCTCTGAGAGATNTGCATGTTCCAAGCNACTTCTCCCAACCTATTTGCNAAATCAGNGCTGGTNAGAGTGAAATTTCCATCCAGGCTCATGATACATTCACAAGCAGCATTTGCCAAATGAGCNGAATCTTCAACCGATAATCCAATGCTTAGAGCAGCTGCNAGTGCCACTCCTACAGCATCGATAATTCCAATNACNCCTCNAGGAGATTCGAGATTNCAAGGTGAATGAATCATACTTCCATCATCGTTGTAGACAGTTACTCCATTCTCTCCGCCAAGAACTACAAGATGCTTCCATCCATGTTCNGCAATAAGTTTGTATGCNGCATCAGCAGCAGAGTTACTCGCCAATCTCTTCGCCATCAGATCCAATCCCCTGGTTTGAAAAATTACCCAGTCAGCATTGTGAGTTCGATGTAGTCCAGTTAATTTTGGATCGCAAATAATTGGTACATTTGCTAGTTTTGCTGCATTCATCAATCTTGAAGCACCCTCGTCGGTTACTACTCCTTGACCATAATCGGAAATTACAAGGACATTAGCACTAGCGATTTTGTTAACCGCTTGGTCTATTATTTCAGATAATGATTCCTTATTGATTTCTGAATCATCTTCAATATCCCATCTCAATAATAATTGTTGATTAGAAATCAGGTACTCTCTTCCAGCAATCAATCTTGATTTTACAGTTGTAGTTCTTCCTTCTATCACTGCGATACCGCTACAATCGATATCATCACCTTCTAACATCGTGATTATTTTAGTCCCGGAACGATCACTACCTACCACTCCAAAAAGAGAGGCATCTAAGCCTACATTCTCCAATCCTCTAGCAACATGTGCAGCAGCACCTACGTCTTCTTCTCTATGTGTTTCTTTCAACACAGGAACCGGTGCTCTTGAATTTAGATTATTGGCATATCCATGGATGTAACGGTCTAGCATTATATCTCCGACGAGAACGACATTTCCGCTCAAATTCTTGATGCTATCTTGTAATCCTACCAAGCGGTCATGCATGTCTTGTTCNAAATCACTCATTCCCATATCAATACCTCCGGGGCCATCTCTTAATCAATCATCTCTGTCCATCAACTCTGCTAGCATAGTGGCATGTCTAGAATCACTAATGCCCAGATTNTTACGTAATGTAGTGAGCATAGCATCCTCGTCGCTTGTTATCATTCCATCTTCTAAAGCAGTTAATAGTGTGGCACGATAAGTAGTAGTCTTTTCATCGAGTACTGGGTCTAACTTCGCTTCCTCAAGTAGCAAGTTATGCGTTTCCATATCTATACCAAAAGCCTCTCTCATAGTTTCTAACAATACGATTTCTTCTTCGATTAACTCTTGGTCAACAAGTGCTTGTCTTATCATGTCCAAATAGACTTCTTCAGGAGGTGGCGCCTCTACTGATTTACGTGCTTCTTCTGATAGTCTTCTAACACGTTCTGGATGCATTCCTACAAAATCAACAACTTCGGATAACAAATTTTGTTCATCATTAGTAATCTTACCATCTTCCCAAGCCCTTGCAAGCATTCTTCGAATCAGATTTTCACCNGCCTGNGCATCTANNGANGCCATNCCCTCCGGGTTTGAAACCGGAGATGTAATTGGATTATCATGGAATACCAATCCTTCATCGAGGTGAGAAAGCAGTTCTAAGACCGTCTGAGCTCCACCTCGCATNTTACCAAGGTTTTTTTCTTCGCCATTGGATATGACTGTAAGATTAAGAATATTATCACGTAGCGCAGCAGCCCTAATTCTTCCCTCTGGAGTTAGTCCGTAAACCCGTCTCCTCTGCTTTGCTCCAGGCACATGGCGTTGNCCAGTCACCAGTTCATTACGTTCCTCTAAGCGCTTTAGCGTTCTTGGTACATGTTTTCTCTGAACATGAACCGCTGCAGAGATGCCAGCCTGAGTCAATTCAGCAGGTGCTTCCCATTGGCCTTCGGGTAAAATGTGGTCATAAAGATGCAATAACATCCTCTTCTCGGTAGTTAAAGTACCAAGATAACCGTCGACCATGCTCTCCCCTATTTGCGGGAGTACAAAGCACCAAATGAAGCAATTGGTTCAAGCGATGTCATCATAGCGTATGTATTCACCCGGTTAATTATGGGAGATGGTAGGAAGTCACAACCTCGCAAGAGACCGACCCGTCCTATCGGAGAGATTTCTTCCTCTGCTCCCGTTAAAGTGAATGATGAACCAGTTTTTCAAGATGGGATGTGGTTTATTCCCAATCCTCTTAGTTCTAGGCTTTATCAAAAATCCGCTTTAGGTACTCCTGTTGAAGGTGGTATCTTACTTACAGAAGAAGAAGTCATGTTTTGCCATTGGCATCGTCATGTTCCTTTACCGGAAAACTGGGTTGAGCAACAGATGGAAAAAGACCCAGATTTTGCTTACAGAGTGGTTGCTTTTGATGTGGTAAGAAAGGGGGGCGAGAAAGTTGTTTTACAAGAGGGGAAATGGTTGCGTTGGGCAAGAGACTCTCATCCCTCAATAGGCCAACCCGAAGCTGAAATTCGCTGGGCTAGAACATCTCATTCACTCGACTGGAATGAGATTATAGAATGGGTTAATGATGTAAATTCACGAGATTTAATAGCCGAACTTGCCATAGTAGATGAGGAAATGGATGTTACGATGTATAGACTCTCATTTGCNGATCCTAAAGGAGGTTTAACCCCGGCTAAACCAGAAGATTTTGTAAATGCTGATTTTTCCAATTGGCCTTCTCAATCAATTGGTTTTGAACATCTATCTCAGAGATTCTTGCGACAAGACGAGTTGGATTGGGTCGAGAAAAAGAATTGTTCTGTAACCTCTCTATTCGATGAACTAAATTCAAGGGGATTATTGATGCGACCTGGATTCAAGTATGGTTGCCGTTGGAGAATTTATAGTACACCAGTCGATGTTGAACATGCTCCTTGGCTTTTGCAAATGGAAGATGATGCAGCGTCAAATTGGGAGGGTATCTGTCTTTCAGTAAGACTCGCTGAAGGGGTCAACAAAAGCTGGTTGGTCGCTTTGGATAGAGGTGGCTGGAGTTTCCTCATGTTCAGACGCCACCTCCCTGGAAGATGAATTGATTCCCATTAGAACCCAAAGCGATGCTAATCCNAGTGCTATTGGAATTAAAACCCCGGGCTTGCGCCATTCATTCAATTCAGAAATATCTTCATCCTCGGCAGTCGCTTCAATCTCAATAATCCATTTATGTCCTGAATCTGATGCAATAACAAGTTCTCCTCTCGCTAGCATTCCAGGAGATAACAATCCATCAGGATCTACTTCTATAACAATAACAGAGCCATCTTTCAATTGCTGAGTGGTCGAAGTTGTAGCAACCCTTTCGAGAGGNCCATCAATACCTATCANCCATGTTTGTTTCTCGTCTCCAGTCATTTGGATAGGAACAGAAAACTCGCTGACTTCATCATATGGAATGGAAACTTTATGAGTGGTTTCAAGNGGAATATTTCCGAAAATTTCAAAGTCATGTTTAATATCAAAAGGAGTCCCTGNATCNCATTCTATTTGACCGGAGATATGACCTAGAACTCCAACTATTCCCTCATCGGAAAATTTCAAAAAACCATTTTCGAAAATCAAATCTCTACCGTCTGTNCTAATCAAGTTCAGTATGATTTCTTCGCACTGCAGAGTCAAGGGTATATTATCGCTGGGAGTCAATACAGAGCCATAGTCAGGTAGATCAATATTTGAAGAATGTCCGCAATTTTGAGATTCAAATTTCACGATAAAATTTTCATTATCCTTACTTACATTTGCAGTCCAATCTACCAGCACTCCATCACGATTTCTTATTTTAATTCCTTCAGCCCCAAATCTTTCACCATCTTGGAAAAGGTCACTATATTCACCTTCACTATTGTTGTGAACCATATCTTGTCTACCATCTGCTTCTATCACAAATAGCCAAGGTCTTTCTGGGTGTGAATTGACTAAATTATCTTCCAAGTCTCCAGATAGTAAATCCTGTTGTAAAACCAATAAGCCATCTCCTGGTAAATGAGTATCAAATCCGGATTTATTTCTATTTTCTACCCAGACATATTCTCCATCACCAATATTGATTTTTAATGAGTTACTATTATTGGAGTGAGGTCCAACAATCACCTCTGCACCAGAGCAATATTCATTTTGTACAGGCCAAGATAATTCTACATTGTTGAATCTATCAACTCCCATAATTTCAATGACAGGAGTCGTTGGTAGAGCTGGCTTTACACCATTACTATTCCAATTACCACTGGCCATAATATCCCATTTTCCTATACCTTTCCAAGATTGTAATACAGTTTCATCATGTACTGGGTAAAGGTCCACAGCACCTAACTGATGATACATTTCATGTATCATAGTTCCAAGATTGGTACTCGTTCTTTGACTTGCAATTGAATAATGACCTATTTGTAAACCGTCGCCCAAATCGACATTATTTTCAATACTTGAGAAATGACTCCAAATTCTTTCTGCTGCTCCTCCACCGTCTTCTTGCGGACTAGCACAATGCAATAGTAAGAAACGGTCTACCCATCCATCATCATTGAGGTCGAATTTCTCCCAATCAACATCATTTTTTACCGACTTAACAACCTGTTCAGCCAATGTATGAGGGCTTTGTCCATCAATACCTTTGTCTCTTACACTACCTGAATCAGCGCCATAAGTAGACATAGCAAAATTAGTGGTTACTATCCTGTCGTGAAATGTAATTTCAAATTCGATATCTCTCCCTGCGGTTTGGTCAAGATGTTGATCTATCGAATCTCCAACAAAATTACTTGCCCGTTCTTGGTCACAGTTTTCGGTCTCGTCCTGGTCTGGGAAATCTATCAATACCACTAGCCAATTCTCTTTATCTTGAATTCCAATCATTATCGGGTCTTCATCTGTGGCAATAGNAATTGAATTTTCTTGAACCCATTCATTTACAGCATCGCCATTGANGAAAGCTGTCACTGCNAGTGAACTGAGCAATAAAGCCACAGGCCAAGCAATTACAGGTCGCATCAAACATCGCAATAATGGATAATGTATCAATCAATTGCTATAAGGAATCAAATTTATTCCACTATTAGACAATAATCGTACTTGCGAATCATTTAGACCAGTAATCCAGCCTTCACCTGATTTAAGTTGGAAACCGAATGGTATTTTATCACTGTAATATACTGTTTCAACAGTATATTTTTTTGTAATTTGAGANATTTTTTCACAGGAACTAGCAACTGACCAAGGGTCGATTAGCGATGCCATTGCAAGATGTAAATCGACNTCATTCATATCTGTTCGAATGGTTGTAAGGTGNGCAATATTCAGACTCTTTATTTCAATACCGAGAAATTCGAGTGATTCTNNAAAGTTTGNTGGTAATGATTCTATGAGACAGCCTGAAAATACGAGGTTTGTAACATTATATCGTTTTGCAAGATCAAGNAATTTATCNTGTTCTTTAGAACTTCTGCAAACCGAGTTNAACTTGGCTACACCCATTCCTTTCAGCGGTGNTATTGAAGGNGTGGTTCCACAACAGGAACAATCAGCATATAACACTCGATGAATGCCGCCATCACTNTCAAAAATATCTTGCAATCCATGACCACTTGGTGCTTGCGCTCTAAAATAGAAAAACCCTACAAATTCTACAATCGATACCGACATGATAGTGAGTGAAATCATAACTCCTGGCAGTGCACTGGGTATGGATACCCANAGCAGCATCACCATCATTCCATGTACTCTAAACCTCCACCACCCCGAATTTCCAGCCCACAATAAACGACTCCTTCCCGCAATACTAACAACCATTGATGCAGCAAGTATCAGAACTATTGACCAAGCAACAGACAAACAGATTCGCAACATTTCTGCTGCATCATATCGCCCTTGCAGTCGTGTACCTTCGGTAAATGTATGTCCCCAGGCAAATAGATTAGGTATTAAGTGCATAATAGTAAGCCATAGTGAAATAATTGATAGTATCCAAACTGCAAACATCCATAGCAAAAAACCTCTCCTTTCACTAGGTAATAAACCAGGGGCTGAGAAAGAATATGCTTGTGTTATAGCATATGGTGCTGTAGTTAGCAATCCCATTATAGCTGCCGCAAACCATCTTGTAGCAGCCCATTCATCGGGTGAAAATATATTGACGCAAATCCCATCACATGGATCTAATCTAGTCAGTATATTATTCAGGACAATATCTATTGAAAACGACCAAATAACTGTTAGAATAACTGCAAGTATCGTCACCGATGTCAAACGTTTTCCAAGTTCACTAAGATGTGATTGCATTGTCGACCTGTCATCACTAGACAGGTGTATACTCGACATATAGCATCATACCAAATCGGTTGATTTCTTAGGAGCTCGGGCTTGTACAACAGTTCGATATACTCCGAAAATTGCCCATAGAAGGCACATTGCAATCAATAGATTGTAACCCCAAGGTAAGTGAGAATCTATACCCCAGCCCAAGAATATGAGCAATCCAATTGATATGATTCCTCTATTGATTCCTTGTGGTACTGCCAGACTGATATCCAAATGCGGAGGCCCTCCTCCAAACCTGCGCTCATAAAATTCGCCTTGCAATACAGCAGCCACGATTAGAATGCACAAAGTTGTCCAGAAGTACAAGTTTCCTTGTGTGAAATATGTTTCAGCCAATTCTGCTTGATACTCAGCCTCAATTTCAGCATCACTCTTCTGTCCAAATAATCGGTCATAATCACCTACGCTAATCGTTCTAAGTGACACATCTTCGTCATTGGTAACATTTCCTGGGGCATAAACTGTGAATGTGAACATGTTCCAAGCATCGCCAGGTGAATAGATTCCATCACCATCGACGATATTGCCCACTAGGGTAAAGTGAGCATCTGAAGAATTATTTGAAGGAGATGTCCAATTGATTACCCAATCATTTGTTGGTTCACTGTGGGACAAAGCACCTCCTGAATCTTCAACAAACATACTTCCTTCACCTGGGCCGAATGTCCCAACACCACTATCCCAAATCATGAATCCACCATCGATATTTGTTGCATGGTCTAAATTAATAATTAAATCATAAGTTGTATTTGGTTCATATGAACGTGGTACTCCGCTTATTGATATCGTAACTTGTGAAGTAGGGGAACCATTTGTTGTTGGGCCACCGCCCACGCCATGGCATGTGCAACCCTCTTCGATTATCAAGCGACCATCGTTAAGTGTCCATGGTGGTCCACCGCTTAATCCGAATGTATTTCCAGCCATTAGGATAGCCAATGTGCCGACAATGATTAGTGCGACACGTCTTGACATGAACCTGCGACCCGAGATTCGCTATTGAACATTGTCACCACCCGCCCCTAAAGGGGCGGTATAATTTNAATCAAAGATCTTTGACCGCATTATTCAATTCTGTCATCATGGCTTTTCCATCACCAAATAACATCATAGTTTTGTCTTCATAAAACAAATCATTGTCAACACCAGCATAACCTACCGATAAACTTCGCTTAATTATCACAACAGTTCTTGCCTTGTCCGCATCTATGATTGGCATTCCAGCAAGCGGGCCTTCTCCAGTTCTTGCAGCAGGATTACAGGTATCATTAGCACCGATAATAACAGCCATGTCACATTCAGAGAATTCAGGATTTATTTCATCCATTTCAATCAATTGTTCATATGGAACATTTGCTTCTGCAAGTAGTACATTCATATGACCAGGCATCCTTCCAGCAACTGGATGAATTGCATATTTCACCTCTGTATCAAATCTATCCTGAAGAAGATCTGCAAATTCCTTTACTTGATGTTGACACTGACTTACAGCCATTCCATATCCTGGTACGATAATCACCTTTTGTGCACCATCGACCATCATTGCGACCTCTTCAGCATCGCTTCCAGCCTTTGTTCTTGTCAAAGACTGTTTTTCACTTCCTCCAAATGATTTGAACAATACATCAACCAATGTTCGATTCATAGCCTTACACATTATGAATGTCAAAATTAGCCCAGATGCACCAACCAAACTTCCAGCGACAATCAATACACTATTTCCGATAATNAATCCTGTNAANGCAGCTGCAATTCCCGATAATGAATTGAGTAGAGAAACTACAACTGGCATATCTGCGCCACCGATTGGNAGTACGATTATTATTCCAAGAATAAAGGAAATAATTATCATTAACCACATGTATAATTCACTAGTTTGATTATTGATTTGAAGAGCTATCAATGCGATGACTGAGAAAAATAGGAATCCTTTGACAGGATTTAACCAAGTTGGACCCCATGTAGGAGTTTTATACCATTTTCCAAATACTTCGACTCCACCTTTGAGTTTGTACATTGCAAGCAATGAACCACTAAGTGTCATCCATCCCACAAGTGCCGATAGTCCAGCAGCGGTGTAAATTACTCCTAAATCAAGACCAACTGGTAATTTGTCACCTTCATAGATATATTTCCAACTCTCTGATAAGGCGACTAGCGCTGATGCGGCTCCACCAAAACCATTGAACAAAGCAACCATTTCTGGCATGCCTGTCATTTCAACTTTTACGGCCATGATATAACCGATTATTGAACCGATTGCAATTCCACCAACAACTATCGACCAATGTATTCCATTTTCGTTGTTGAAGTGAATTGATAGTAGTGTAGTGATCACTGCGACTGCCATTCCTGCCATACCATACTGGTTACCGAGAGGTGCTGTCTTAGGATGTCCTAATTTCTTTAATCCAAAAATGAAAAGAGCAGCAGAGATTAGGTAGCCGAATTCAATCCATTGATATGCATCATCCATAATCAAGCCCTCCTGTTTTTCTTGCCAGCAATCATATTCAGCATTCTATTTGTGACAGCAAATCCACCAACGATGTTAATCATTGCAAGGACTATAGCCACAAATGCAAGAATATTGGAAGTCATGTAGTCGCCACTCGAACTTGCTACTTTTGCTCCGATTAGTGCCCCAACAACGCTAATTCCTGAAATAGCATTTGCGCCACTCATTAGCGGAGTATGTAGCATTGAAGGAACTTTAGTAATCAGTTCAAAACCGAGGAATATAGCTAATACAAACAGTGTGATACTTGCGATTAATGTTACTGGTTCCATCAAAGAACACCTCCTAGTCTAGTCTGCTTTGGATGAATTTCTCCATCCTTGCAAATCAGAACGCCACCCATACCTGCGACGAAGAAATCATTTCCTTCTGGCGCTCCAACTAGAATATCATCATCTTCTGAGATTTGGAATCCATTTTCTTTATCGACTAGCGATGTAATGAATGTTGTCAAATTATTAGAATAAAGCATACTTGCTGAATTAGCAAGAGTTCCTGGTAGATTTGAAGTTCCTACAATAATAACTCCATTATCCGTGACTGTAATTTCTCCAGGTTTTGTTAATTCACAGTTACCACCAACATCAGCATTCATATCTACAACTACTGCACCTGATTTGAAATTGGTTACAGCAGATGCTGGAACTGTTATTGGAGCAGGTCTTCCAAAAATCCTTGCAGTTGTTACAATAATGTCAGCATCAGAGGCAACGCCACAAACGGTATCATTTACCTTCTGAATAAATTCGGGAGTCAAAGGTTTTGCATATCCTGATTCATCTTCAAAATCATCCATACCTTCAACTTCAATAAATCGACCACCAACAGATTCAATTTGTTCTGCTGCTGTTTTTCTAACATCGGATGCATATACTACTGCACCCAGTCTTTTAGCAGTTGCAATAGCTTGTAAACCAGCAACTCCACTACCCATAATTACTACCTTTGCTGGACGTATAGTTCCTGCAGAAGTTGTCATCATTGGTATTCCCTTGGGTACATGTGCCGCTCCCAATAGTACTGCCTTGTATCCTGCTAGATTGTCTTGACTAGAATTAACATCCATAGATTGAGCACGTGATAATCTTCGTGGAATCATATCCATGCTAAGAAGGGTAATTTTGTTATCAATACAAGCTTGTACTTTCTCTGGATGCCTGAATGGATCTGCTACGCAAGCCAAGATTTGTCCCTCTGAAAGTTCAGCAATGTCTACCATTCTGATAGAAATAATAATTTCACATTTCATTACTGTTTCATGGTCCGCAATAGTTGCACCAGCATCCGTATATTCTTGGTCAGAATGATTAGCACTATTTCCCGCACCTTGTTCTACAACTACTTCAAAGCCGGACTTGAGCAATTTCTTCATGCTATTTGGCACAATTGCTACCCTTGTTTCACCATTTTTTTCCATCGGTACTCCAATTTTCATTTGACCATCTCGCAACTGCGCAAGCGCTTATGTGGCGGCGAATAGAATCGAGTTATTGAACGGTACGGTTACAAAAACCCAAAAAAATTTCTNGAATCTACCAAATATGCTTATTGACATTGTCCTTCTGGGGAATATTACGGGGAGTTTTTATGGCGACTGGGAAAAGGAAAATTGCAGTAATTGGGGCTGGAAATGTAGGTGCAACATGCGCTTTTGTTTTAGCACAAATGAAAATCGCAGATATAGTACTGCTAGATATCTTTGAGGGATTTGCTAAAGGTAAAGCACTGGACCTTAGTCAAAATTCAAATGTTCTAAATTATGATGGTGGAGTTACCGGGACTTCTGATTATGCAGATATTGCTGGTTCCGAAGTTATAGTAGTAACATCTGGNTTCCCACGTCAACCAGGGATGACGCGTGAAGACCTTATTGGAAAAAATGCAGATATCGTTTCTCAAGTAGGAACNGGTATTAGAGAACATGCTCCTGATTCAGTCGTGATTATGGTTACCAATCCATTAGATTTAATGACATATCATATGCAAAANGTCACAGGATTCCCAACNAATCGTGTTATTGGTCAAGCCGGAATCCTAGATAGTGCCAGAATGGCTCACTTCATTGCTTTGGAACTTAATTGTGCAGAGGAAGATGTTTCTCCAATGGTTCTAGGTGGGCACGGAGATACAATGGTTCCTCTGCCACGATATACTACAGTTGGAGGAATACCAATAACTCAACTAATGAGTGAAGAAAGAATCGATGCAATCTCTAAGCGTACCGCTTCAGGTGGCGGTGAAATCGTNAAGTTGCTAGAGAGAGGATCCGCATTTTACGCTCCTGGTTCAGCGGCTGCNATAATGGCAGAATCTGTTTTGAATGATAGAAGAAGATTAATTCCAGCATCTTGTCATTTAACTGGACAGTATGGATTGGATAACGTCTACATTGGAGTTCCATGCATTCTTGGTGCAAATGGTGTCGAGCAAATATTTGAATTAGATTTGGCAGATGATGAATTAGAATCGCTTCAAGGTTCTGGTAATTTTTACAAGTCGCAACTCAGTGAATTACTTGGTTACTAATTATCCAAAAATAATTATTGCGCCAACAGAGAATACAACAACATCACAAATTGCGTGTGTAATGTAAGGAATCCAAATACTTCGATATTTGATGTATTGCCAACTAAATACCGAGCCGCCAATAAATAATCCTAAACAGGCAATTGCATTTAGCCAAATTGGGAATCCTAAAAAGTGCAATGCAAACGCATGATGTAGTACAAATATGCCTGCTGAAAGGAATACTGTTTTCCATATTCCATCAATCAAAGCCTCGGCTTTCTCGACTATAAACCAACGAAATACATATTCTTCAAGTACAGAATTGACAAAAATCCAAAAAATAGTTCCAGCAAGATAAGTTGTCCAAACCGTTAATCCAAATGGTTCCAAAGTTTTGATGAAATTTTCTGAATCGATATTATCTTGACCAAATAACCACCAAGCTCCCATCATTATTGCCGCCATAATAATTCCAAAAATTATTGCTAAACCGAATCCTCCATTTTCTGGTTTCGACCATGATATAGGTAATTTATCTATCTTAATCCGCCATAATAATGGTAAACCAAACACCCACAATTTAGAGGTAACCCATGCTATTTGTCCTAGTATTCCATCTCCAGTACCAAATGATGAAACAACGGATGCAGTAGGTGCTAAACCTACAAGAATTAGCCCCAGTGTGGCTTTTTGTTTATCATTCATTTTTTCATTCTCCTTATGGTTAAGCAGAATTTATCACCAATAGTTGTTGGATTTTCTTCTTCATTTATGGGAACTCGAATCAATTGTTTTACTTGTTTATTTCTAGAACGCATCCTAGTGATGATCTCTTGTCCAATATAGCAACCCTTGTTATCGTGGACAATATGCCCTAGTCCACAATCTAATGGATTGGATTTTGGTGTTATTTCATGGCCATGATGAGGAATTAAATTTTCAACCCTATAGTTAGAAAAATCTTCGTTGGACATTGTTACAGTAGGTCCTTTACCATTAGGAGAAATAATCAGGAAACCTCTGAATGTTTCGACCTTTGTCACATTTTCTCCTACATCTATATCTAATGTTGAAAGGAAAACTTCGTTACTAGAACTTGCATCTCCTATGCTTACATCAGAGCCTAAAATACGAGTNTTAAGATGAGAAAGTAAAGCCTCTTTGTACGGGTTATGTCCAATGAGTGCAACAAAGTCACCCATTAAAATCACATCACATACATCAATTATTTTTGCTTTCATTGTAGTAAAAGCGGTAGTACATGTCCCCTCTACTTTATTTGTAGATAAACCATTGATAAATTGTAAAACATCTCTGCCTCTTAGGATTAAGACATAACTGTCAAGGGCAAACACGCCCATCTCTAGACCTCAAGCAAATGATTCGCCGCAGCCACAAGAACTGCTAGCATTCGGATTATTAATTTTGAAACCGCCACCCATTAGACGATCAACATAATCAATTTCGATCCCATCGAGTAAATGTGATGTTGCGTTAGGAACTAGTACTCTGAAACCTTCAATCAAAATCTCTTGACAGTCTTGTTCAGTGGACTCAACAATTTGTAAATCATACATATATCCTGAGCAACCTCCAGACAATACTCCGACAAGTAGTGCATGAGACCTATCATCGCCAAATGCATTTTCTAGCATTTCTTTAGCTGAAACTGTTATTGTTAAATTGACATTAACAACCTCTGGAGTTGTCACAAGAACAGTACCTGGGGTCTCACATGTATTGCAGTCCATATTGCAGTGCAAAAGCCCGTACATTATCAAACTGTGTGAAATTAGAGCAGATAATTAATGAATTTCAATCATTAATTTCGTTGCTGCTCCTTAAGTAGAATGGAACAACGTCTAATCTGCTCTTTTGCTAAGTTAACTTGCATATCATCCAGTCCTCTTGGCATGGACTGTTCAAAGCATTTAATCGCATCAGCAAAGCGCTGCATCTCTGCATATGCAGTGCCCATATTGTAGAGTGTTTTCCCTTGAACACCTGATGGATTAATTACCATTGCCTGGTGATATGATTCTACACATTGAGGGTAGTCTGAAAGATAGTAAAGGGCATTGCCTCTTCCATTAAGAATTCGAATAACCATTTCGTCGTCGCCTGCAAATGAAGGTAATGCTCGATCAAAACATGAAAGCGCTTCTCGGTATTTTTTGTCCTCTATCAATCCAACACCTTTGTTATACCATTCAATATCCTGATTTGCAATCGAACTTGAATTGGCATCTTGATATGAATTGTCAACATTCCTACTTGAAGCTTCTAAAGCAGCTGCTGCTAAATTTACTTCAGGNCTTGATTCTTGTACTGCAATAGTCGGCTCTGGACGGGGAGTCATCTCTGGTATTGGCTGCTGAACTACTTCTTGCACATATGCCGGCTCAGGCGTATATTCAACCTGTGGTGTAGGTTCTGGAGCATAGGTTGGTTGGACTACGGGCTCAGGTTGTGCCACCAATTCATCAGGTGCTTCAAACGCATCTAATTGATTGTCCGCAGGTGCTGGATTNCTCAATCCAGAAGCCTTTTCTCGACATCTTTGTGCAGTAGCCATATCTCCAGCAGCTTCGAGTGCTTTAGCTAGTCCATCCCAATTATCTGGGTTTTCTTTATCGCTTTGAATTATTGACTTCCAACATACTACAGATGCAGTATTGTCTCCAGAAGCCGATAGTGCTCTTGCCATCATTACAGTATTAGGTTCTAGCATTGTTATTGCTTCACTGGCTAGCATTGGACCTTCAGGAATAGTAGGTGGCAAGCCTACAGTATTTTGTAAAATTCTTGCTTCACCTTCTGCAAGTTCAACCAACAAATTTGCAAGTTCAACTCTTCCATTAGGCTGGTCAACAAGCTTTCTTTTAGCATTCAATAATTCTTCAACAGAACCATTAATTTCTGCAACATTTGCTAATCTTTCTGCAGCCTTGACATAAGAATTATCTCTTTCAAGAGCGGCAGAAAAAGATTTCATTGCAGCTTCAGTATTCCCTTTTCGTTCGTGGATAGCGCCAAGATTAAACCAGCATTTTGAATTAGTGTCATCTAGTTCTAAAGCATGGGTGAAAGCACCGATTGCATGGTCATCAAGCGATAAACTAGCCATTGCTCCTGCGGAAATTTTCCATGACTCAAAATGCGTTGAAGCCTCACCATGAAGGTGCTCTTTCAAAATTCCTAAAGCCCCTTTTGCATCACCTGAGGTTAGTAATGAAGTGGCTTGAACACATAATGCATCCAAATCGATTTTTTCTACTTCAGGAATAACAATCTCTTCCTCGATAATTTCTGTAATAGGTGCAGGTTCATCCTCTACAATAATAGTGTCTTCTGCCGAGATATTTCCACTGGTTTTGTTTTCATTGGCATGATGAAGCACCTGGTTAACCATTCTATCTTGTGAATGCGGCATTACCTTTGGTGTGCTTGAAGCAACTCCTCCAGCAGCAGTATTCTCGCTTAGAATCTGTGTTAATGAAGGATGACCTGGAAAATGATTCAGTGCTCTTTGTGCGATTTCTACAGCACCATCATTTTCACCAATACGATCTAAGAGTACAGCTAAATTTGCAAGTGCTGGACCATGGTTGGGATCTAAATCAAGACAGATTACAAATGACTGACGTGCTCCCTTTGAGTCTTGTTCAGCTTCAAGTAAAACTCCTCTGTTAAACCAAGCCATGGCATTCGAGGGGTCTAATGCAATTGCTTTGTTGAATGTATTCAAGGCGACTTCATGGTCTCCATTTCGATGTGCTGCTTCTCCAGCCATTACCAATTCTTCCACATCATCTTCTGTAGATGTTGTAAACTCTTCATTGGAATCATTAACAACTTCTTCTTGATTACTGTCACTGGAATCTAAGATTTCTTCTTCAGGCAAATCGTCATTTTCGGCCTCTGACATTCACTCACCGGGCATAGTGTCACAACCATATGGGATAAGCCTTGCTTGTTCATGGTCCTGTATATTGATACGCCATGCACGCGTGGCATTGCTATGAGCGACACACCAGTAAAGATACTTGGATTGGCAGGTTCGTATGGACTTGACTCAAAAAACGGCTTACTGCTATCCATTGCAATGGGTTATTGCCAAGAACATGGAGCCGAGATTCACATCTGGGATCATGTAGAAAAACCCCTTCCACTAGTTGGTGCTGAAGGATGCTGGGATGATAAAAATGTTAAGGAACTTCAAAAACTAGTCACAGAATGTGATGGTTACATTCTTACATCACCAGAATATCATGGTACAATGTCAGGCGTTATGAAAAATACACTTGATTGGATTTACAAAGACCATGTTGGCGGCAAATCGTTTGGACTAATGTCTACACTTGGCGGAATTTCAAATTCTAACACTTTGAATCATATGAGAATTGCAGTTAGATGGATCCATGGATGGTGTGTTCCAGAACAGGTTGCCGTTGGTAAAGTCAAAGAGGCATTTGGCGATGATAATAAACTCGTAGATTCAGTTTTACAAGAGAGAGTGGAGCAACTTTCAGCTAGTGTTGTAAAGGCTGCTCGGATGCTAAAGGAGGAATAAATTGCGACCGACTTTCGCTAATGAATGGGGTGGCTCTTTCGTATTGATAGAGCCAGGTACATTCAATATGGGCGATGATAATGGTTCCAAATTTGAACGCCCAGCGCGTAATGTTGAGATTTCTGAACCCTTTTTCATGGGGGCAAGGCCGGTAACACAAGTTGAATGGAGCAGTTTGATGGGTGAAAACCCTTCAAAATTTCAGGAAGGCTGGTCTGCTGGATTAAGACCTGTCGAACAAGTTAGTTGGAATGATTGTATGCGATATATTTCAAAACTTAATGAGATAGATACTGAAGAAAAAATGGGTTTGATTGGTAGTTGGCGTTTGCCTATGGAAGCTGAATGGGAATATGCTTGCAGAGCAGGTTCTTCGACACGATGGTTCCATAGTGATGCGGATAAAGATCTTGATGAGGTTGGATGGCATGCTGGAAATTCTGGTGCTAAAACTAGAGAAGTCGGGCAAAAGAAACCCAATGAATGGGGACTTTATGACATGCATGGCCTTGTAAGTGAATGGTGCTTTGACGAATGGCATGATGATACTTTACGTAGAGTTCATCGTGGTGGCTCTTGGTTTACTGAATCTGATGCTACTCGTAGTTCGTCTAGAGCCAGTGCAAATGTAGGTCATTGTTCAGATGGTCTTGGCTTTAGATTGGTTTGGTCTCCACAATAATATTGGTGTTTTTATGAATCTNAAATTATATCACAATCCGAGATGTTCTAAATCTCGTCAAGCACTNAATTTATTACAAGAACGNGATATTAATTTTCAAGAAATTCGNTANTTGAATGANGGTCTTAATCGCTCAGAAATAGAAGGTCTAATATCGCGTTATCAAGGTATTTCATCAGATNTTGTTAGAATTGATGAGCAGGAATACAAATCAAATAAAATTGATTTAGATGTTGATAGTGAAATNATTGAACTATTGNTNAATTATCCTAAATGTTTACAGAGACCGTTATTGGATGANGGACATACNNTTGTTATTGGAAGGCCGCCAGAAAATATTCTTACTCTTCTTCCTTAGGACGTAGTACTGTTACTACATTTATTCTTACAAATACTTCTAGAAGTGCTTTAACTCGATCTCCTACAGGTGCTATATCTTCATGATATAGCGAATCCATTATGACGCAAATATCATGGAAGTTTCTCTCGCCATCGATTAATTCCCATAACATGCTTTGTGCTGGATGCATTGTNCGTCTTACTATTTTTGGTGCTCGCAAAACCTTTGCCAACAANCTTTCGAAGCGATTGAAGGTTTTAGTGATTAAAAAAACCACATTTTTTCCAGTNACACCTTCGATATCAGGATGTATACCAGGCTTGCCAGTGTACTCCCACTCTACTGGTAATCTNACAGGTAGAAAATCTATCCACCGATGCTTATCTAAATCAGGAATCTCCATCAAANCNCCTCCATCTGTAATGTGATAAATAGAAGTGCAGCCATNCATATTGAACCAGTAATNCCACATATTCGTTTGAGATTTTCTTTATCNGAAAAATTGTGCAACCACCAAGTTGCAACCCCGAATAAAGACACTAGAGTCAGAAGTCCATACCAAATCGGTTCCATGGCGGACATTGTTTATGCGAATTGTACTACTGCTGTGAAGATTGCGTTGCTTGCCATGCTTCATACTCAGCCATTTTTCTATTGTATTCAGCAACCTGTAACTCATATTCGGTCATAGCCGCATCCTGAACAGTAGCAACTTCTTGAACCGGTTGCTGAACCACGGTTTGTTGAANAGTTGCAGGNGGTCCTGCAAATGCGGTTGCAGGNGGNCCTTGAGTTGGTTGTGCTGCAATATTGATTGGTTCTTCGTAATCATCCTCNTCATCCTCATCTAAATCGACTTTTCTTCTTACCATGAAAATGATTACTGCTAGTAATAGTACTCCACCAATAATCATCATTATTTGAGTGGTGGATAAGATTCCAGTTTCTTCTTCGTATACAACCCAATTCATCTGCGAAGAAATTGTNTGATTGACAGTTCCATCATCACTACTAACTTCGATTAAAGCAGTTCCATCTATTGATCCAGATTCACGAATTACTTCGCAACGCATATCGTATTTTTGTTGAGAAACATGGCCAGCATTTAACTCTAATTTTACACCCTGTAAGTGAATCGGATTACCGTCACAAATTACTCCCCAGCCCTCTGGAACTGTTGCATTGACAAATATGATTTCACCTTGTGTTGATGTAGAGGTTAGGTTAACCCATACAACATGTGAATCACCCTCATCAAGTTCTGTCAATTGCGGGTCTACATCGTCTATCTCTACTTGCCTTCTCTCCCCTACAAGCAGCATAGATTCAAGCGTTTTCAGTATAGGACGTCCCAAATCATCTTGACCTCCTTCCAATTCAATTCTAATTGTAATTCTAGTGTCCAAATCCACATCTTCTCCGATTATCACGCTGACAGTTAATTCAGTAGATTCTGTTGGACCAAGGTTCAAATTAATCCATTTACCATCTTCAGTACTAGCTCCAGAATCTGTTGACAAAAATCCTAGAACAGATGAAGTAGCGGGGCTTGGAGATAAAACCAGTCTTGCCCTAATTGTTCCATCAGCTGCATTTCCAATATTCCATGCTGTTGCATTTAGGGTGAACGTAGAATCAGTACTTATGACGGCTTCCTCAGGGAATCCATCTAATTGCGGACGCATTATTGTCTTAGTAACCGATTCAAAGGTATCAACATTATCTGAATCAAAATTATCGGTTCCATCTTGAGGTGAAACTGAAATACTGATTTCATGGAATTCATTAGCAGATTCTAATGGTGGTAGATATAGCCATAGATTTACGGTTTTGATATTATCTAAATCGTAGGAAACCGACAGCGGGATTCCAGAGGTTACATTGTTACCTTCATGTAAAATCCACCAATCCCATGAATCGGCTATCCATGGTAAATCAACAACTGCTATCGCTGGCCCATTGCCGTTATTTGTGATCTCCATTTCAATTAAATTAGCTTCACCTGGCGATAATTTACTCGGTGAATTTGTGACATTAATAGCGAGGTCGTGAACTGTGTTTACCCTTATGCCTTGCCAAGAATTACCCGTGATAATATCCCCTGAACGTAATGAAAGAGCATTTGGAGTAATCATTGGACCGGGGTCTTCTGCTTGTGCTGTAATAGGTGCAGTAACTCTGATAGTGAATGTTGAATTTCTATCAGAGTTTATCGCTAAATCGGGAGTATTGAGTAATTCTACTACCCAATTAGAAGAACCAGTAGTTTCAATGTCTGGTCTAAAGACATCCATTCTACTCGCATTATTCCATATCCTAAATGTGACATCAATAGTTTCTCCAGCGGCAATATAATTTATCGATTCATGATGCTCGCTTACAGAAATATCTGCATTGCTAATCATTGCAGCAGCCACTTCTACAACTTTCATATCCGATCTTCTACTATCGTTAGTACTCGTGGCGGTTAACCACACTTCAGCAGTTGTATCTGGTTCTACTCCTACGGGTATAGTGGCAGTCATCCAAATTTCTATTGGATTATCTATTCGAACTTGAACATTAGTAGATTGGTTCCATGAAAGTGCGATACTCCATCCACTAGGTACATTCTTTTCCGCTAGTGAAATCGTGAAGACATCAGTNGCTTCACCTATGTTCTGTACAGTTATTGGGAAATCACATGTGTTTCCCGGTTGGCATCTAGGAGTAAATTCTGGGAGAATAATGTTAGGCATTCTATCAGGAAGTACCTTAGAAATNGNTTCTATTCCATCACCTATATTTGGAAANGAATTACTGGTTACATTAATTGTGACTGGAATATTGCCCATACTAGCATTTTCATCTATCAAAACCCGTAGATCAAATAATCTAGATTCCCCAGGTAATAGCATCATTCCAGAACTACCTATATTTGCGCCGTTAGTCATTGAAAAATAATGATTCCATCCAGCAGGAACACCGCTGGCAGTAGGAATATATCTCTCAGAAATATTACCAGTATTTGTCACCTCAAGCCTAGTAATTGACCAATCACCAGGTAGGCCTCCAATCGTTGTAACACCTTGCAAATCGATATTGTATTCTTTGACATCAGCTTTTTGGTCATATATCACAACCATATCATCAAACCAATAACCCATATCTTGACCTGATGCATCTGCTGTAAATTCAAATTTAAATTGTGTACTTGAATGCATATGTTTGTTTTCAATTGGTACTAATGGGCTATTTTTACCATTATATGTAGCAGAGAAAGTTTGCCAATTAATTCCATCATTGAAGTCATTATCTACTGCCCCAGTAATGGTCCATAATTCGTCCCAGTTCGATTGGCTATCTTTAGCATAACCTTTCAGTGAGTCCCCAACACCTGCTCCACCAGTATAGAAGAAACTGTAACCAATCGCTGCGTTATGTGAATTAAGACCATCTGCCATATCGAATACCGGAGTGGTCAATGTTGAAACTAAATTATTGGAATGAAATGATGTAGCACCATTACCAATGTGACAGCCACTAAGTTCAGAAATATATACTTCAGAATTTGTCTTCCATTCTCCAGTTTTACTCCATGTTGTTAGGTCTACGCAGTTATCATAATGCAGAGCTACAGTCATATGTCGATTTTTAGAATTATCAGAATTATCATCATCACCATTAGGGTTAGATACAGTTATCTGCATTGTGTGATTTCCTGCATAATTTGGAGTCCACAATACCTTTACTGAATTAGAAGATCCACCATTTATTGGACTCATAGTGTTTGAAAAGTTCAACAATTCAAAGTGTTGATATTCNTTGTGAAGAACAAGTAAATTGAAATCTACAGAACCTGATTGAACAGTACCNTNGTTTTGAATTNTGACATCAATTTCTATCTCNACGCCTATTATAGAATCAGTCACATAAAGGTCNGCAGGACGNTTGAAATTAGCGATTGGATANTTNGAGGAGAACATTTGGTAGAGTGATGAGTTNGTAGTATCTGGATAACTAATAGAAATATCTCCTACNGCTAAATCAATATTTACAGCACGACCTGATGTTGCTGTTGACAGTTGTGAAAAACTGGGCAACAGAAGGGCGACTAATAGCAGTGACAGCAATCGGCGCATGTTCGACGGAATTACCACTAATCTACAATGGATATGACACCTTCGGCTAATTNGNACAANTTTTACTCTTCAGATAANGCAGCATCTGCTNTTTCTAGTAATAGTTCCACTTTCCTTTGCTTAGCCCTTGAGGCGAAATAAACGGTAAATGAAGGTACCAATACCATACTAAAGCATCCTATCACCGCAGCTAAGGCCCATGCTAATTCAGTAGCAGTATCTATCTCAAATTGTTCAATACTAGTGAATTCTTCATTTACNGANGTGAGCACTAATNCTGGTTGGGTCNNACGNTCACCATTTTCAGTAATAACTATTGAAATGCCNGAATCACTGTGATTTCTTAACAACATTNTTCTTGCTTTTNCTTCAGCTTCAGATATNGAATCNGCATAAACAGCACCNTTNCCTCGTAAACTTGGTTCGGGGTCTGTCAATGAAATAATTGTANCCNTTCCATCTTCTTCATCAACGATATGNGAAGTACTGTTNACACAGTCTACCATACATGAAAACTTCTCAGCATCAGGATCTCCTAAACTTGGATGACTCCACAAACCTCCACTATTCATTATTTGAACTGTAGANTTTGGACTAAGTTGGTTAACACTCAGGTTGACCCAAGATAAATTTGCTATATTCACATCTGNNGTCCAAGTCCAAATCGTTACGTTATTATCTTCGTCATAATATTTATCTTGCGATACTAAATCAACTTCTAATTCATCAACATCTGAATTGAATATGTAATAGTCTGGGCTTACAGTAGCGCCATAAACTGCGTAACCAAGGAGTACAATTAAAGTCAAACCAAGCCCAATTATCGTCCGCAGGAGATTCGGATTTTGAGCNAGTGCTTTCCGCATGTTTTGTCCGATAAAAACACCCTTCAATAACCCTCGTACTTCNTGTTTAACANCGGCGCTCCTCCCGATGTGCTGCGTGGCTATTGAACAGTTTCCTTGATATAGGGGTGTAAGGTCGGCAAGATGCTTGGTGGTACTATGACGACGTTCTATGATGTCCCTGCTAACCTTCTTAACCCAGCTTTAGCTGATAAGTTAACCGATATTTCTGGAATTTCTAGGCCTGAGTGGGCTGCATTTGTAAAAACAGGTGTTCATCGTGAACGCCCTCCTACACAAGANAACTGGTGGGAACTGCGATGCGCAGCACTGCTTCGCAAAGTTGCTAGAGAAGGTCCAATCGGTGTAAATGCTCTGGCACAGGCCTACGGCGGTAAGAAAGATAACGGGTCAAATCCACACACTCCGGCTATGGGTAGCCGTCATATTATTCGAACAGCACTTCAACAACTACAAGACGCTGGTTTAATCGAAATGAAAGAGACTAAGACGGTTCAGTCAGAAGATGGAGAATCTATCAAATTATATGCTGGAAGAAATATTTCTTCAGCAGGTCAAAAGATTCTAGATGAAGTTGCTCATTCAGTTCGTTCTGATGCAGAAGCAGCATACCCAGGTCTTGATAAATATTGAAATGGATGTGTAGGAAGTGAGTACTATGGCAGTTTCAGCAGATGATGAGTTGGCTCAAATCCGTGAGCAGCGTCGTGCTGAGTTGCAACAACAACTCGAGCAGCAGGCAGCAGCTCAAGCCGATGCTGAAATCGATGCCCAGGCAGAGATGGAACAATCTCAGGCACTTGATGCGGCAATGAAAACAGTTCTGACCCCAGAAGCCCGTTCAAGACTTGCCAGTCTAAATCTAGTCAATCCTGAAATCTGTACTAAAGTGAAAACCTATCTTGCAACACTATCTNGTGAAAANAAGATTCAAATTCCAGTAACAGATGATCAATTAAANCAAATATTAGCAGGTCTTAACCAGCAAAAGCGTGAGACCAAAATCCGTAGAC
Organism: Methanobacteriota archaeon; assembly: GCA_002706615.1. Lineage (GTDB taxonomy): Archaea > Thermoplasmatota > Poseidoniia > Poseidoniales > Poseidoniaceae > MGIIa-K1. Next base: position 24,738 of record PALS01000041.1, read on the forward strand.
TCTGAGGTGAGAAAATGGCACGAAATAAACCCGCAGCTAAGAAAATACGCCTACTAAAGGCAGGAAAGCAGAATCGTAGAGTACCGGTATGGGTAATGCTAAAGACAGCNCGAAATACNGTTTCNCACCCTAAGCGTCATCATTGGAGACGAAGTAAATTACAGAGGTGATTAGAAATGGCACGTGCAGCAGTTAGTGAATTAATCGTTCCNTTGAGGAACGCGTGGAATATTACCCGTTACAAGAGGGCACCTAGAGCAATTCAAATCATCAAAAANGAAGTTGTAAAGCATCTCAAAGTCGCAGAGGATGAAACTGTCTGGATNGATCCGGCAGTNAACGAACATATCTGGAATCGTGGAATTGAAAACCCACCTCGTAAGATACGCTTACAGGTTACTCGTCACGATGAACCAGATATNCCTATCGAAGTNAAATTAATGGAGGAATGAATATGGGAAATATTAGGCCAACTTTCATAAAATTACGTGCTATTATTCTTTGTGAAGAACATGGCGAGAAATTCACTGACGACTTTGACCACAATAAGAAAATGGTCGATGAATTAACCGATTGCGAATCTAAGAGATTGCGNAATTGGATTGCAGGATATGTAACCCGCTACCGCCAGCGCAGAACAGACTGAGGTGGAAACTTGGCGATACGTGTCGCCTGGGANCGTAATCCTGTTAGCATACATGGTCCAAAGGCAGAGTTAGAACTNCTTGTTCAAAAACTTCGNAATGATTATGGCGTACGCAAGCATTCTATGATNATGCAAGACCGTGAATCAGATGATGAAGCGGTCTTTTTCGTTTACCAACCATGNGATCCAAAATGGTTCTTGGAGGATGCATAATGGGGGATAGGATGGATATTCCATTGCCTTCATCAGTATACGAACTGAATATTGTTTTGGTAGGNACATCTCACCCAGGTAATTTGGGTGCAATCTGCAGAACAATGCTAAATCATGGTTTTACTAATCTAAGACTCGTTAATCCGCAATGTTCAGTNGATGATGAAGAGGCTAGAAACCGCGCAAAGCATGCAGGTTCAATATTGGATAGTACCGAGGTTTTTACTGATTTTGAAAGTGCTGTTTCAGATTGTTCCTTGGTAGTTGGGACTTCAGGTAAGAGGGAAGTTGGTAGTAAGATTTTATTTCGGCATTTTGTACTTCCTTGGGAATTTTCAGATAAGGTTCGAGACTTTGAAGGTAAAGTCGCTCTAGTTTTCGGCGAAGAAGGAAAGGGTTTGTCTACTGAAGATTTAGAAAAATGCGATTATCTTCTAACCCTTCCAACATGGGAAGGTTATCCAATTGCAAATCTTTCACAAGCAGTTGGGCATTGTGTTTACGAATTACATAGAGATAGAGTTATTTCGGGAACTAAGGTTCATGGAGTTAAGAAAGAGAGAGTAATCACTCCTGAATTAAGGGTGATTCTAAAGCAAGCTATTGAGGAATTTGCAAATTCATTACCTGGTGATGAAATCCGCTCATCTCAGATTTCTGATGTGCTAGAAAGAGTCGTTCTTAGAGGAATGCCATTGGATGTCGAGGCACAAAGATTGCTTAGTGCATTTGTTGATTCAACTACTGCACTTCAGAAATTGAGTAATGATGAGGATTGGCTTCGCAATCGCAGAAAAAGAGTTACTCCCTCCAACTCGCCCAAGACTTCGGAGTCTCTCTAACATGCATAGCGACTAGTCTTAATCGGTTACCATAACTAGTCTGAATATGAGGCTTAACTTGTTCAAATGCCCATTTGGCAAGATTTTCTGCAGTTGGAATAAACCCAACAACGACAGTTCGATGTTGGTCACCCATCAAATTCAGAGCCGCTCTAGCCTCCAAATCGTTTTCATAAACGATGAAAGCATGATCTACCACATCGTGAATATGTTCGGTAAGAATTTGTGAAACATCTGAGAAATCTATCAGCATACCTTCTTCTGAAACCCCTGACTCTTCTACAACATCACCTTCAATCTCAGCCTCAAAACGGTATCTATGACCGTGCAAATGTTTGCATTTACTCTTATGATTTGGAACTCGATGTCCAGTGTCTGTTTCTACAAATCTCCTTATCGTTGTCGTCATTATTATTCCTCCTTGAATGTCAAGCATACTGAATTAATACAGTATCTTTCTCCACCAAATTTTCTTGGCCCATCATTGAAAACATGACCAAGATGCGAATCACAAGATGAACAACGTACTTCTGTTCTAATCATGCCGTGGGTTTTGTCTACTATTCGTGTAATCTTTGCTTGTGAGTGTTCACTATGGAATGCTGGCCATCCACATCCAGAGTTATATTTCATATCTGAAGTAAATAAGATAATACCACAATTAACACAATTGTATTCACCATTTTCAAAATGTTTGTCAAATTTACCACTGAAAGCTCTTTCAGTACCATTTTCTCTAGTTACATGATAAACAAGTTGAGCCTGTAATGCGTCTTGTAGAACCTCTTCCCAATCCTTGACATATTCAACAGGGTCCTTACGTCCTATTGCATAAAAGGCCAGGATTCTTTCAACATCCGCACCACTAGTTCCGCTAGATCTACCTTTGGAATCTGGATTGTATGAAGTATTGGTATTTGCAAATACTATATCAAAATCGAGATTTAGTTTTTTACATGATTTCAAAGAATCTCTGAGTATTGTCTCTTTATCTCCATCGATATATGGCAGATGAAAAGATATTTTTTCACTGTCCCAATTTCCTAGGTCAAAAGCATCTCCAATCGCTGAATAAAATTCTGGGCGGCAATCAGGATATATGGCGTGATCACCTGAATGTACTCCTAATGCGATTTTAACATCACATTCTTCTCTAAGTGCTACAGAAAGTGCATACCCATAGAGTATTGAAGAAAATATAGCATTTCGATTTGGCACTACTGTTGCTTTCATTTGCTCCTCTTCATAATGTCCTTCTGGAATTTCCATCTCATCGCTTGTTAATGCTGAATGAAATAGGCTCATCGCACTGCTGAGGTCAGCAACTTTGTGTTCGATTTCATAGCCACAATCACTTAGATATGCGATATTTTGTTTTGCCCTTTGTAACTCAATGTTATGTTTTTGACCATATTCATATGAGATACAACTTACCTTGTAACCTTCTGCNAGCAATCGCAGAAGTAGTCCAGTAGAATCCATTCCTCCACTCAATGCCATTACTGCTCGCATCAATCGACCCCCATCCATTTGTGTGTTTGTAGTGAAAGTCTCCAATCTTGATTTTGCTTGACTAGATTTTCTGTTTGAGCGAAATTCTTTCCATTCCATTCTACCGATTCATTTTCGAAATANCATGGTTGGATAAATAGATGATNAAAACCATCCTTTAACTCGTCATATAATGTCAGGTCTTGGCCACAGTAAACNACCTTCAATTCATCTCCAATACGCTGTTTGATTCCAACGTTAGGATAGAGTTGGTCTTTTGGTGANACGCAAATCCAATCAATGATCTCAGGGACTTTGATGGTTCCATTGGTTTCTACTGAAAGATTAATTCCATGAATTTTCAAAGCTTTACCTATTGTCTCTAAATCTTGTAAGCATGGTTCTCCACCAGTAAATATCACTCTTTTACAATTGTAAGAAAGAACCTCATCAACTATATTTNCGAGTTCCATTTCCTCATATGTCAAAAAATCTGTATCNCACCATTCACATCTTAAATTACAATTACCAAATCTGATGAATACATGTGGNACACCTGCATGAAATGCTTCGCCCTGTACGGAGTGAAAGATTTCTACAATGGGATATGTTGTCAAATAATCACCNTACAATGGCTTCGTATTGATTAGTTGCATCAATTCACTTCTCGCTTCTGCCTTGTCGAAAAANACACCACGCATTGCTGATGTGGTCATTACACTATTTTGTTTCTTNACTCCTCGNCATTGCATACATCCATGTGCGGCCTCAATAATTACAGCCGTACCAAGTGGACTCAAGTGATTCTCAATATCATCAGCAATACCTTTTGTAATCCTCTCTTGATTTTGTAACCTTCTTGCATGCAGNTCTACAATTCTTGCTAANTTACTGATNCCGACTATTCTTTCTACAGGTATGTAACCTACATGNGCTCTTCCTTTGAAGGGCTGAAGATGATGTTCGCAAGTAGAGTGGAATTCTATATCTCNTAACAAAACAATTCCATCATACCCCTCACTATTGAAAGTTGAACTTAGAACTTCTTCAGCATCCTCATTATATCCACCAAATATCTCATCAAATGACTCGATTACTCGTTGAGGAGTTTTTGCTAAACCTTCTCTTTGTGAATCACCCTCGATGTATTCTAAAAGAATCTTAACTGCATCCATTGCTTCTTCTCTACTACTCATTTCTATTCCTCCAATCGTCCATGCCTTGCATCAATTTCGTCTAGTTGATCTAATAATTTTCGACAAGCGGTACGTATAGCATCTGCTACAGAAATAAACTTNCCAGCATCACCCACATGTATTTTCAAGTCGTCGAGCAATTGCGCTGGCATATCCAGGCTAATCTTCGGCATATTTTGTCGCTAATTCNAACTNTTATAAGTATTCTTATAGTATTACNATAGTAATACGCTTGAAGTAAAAACCACTAATACATATTTCTCATGGCACGGCCATGGGAGCAGTAATCACATCTGATAGTTGGTGTGATCTACAACCTTGTATCGATATTGGGTCATTCATTATTTCACAACCAACATCATCAATTATTGTTCTAATCTGTTCATTATATGCAGTATTATTGGCATTCAAGATTATGANTTTTCACAAATTTTGGTCANTATCATTGATGNTAGGAGGNGTGGCTGCTATTTTTGCAGGCTTTGAATATCAAGCATTTGGGTATGAAATTAAATGTGCAGGTCAGGAATATTGTGATGAATATTCCATTTTTTCANTAATTTACAATNTGTTAACAATGCTAGCNTTTAGTATAGCATTATTTGCTTTGGCTAAACGATATCAAAATACATTTCTTAAACATTGGACTTACATCAGTTTNCTATGTTTTGCAATCATTACCACCATTGCATATCTTGNGAGATATGAATCTCTTCTNGGGTTTAACTTTCTTATTGTTTCATTAATACCTAGTATGGTTATTNCCCTNAACCTATTGATTGCCAATCGAGATAATTTGACCAAACTATTGTTGCANAGTATTTGCTTAATTGTGTTTGTAATCCTCGCCTATTTCTTATATTTCTTGATTGGTCTCCAATCNATACTTTGGTCAAATGGCGTATGGATTTCTTCTGATGACATATTACATATTGGNATGATTATTTGGCTTTCACATCTTGATATGGTAGTATTTAGAAAATGGACTCATCATGATTATGATGTATTTTCAGGGCGTATAACTTCGAGTTCATTTAGCAGTGGAGACGTAATTGTTGTTGGTTATTGGCAGCATTCTCCTTTTGGTGAATTTTGTGATATTATGTGGTCTAAACCAGATGGCACTAATGTTTTGATTGCCCCCACNTCAGAAGTAGCGAATTATGTATCTGAAATGTACGATTTCGATNAAATTATCACTACAGATATCGAAGCTAAAATTACTGATAAAAAAATAATAGTTNATNCTGAATTAATGNAGTTAGATTTCAATCTTGGATATGGNATTTCTCATCCTCTATTTATGAGACCACTCTGGTTTGTAGCAACGATTGANTATTTCTTTGGTAGGTTATTTTTCGGTACAAAAACGCATGGTTCAGCTAATAATTCNAAAGAAGAATGGTATGTTGTAGATAGGTATGATTCCATAAAAGATGGAAGCGCGGTNATCGAAGGTATCGATCTNGGTGANTGTTGTAAAAGAACTAGAAGTGCGAAATTTGGATTTAGTGAGGCTCCNATAAGNCCGGCNTCAGTAAAGGTTAGAACTTTTATCAAGTGAGCAATACATTGACAATAAATGTCCTTCTCACCTTATTGATGAGGGTAGTAATCTCGGCTTTTTTTATTACTATCTTGATGGTTTTTGGCACTATCCAATTACCCATGGCTGATGTCGAATTATCTGAAAATATACATCATCAATATTCATTATCAGTTGTATCCAGTGATGTGTCTGAAGCCGAAAATTACACTCTTGTGTACCATTTGGATATACCAGATATTGTTAATCACAATAGTGATGGTGTTACTTATACAGTCGATAACAGTTCACAGGTGAACTTCAGTTTTGATCGTGTAGCATATCATTTAGAACTTCAAAAAAGTGGTGAAGAAAGGGTATATGTTTACGTTTCATTTCCTACTTTAACCGGTGATNTAGAGNAGATNGGTGTACCTTACTACAATACAGGAATTGTATACCAACAGTTGATAGAAGATCTGCATATTTCTTCTAATCACCCAAGTCTTTCATCACTTTCAACTAGTGATTCAGGCGTAATTGAGTTTTGGCCAAGTAATTATGTNACTGGTAATGATATTGCAGTTCCTGGTGCNGATTCTAGTTCATACGATTTTGGTGATGGTCAANGTTCNGGNGCTGGTTANGGTAGTATGCAGATACATGACTATAGTTCTGGACAAACATTGTTTGCATACAATGCATGGGGTTCTGGAAACGATGCGAATGATTTGGGTATAGGAAATAATCCTGACACCAGTGGTAATCCAGATTGGACATTCACTAGTAATTCAGCAGGATATGAATTGAAATCAATGCGTATACTNGTNAGAGAAGGACAATTNCCNCCNGGNCTTNTNGTNGANATCAATTCACCTCAAAATCATCAAATCATTCAACGNCAAGGCGATGGAAAGGGCCAATTACCAATTTCNGGACATATCGATTATGATTATGATTTTGTGGCTGCTAGATTAATTGAAATTGATGTAAATGGCACAAATATTAGTTCACCTAGTGAATGGTATACAGTTCATTCATCNTTCAAACCNGGAGGTTCNTTTTTCAAAAATATTGATGTTAATACTGGTTGGTACAAGATGGAATTAAAGATCTCTAATCAGGGTNTGANTACTGAAACAATTATTGTCGAACCTATTGGAGTTGGTGAGGTCTTTATCGTAGCTGGACAATCTAATTCTGCAAATCATGGCAATGTTACTCTTACACCAAATGATTCTAGAGTGAGTACATGGGGTAATGATGGTTGGAGATTTGCTACAGACCCACTGCCTATAGCAACCGGTAGTGGTGGTAGCCCTTGGCCTGCACTTGGTGACCATTTGACTTTGAGATATGATGTTCCAGTCGGTATAATCTCTGTGGGATGGGGTGGAACTAAAGTTGAGCAATGGCTGCCTGATGATAATTCTAATGACCCATTATTTGATCGAATTATCATGGCTTTGGAAGAGGTTGGATATTTGGGTGCACGTGCAATATTATGGCATCAAGGCGAGAGCGATTTAGCNTCAGGAACTACTACTGAGGAATATGCATCTATGCTTAACGAGGTAATCATGGGNAGTAGAATTGCTGCTGGTTGGGATATTCCTTGGGTTGTTGCAAGAGCATCATATCTTCCGGGTTTTAGTGTAGAAAGTTTAGCAGAAATAGTTGATGCTCAGCAATCTGTTATCGATAANGATTCACTNACNTACCTTGGTCCTGATACCGATTTNTTGATAGGTGATAGTTGGAGATATGATTCTGTACATTTTAATGAAGAAGGGCTCCGCGAACATGCCAGATTATGGGACATCTCAATTTCAGTGATGATGCAGGATTTCCTTGCATGGGATGATGATGAGGATGGAGTTGAAAANGACCTTGATGATTGTGAAAACACTCCTNTAGGTGAGCCGACATATACNGATGGGTGTAGTGACAGCCAGAGGGATAGCGANGCAGATGGNNTNAGTGATGNNNTCGATNTTTGTCCTGGTTATGATGATGGTATTGATTTAGACTTAGATGGAATACCTGATGATTGTGACCCAATGATGGATGATGACCAAGATGGAGTCGAAAATGAACTCGACTTATGTACTGGTCATGATGATAATATCGACTTTGATTTTGATGGTATTCCAGATGGTTGCGACTCTATCATAGATAGTGACGGTGATGGTATTTCCAATTCGCAAGATCAGTGTGAAGGATATGATGATACCATAGATATTGATTTTGATGGAATACCTGATGGTTGTGATACTGCGTTTGATAATGATGGTGATGGAATCATTAATGATGAAGATGAGTGTGAAGGCTATGACGATTCAATAGATCTTGATGATGATGGAATTCCAGATGGTTGTGATTTGATACTTGATAGTGATAATGATGGTGTATCAGATGATTTAGACAAGTGTGTTGGATTTAATGATACAATCGATAATGACAATGACACAATCCCTGATGACTGTGATTCATTGGTTGATTCAGATTATGATGGAATAATTGATGTTAATGATATATGTCCAGGATTTAATGACTATGAAGATATAGATTTGGATTCAATACCAGATGGTTGTGATGAAAATATTGATGATGGTAGTACTGAGGAATCAAGTTTTGCAATAACTCCAATCACATCAGCAATAGGTGGAGGCATATTGCTAATCTTAGTAGCAATGCTTGTGGCCATGCTTATTCGTAAAGGTGAAGACAAACCTCAGAAGCAATCATTAGATTCTGAATTATTATTCGAGCTGGCTGAAAAACCCCAGTTATTACCTTTAGAAGACGGTCCAGACTCTTCTATGATTGGTGAAATTAAAGATGGCTTTGAATGGATAGAGTACCCAGTTGGTAGTGGGGTTTGGTACTTCAAAGATAAGGAAACTTTGCAGTGGGTAAAACACTGAACTGTATTCAGCCAAAAACTAACCATGCAGGAACAGCAATACCAATGAGAATTGGTATTACCATAACAAAAATCCAAATCTTATTTTCGTTTTTCTTTATTGGTTCTAGTTCTTTTTCAGTTAATTCATAAAATTCAGTAAATCCACATTTCTTACAAGTAATGATATTCAACTCTGCTACAGTTGTAGCTGTAATTCCTCTTGCACGTACATGTCTTGGTTCTTTCCAATCCGAACTTCCACATTTAGAACATTTACCCATACTCATAAAATCGCTTTGGAGTTTTATTATTTAATTTAAGAGCCCCGTAAATGATAATTCTAGAACATCGACCAATCTGTTGCTTCAATGTACCATATAATTCCTAAAATCAAAGTAGCAGGAGTAAACGCTATTCCTACCAGAGAACCCTGCCACATTGCTTTATTTTTACTACGAATACCATGAATCAAAATCGTAATCCAAGATAAAAACGACACTATGTGCAATAACCCAATAGCATCACCTGAATCAAAAAGAACATCACCTGAATCAGAACGAATTCTATATGGATCAAACAATATCCCTGAGCCCCATGCCACAATAATGAAAAGATTGGGAATTCCAAAACCAATCCAGAAACTCTTCCAATCGAAAAAATCTGCTGATTCGCCATCATCTAACAATCCATCCCAGATGAAATCTTCATCACAATGCGGACAACTGAATTCACCAACTGCGTCGTCATCTAATCCTATTTCTTCATCACAATGCGGACAAAGAAGTTCGATCATGCAAGTTCCAGAAATTGCTACAG
>PALS01000042.1 GCA_002706615.1 Methanobacteriota archaeon
AGCGCCGAGAAGGAGATTTGAACTCCCGCGTCCAATGGACAGTGGATTTCGAATCCACCGCAATACCGGGCTATGCGATCTCGGCTTTCAACTCGCCCACCTGCAAGACCATCATAAGTGTGGTGTCCTTGCCCCTGCATGATGAAGATTGGATTAAAGGGCCACGGGTATGATTTAACCATAGAAATAGCCTCAGGTTCAACGATTAGACAAGCGCTAGATAAAGCTGAGATTCATCCATCTACAGTATTGGTTAGCCACAAAGATACAGTTCTACCACATGCTACAATACTAAAATCGGATGTGAATTTAGATTTGACAATTGTCAGTTCTGGCGGCTAAGTATTTGCAAGGAACTTCCTTTTTCCAAGTTGGCTTTAACATCTATCGCCCAAGCATCTAAGCTTACATTTAGTACAGCGATTTCATCACCTTGTTGTAGAGTATTGAAGATTGAAGGCCATGCATTATCCCATCCTTCAACTGAAATCCTTCCTGTATCATCGATGAGAACAACTCCTTTTCTAGCCCAAGGTTTACCGTTTTTACCAATTCCAGTCTTGTGAGTGGTATAACAAACTCTACCTGCAACATTCCAGCGTGCTCTGAAATCAAATAATCCAATGTCAGATTCTCCTGGGGAAGAGGACTTTACTATACGTGCATGAGGGTCTACTTTCAATTGTAATTCTCCTTTCCAATTAGTGGAAGGAATCACTCCCTCAAGTCGAACTGTATCGCCTTTTTTTAAGCCGTCAGGGTATGAAGGGTTGTCTTCATCTCCTGGATGAATTATTTTGATATGAGCAAAACCATCATTTTGTTGAATCATAATATTTGGTGGACCAAAGTCGATTTCTTTGATACTGAATATCTCACAGAAAATATCTACACGTGGTTGTAAATCATTGAATGGAGTAAGGTCATAGACTTTGATGTCGCCTGGCTTTTCATATTCTCCACCTGCTGGAAGGTCGTCATCTCCCGTACCATTAGGGCATAATCCAGCCCAATCGCAAGTATCACAACGATTCTCTTTGGGATCTTCAATTTTCACACCACCTTCCGAATATCCACGCAAAGGCCTTGGGATAGGAGGGCAATCTTCAGCAGTGATCTCAGTCTCTTTAATTTCACTCCAGAGATCTTTCAATTTACCTTCCATAATATCAATTTCAGCGGCTGTAGGAACTGGTATACTTTTCCTTACTTCGACTCCAAGATACCAAACCTCTAATGCATCAGGGATTTGTCCATCGTGAGTTATCGACCAAAGCATAGCATAGATGCGAAGTTGTTCCACATAATTTCCAGAGCGGTCCCCCCCGCCGCGACTGGCTTTTAGGTCCATGATTCTAAGTGAATTACAATGTCTATAGACAAGGTCATATTCGCCCTGAAACCAGTGTTCAGGATGTACTACATTCAAAGAAAAATCTGGAGCATCAGGATCTACAAACCACGGCCTAGCAATCTCCCATGCTTCGACTAATGTGCATTCACCATATCTAGCCAAAGGATGTCTGTCGAATTCTTTAGACCTGGTATCAGGAGCAGGAATCTCTAATTTGTGACCTTCTCGCCACATCGTTAGTTCTCTTGCCCCAACTTCCTGCATACATTTGATTACCTCACCAATATGCATCTTAGTTGCAGTTACACACATATCGCGATATTGTTGCATAGAATAATCATGCCAATTTCCACCCTTGCGAGCATGCTTTTGCCATTCAGCATGCATCTTGTCTCTAATTATTGGCCAATGTACATCAACTCTCTTTTCACACCAAAGTAGTAGTTTCTCTTCAGTATCAGGAACCTCGTCATCAAGTAATGGTAGTAAAAAATCAGCACCAATTTCCATAACGTCTGCAGGAGCCTGATAAAATATCATACCAGGTGATTCCATGAATACCCTGCACACTGTCTCTTCTACAGCACGACCCAAAAATAACGGAGGGGTTTGTGGGAACTTCAGTCGAAGCTTGTTTTGATACCACCAAAGTCGCGGACAATCTTCCCAAGTGTTAGCCTGCGAAGCACTGAGCCGATTAAATCTACCAATTTTATCGGTAGCGGCATCAGCAGCACGGACGGGCATAACTGACAAAGCCTAACTTGGACTTTATTCAAGCCTTCGATTCTACATTGATTCTTGTAGAGCGGGAATCTATACGCAATTGAACCAAACCTTCACGCCATCCTAGTTCGGCTGAAATTAAACTGACTGTATCCCCTGGCTTGATTGCAAGAATAGAACCATTCATCGCTGAACCAAATGCCACAGCTTCAGCAACTCTCTCTCCATCCCAAATATGGAAGGACATCATAGACCATGGTCTGCCATCCATCCTATTACCATCACGGCGAGAACATGAAAGCACTACACCTGTGACATTAGCCTTAGTTCTCAGCATGCCCATACGAGTTAATTCTGCATCTGAATTGGATACTATTTCAGAATGTTGATCGAGATAAAGACGAGGTTGACCTCTCCAAACACCCGGTAATGCGCCTGTAATTATGACCTCACCGGCAGGTGCAGAATGCATCATGGGAAATGCTCCTGGCTGGCTTTCTTCAATGGTTACCATCTTATCTCCGTATTGAATCATTGCACCTAAAACCATCTCCCCATAGTGATTGGGTAAAGGTCCCCACGAACCTTGCAATTTTCCTTTGACATTTACGCGATTAGGAATTGCGGATAATGATTCAAACGGCATTTCTATTTTTGAAGGCTCATAAGAAATCTCAGATTTTGAACACCAGTGACACCCCCCCGCACTACCATCGCATGGTTCTAAAATTGGCAATTTGTTATCCGCAGAATAATTTTGCATCAAATCATGTACTGCTCGGTATTCACTGGTCTCTTTCGAAGTTATTTCTACCACCTTACGCATACCATTTGTAAGGTACCATCCCTCTAAACCGGTACATTTTGAATCATGAGTTTCATTCCATAGCCAAGAGTAGAAGTTTAGTTGGTCGGGTAATGAGGCAGCAAATTTTCCACCTCCATCTCCCATCTTGACATCGATTATTCTAATCCCGCCATCCCATCTATGAACAATATCACATTCTCCTGCTGCCCATTTTTCGGGGTGATACATTCTCTGAGGCTGTGGATTTCGTGGGTCTTTGACCCATGGCCTGGCTATTTCCCAAGCATCACACCATGTAAGCGACTGCTCACTAAATATGTGAGGTTCATCTTCCCACTTTATTTTTTGATTTACTTTCCCTGGTAAAGCAAAGTGTGGGGGGGTTTTCCAACATGGCGCAGGAACATCAAAATCATGTAATCCGCCACCTGCCTCAAAACAGGATTCAACCTCTTCTAATTGTAATTCGATTCCATGCTCCAGCATCTTCTCAACCATTTCAATTGTGAAGGATTCATTCCAATCACCTTTAGACCAAAGTGATTTTTCAAATTCTGACTTCCCATCCTCAAAAACCTTGTTTGCTGATTTAGGTATTTTTGCGAATATCCATTTTTTCAATTCTTCAAATGTGTTGCAATCTGATGATGGAGCATCGCTTTGTGCCCAATTATTACCCTCGCTACCTGCCCTTTCCATTAACAGTCCACATAATGCATCTTCCACAATAACCCCCATTACCTGATGGGGGTTAGTCGGACCTCGTAATCCGATTCTATAATTGAGAAACCACTGTTTTTCACAGCGATTAAAAGCGGTGAATGAAGATGCGGAAAGACGACCTCTCGCTCGTCCTATCGACAATGCTTCGGGAGGTATCTGTGCTGGCATAATAAACACTCATGTATCGAAGGAATAGAAGTCTCCTTTGGAACGTTGTTCTCGGTCTTTACGACTTTTGCCTTTGTTGATTCTTGGACGTTTTGAGTCGTGGTCACGACGGAATGTAACATCTACTCCCTTCAGGAAACGATTCATTCCCTCTCTAAGTGTGTAAGGACCTGCTGCCATTCCGCTGATTCCGCCTTCACCTTCAAACACCAATAGGGAGTCTGAAACGATATCGATAAAATATACATCATGATCTATTACAAAGGCCGCTTTTTCATTAGACTCCATGGTTCTTCTAATCGCTTTAGCAGCCTCCATACGTGCATTAGCATCCAAATGGGCACTAGGCTCATCCAGGAGGTATAAATCAGCATCTCGACCTAGACAAATGCCTATTGCCACAGATTGTAATTCTCCACCGGAGAGATTGTTTACTTGTTTTGTAATCAATTCATCGATTCCTAAAGCTCTAATCACGTTAACATTAAATTCGCCACTGCGCCATTCCATCCCGATTTCAGAATCTATCCAAGTTTGTACATTACAATCCATATCCACATCTATATGTTGAGGTTTGTAAGAGATTCTTGCATCCGCAGTAACCCATCCAGCATCATATTCAGATTCTCCTGCCAGAATCTTGACCATTGTTGTTTTTCCAGTTCCATTAGGTCCAACAACACCTACAACCTCGGATTGATGCACCTTTCCATTTCCAGTTTTTAGATTGAAATCTCCAAGATTTTTTTCGATTTCACCCCATTCAACAACCGTATTTCCAATTTCACTTGAACGGTCTGTATGTTTTTGGAATTTGATTGGCTTATCACGAATTCTAACATTCTGTTCAACCAGGAAACCATCCAAATATGCATTTATTGCCATTCTAGTGCTTCTAGCTGGAGTGAATATTCCAAATGCACCTTTTTTACCGTAGACGATATGAATTAGATCTGCCAATACATCAAGCACCGCTAAATCGTGCTCTATGACTATCACACGGGCTGTTTCTGCTAATTCTTGTATTATTCGTACGATTCGCATTCGCTCGTGTATATCGAGATATGAGGAAGGTTCGTCGAAGAAGTAAACATCTGCATCTTTCAACAAAGTTGCACATATTGCAACTCTTTGTAATTCCCCTCCTGATAATTGGTCTAATTCTCTTTCCAAAAGGTGACTAAGCCCTAATTTCTCAACAGTTTCTTCAAACATATCTTTTTCATCGACCGAAGAAAGTAATTGTCCGACCTTTCCTTTTACCGCTTTAGGTATATGATCTACGTATTGGGGTTTCAAAGCCACCTTTACATTTGATTCACTAACTTCATTCAAGAAATCTCTCAATTCTCCGCGAGGTAAGCTCTCAATCGCATCTTCCCACCAGACATCTTCAGCTTGAAAGTCTCCTAAATTTGGAATGATTGAACCATTCAAGATATTGAATGCTGTTGATTTACCCATTCCATTTGGCCCTAAGATGCCGACTACCGATTCCTTTGAAGGAGTAGGGAGCCTAAATAGGCGAAAACCATTGAGGGAATATCTATGAATCATATCAGTTTCTAATTCAGCAGGTAAATTGATTACGATTACAGCATTATCAGGGCAGTGTTTAGCACGAATAAAACAAGGAGGGCATGCAGTTTCTAAAATCCGGAATTTGTCACCCTCCATCTGGATGCATTCAGCACCACATGAGCCAGCCCATTTTTTGAGATAGGCAAACGCATCGCTCTTGGGCTTGCATCTATCTTCTATTAGAACTGCAATACGCATTATGACTCCTCCTGTTTACGCGTCGATATGATTGTTCATCAATCAGCCGGTGAATAATAACCTCAAGTTGTATTTTTTACAATGAGGTCTAAACTGCGAAGTAAATCCCTCAAAGGGATTTAGATCAAACTAGTCCCTTGACGTGTTCTGCACCACGAATCAATGTGGTTGTACAAGGTGTTGGGAACTTCATTGAAGCCTTGCGTAGTGCATCTTTAGCGATAAGGTAGTGTTCTGGAGAGAATTGTATTGAAATCACTCTTTGGCCACGCTTAACACGGGCTGCAGTTCCTACATTCTTTCCAAAAGCGCAACGCATACCTTGTGAGACACGGTCAGCACCTGCACCGGTTGCTTGCTTGTTTTCACGTAGAATGTGGTGAGGATAAGTATGGATCCTCAAGGCATATCCTTGCATTCCAGCTGCACTCCTAATGGTTGAATTGGAAATAACACGAGCTGCCTCTAGTGCAGTATGGCGTATTTGGCAAGACTCATCTGCGAAAAGACTCATCTCCATTTTGAATTCGCCTGTCTCTGCAGCACGGCGGTTACCGGAATAGTAAGATAGGATTCTGTTGTTTGGTACACCGCCGATATACTTGCGTCGAGTATATGCAGGACCTTTGATTCTGCGATACATCTTTGCGGGCTTGCGTGCCATATTCGATACCTCCGGGCGTCTCAGCGACCAACCATCCCTATTTGACGATACCGATGAGAAATGTTAGTTCCCCTTAAGGGGAAAGAAGAAGGAGGGTGTCCATCCTCGCAGGTATATGTCGAGATGGAATGAATTCATCCAAGAGGAATCTGAACATCAGTGGTTATCGTTTGCAGTGTTTGCATTAGTGATAATTTCTGGAGGTATAATGATAGATTGGTCTAATGAATTATCGGGAGTGAAACTCGGTGCCGAAGATTTACTTGATAATGTCAAAGAAGATACCATGATTGTTGACATATCTGGTGATGCTATTTTGTATGAAACAGATGATGGTAGACACATATACCTCACTGATACAGAAGAAAATGTCGCTTCGCCGTATGCAACATGTCTAGAATCATATCGCGGAGTCACTTATGCTTGTGAAGGAGTTTCTGGCGAAATCTCGGTAAATAGTGCAGACATTGATGGTTGGTCATCAATGATGCTATCACAAGATTTGA
The DNA here is from genome assembly GCA_002706615.1 of Methanobacteriota archaeon. Taxonomy (GTDB): domain Archaea; phylum Thermoplasmatota; class Poseidoniia; order Poseidoniales; family Poseidoniaceae; genus MGIIa-K1. The sequence continues at coordinate 6,729 of PALS01000042.1, forward strand.
CAGTAATCGACGTTTCAGGAAATGGCGATGACTTGTTGATGATAGTTCAAGACGGAACTTCTACTTCCTTAGCATCGATGAAATTAGATCAAGCATCTTCTACAAAATCAGTATCTGCAGTAACAATCAATGATGGAGATATGCAACTTGATGTTATGCAGTCTACAGATGAGGGTTGGCTAGTAGCAGGAGGTTGGAAGGCACCAATTAATTTCGTGGGACTAAACGGTACAAATTCACCTCCGATTTATGAATTAATAATTGAAGTGACATTGGATGCAGAAGGCACCCCTCTAATCGAGGTTCTATACCTTGGCGGAGAAGGGGCAATCCATAGTATAATGCCAGCAGGTGACGGCTTTATTGCAGCAGGAACTGTCGATTCGGTATACATTGAAGAAAAGGAAACTACAAACCTTGGTGTTGCAAGTAAATCTGCAACAGCCGATAAGAGAGGTGATATCTGGTTCTTTGGCGACATAGGTTCTGAAAATGTTGCAATATATTCGGACGGAGAAATCTCAGTTGAGAAACTTCCTGAACCCTTACACATAATGCCGATGTACTCCTACACAGACAGTACTGGAACTATAGCTATTCACGGATCAGATGCAAGTCAAGAAATGGGTTCACTATCGATTGATACAGATGCAAGAAAGTCATTTACGAGTCTTAGAGGAATGATGGATTTCGCTTTCATAATGGTGTCTTTGATGATTTTATCCCTTATGCTATGGAATATTGCTGATTCAATAAAAACCGGTGAAGTTTTCTGAAAACAATAGAGTGGCTTTTTCGCTAATTTTGCCTAATTCCAAGGGCATTCTTTACCAACCCCCGCTTAAGTGGCTGTGTCCTAGCGTGAGCAAGGAGTGACCACAGATGGCGAAGCGGGGAATGATGGACCAATACATGGACATCAAAAATGAGCATCAAGACTCGGTGCTATTCTTCCGTATGGGCGACTTCTATGAGCAATTTCACAACGACGCAGTAGTCGCTTCAGAAGTTCTAGGCCTAGCATTGACTAGTAGAGACAAAAAATCGGATAACCCAATTCCGATGGCAGGATTCCCATGGCATGCCCTTGAAGATAATCTGAAACAGATGCTACAAGCGGGTCACAAAGTATGTGTGGCTGAACAGGAAGAGGAATTAAGAGAAGGAGCAAAATTACTCGAAAGGGTTGTAACTAGAATTTACACTCCTGGTTCGTTGTATGAAGAAAGTTTGATTGGAACAGATGATGTTGCGATGTTAGCGTCTTTAGTGGTAAAGGCAGATGGTGTAGCATTAGCAACATTAGATGCTTCAACTGGTCAGGTTTGGACTGTTGAACACTCCGGTGATGAACGTTGGGCAAGAGTACTAGATGACTTGCTAAGAGCCAATCCCAACGAATTGGTCTTTACCCCGCGTGATAGTGATAGGCAAGAGGTCAGACACATGGTCTCACAATTGGATGGAGTGGTTCTTTCTCAGCACTCTTCATCAGAAAAAAGAGGTCAAGAATCTTTGAAAAAAGTATTGGAGGTCTCGGATTTAGGGCATATTGACTTGGGTGATGCACCTTTAGCAATGTCTGCAGCGGGTCTAGCTGCAGATTATCTAGCTGCAATGCATCGTATGGAAGAGATAAATCTACGTGATATTGAGATTTTGAAGCCCGAAGGAAATATGATTTTAGATCAAACTACTTTGAGAAACTTGGAATTAACTCAGACATTATCTGGAGAGAAAGAAGGAAGTCTTCTTGGCGCTATAGACCGTTGTAGAACGGCAATGGGGAGGCGCACTTTGAAGTCTTGGATTTTACAACCATTAGCAGATATTGATATGATTAACTGCCGTCATGATTCGGTTGCTACATTATCTCGCTCTTCTAGAAGATTAAATGAGATACGAGAAGCCATTAAGGGGCTTAGAGATATGGAGAGATTAGCAACTCAATTATCATACAATCGCTCGGGTTCGAGAGACCTGGTTGCAATCGGACTCGCTTTGGAGAGAATGCCTAGACTAAAATCGCTATGCATGGAGGTCGAAGACCCTCTTTTGCGTACTTTATCAGAGAGTATAGACCGTCTTGAATTGGTTAGAATTGATATTCAGGCTAATCTTAATGATGAGCAACCACTTTCTCTACGGGATGGAGGGCTAATAAGAGAGGGTGTTAATTCTGAATTAGATGATTTCAGAAATGCAGCAAGAAAGGGTCATCAATTATTCAAAGACTTAGAAGCAAAAGAAAGGATACGTCTAAAGATCCCATCCCTAAAAGTGAGGCATAATCGACAGATAGGATGGTATATCGAAGTAACAAATACCCATTCATCCAAGGTACCTGATGAATGGAAACGAAAGCAACAAATGACAACTGGAAATCGATATGTGACCGATGAACTAGTCGAATGGGAAGACAAGTTGCTAACCGCGGATACAAAGGCTAACTCAATGGAATATAGCATGTTCTGTGATCTTAGGGAAAGATGTCGTAATCATGTCCAAGCATTGGCTGAAATAAGTGGAAATGTCGCTCAAATAGATGTACTACAATGCTTTGCAGAGGTTGCAAGAAATAGAGCATGGAATAGACCGAGCATGTATGATGATAACAGATTATCAGCCAAAGGTCTTCGTCACCCGGTATTAGAAATGCAATCTGGATTTGTTCCTAATGATTTGAATTTAGATAAGAAACGTTCCTTTTTATTAATCACAGGTCCTAATATGGGCGGTAAATCCACCCATCTCCGCTGTGCTGCTCTTCTTTCAATTCTAGCACAAGCGGGGTCATTCGTACCTGCTGAAAGTGCTAAAGTTGGACTAGTCGATCGGATATTCACCAGAGTCGGTGCAAGTGACGACATTAGAAGAGGTCGTTCCACATTCATGATGGAGATGATGGAGGTTGCACATATTTTGCGAAGAGCAACCCCTGATTCGTTGATTTTACTAGATGAAATCGGCAGAGGTACTTCGACCTTTGATGGTCTTTCAATAGCGTGGTCAGTGACTGAGGATATTTGTAATCGCCTTGGCTCAAGAACTCTTTTTGCTACTCATTATCATCAATTAATCGGTCTTGAGGGGGATGCACCGGGATTGGTTAACGTACATGTTCAGGTAGCTGAGTTTGATGGAGAATTACGATTCTTACATACTGTTGCAGACGGGCCTTGTGATGACTCTTATGGAGTCCAAGTAGCTGCTTTAGCAGGATTGCCAAGGCATGTCGTAGAACGTTCAGGAGATTTGCTTCGATTTTTAGAAAACCAGGCACAAGGTGCTAAGGCAGGAGAATCTGGAACTCCAGATTCAAGAGATGCTGGGCAAGCATCTCTAATGGGTTTCATGAACAAACCGAAAATTGTTATCGAAAAAGATCCAACATTAGAGAAAATAAAGCAGTCATTGCAAAATATCGATCCAGATTCTTTGAGTCCTAGGGATGCACATGAGGCGATTTATCATTTGAGGAATTTATTGGGGGATAAGAAATGAGTTTGAAACGAATAAAACAACTCGATGACCGGACCATAGGTCATATTGCAGCAGGCGAAGTTGTGGAAAGGCCTGCACAAGTTGTCAAAGAATTATTAGAGAATTCTATAGATGCAGGTTCTACGCAAATACAAATCGATATAGAGAGAGGCGGATTTGACCTTATTGCAATTACTGACAATGGTTCTGGAATACATGAAGAAGATCTCGCTTTGGCTTTAGACAGGCATGCAACCAGTAAGCTGAGAAATGAAGATGACCTTGCGAGTATTGGAACCCTCGGATTTAGAGGTGAGGCTTTAGCTAGTATTGGAATGGTTAGTGAATTATCAATCTCTAGTAGAACTAGTGGTAATGAAGGGCGAATGATTACAATGAAAGATGGCGAAAAGGGTGATGTAACACCAGTTGGCCTTGCTGAAGGTACTAAAATCGAAGTCAAAGGAATTTTTATCAATCAACCCGCTAGACTCGCTTTCCAAAGAAGACCCGCTACTGAAACAAGCAAGATTGTCGATGTGACTGTTAGTCATGCAATTTCTAATCCTGAAGTAGGATTTAGACTCACTAGTGATGAGAGGACAATTCTTGAAGTTCCTGCAGTAGAGGATATGGAAGATAGATTGTACGATTTGCTTGGAGGTCAAGCTGGAAAAATGATTCTACTGAAATCCCCTCCCGCTGATTTAGAGGCTCCCGGTGATGAAAAATGGACTGGCTGGGTTTCTACTCCTGATATCACTAGAGGAAAAGGTGATGACATTCATGTATTAATCAATGGAAGGCCTGTCGCTTCACAACCATTTTTACAAGCGATTAGAAGAGGATATAGGACCAGGTTGATGCAAGGAAGGCATCCAGTAGCGGTATTATTGCTAAACCTTCCTTCCGAGGAAGTTGATGTAAATGTACACCCGACTAAAAGAGAAGTTAGGCTAAAGAACTCCTGGAGAGTTCTAGAAAGACTAGAACGTTGTATTGCACATACTCTTGAATCGACTCCGACCGAACCAGAATCAAGTGGAGGTATTACCGGTATTGTATCATTAGCAAAACAACCAGAACAAAGAAGAGAGAAAAGTAAACCATCTTGGGTGGATGCTGCACAGTTGTCACTTAGTGGTGAAAAGTCAACTGAGATCAAACCTGAGGCAAAGCCAAGACCGGTTTCAACTGCTGCTAGTAGTCAAAAAACTATCACCAATATGCAGCCCATAGCACCCGCGCTTTCATCTGATGAAAGAAAATTACATCGACATGCCGGAATAGTTTCTCAAAGTCCATTATCCGACAATCCTCTCGGACCAGTAATCAATGAATTACCGCAGATGGAACCTCTAGCACAATTTGCAGATTCCTACATCTTGGTTCAGGCTGAGGATGAATTACTTCTGGTTGACCAGCATGCATTACATGAGAGAGTGCGTTATGAAAGGCTACGTCATAATGAGGAAATATGGGAATCTCAACCAAGGATTTCTCCGCTTGAAATTGATTTAGATGCTAGACAATTAGCGAGACTTGATGCCTCTAAAGATACTCTTGAAGGAATAGGTTTTTCCTTTGAGCAAAAAAACTCAGGATGGGTAATATCATCTGCACCTGCGCTTCTATCAGGTGACGAGATGCAAGATTTCGTACACGACTTGCTACTCGATGTTTCAGAAGATGGAGCACCGATTACTACTGTTGAAGAAAAGAAGGACCACATTGCATTCCTAAATGCCTGCCGAGGCGCAGTAAAGGCCAATGACAAATTGACACTTCCTGAAATGAGGAGATTGCTAGATGATATGAGACGTATTCCAAACCCTTGGGCATGCGTTCATGGAAGACCTACAGCGATGAGAATTCCTCTTAATGCGCTCGACCAACATTTTGGTCGCCATGGATGAATTAATTCAATTCAAACTTTAGCCCTAGATTTTCTAATTGTTGAAGATATGATGGCCAGGCTATTTCATGTAGTGTTGAATTATCTATTGTTGCGCCAACTCTAGCAGCTAGTAGGATTGCTGTCATTTGTATTCTATGATCTCCAAATGTATTGACTATCTCAATTGGTGAAGTCGGATTTTGCCCCCCTTTGATAATCAAACCATCTTCTGTTGTTTCAACGTCTAGACCAAAATCTGAAAGAAGGCTAGCGGTACATTTTATCCGGTTACTCTCCTTGAAAGTGGCATGCTTAGCACCGATGATTTTTCCACCACTTCCCAAGGCGAGATATGCTGCTAATGGAGTGATAAGGTCGTTGGCATCAGTAAGGTCAAACTCACCGGTTTGATTCCAAACATCATGACCAATTGCATCATTAACCAACGGCTGGTTTTCAACATTTAGACCTGCTAATTTGGCGAATGCCATCATCGAAGCATCTGAGGGAATGACTACTTCGGGGCACACTACTTCCCAAGGCTCACCTTGCTTTTTAGCACCGGTTGCTTGACATAAATCCCAGGTTAACTGTGAATGTTTTCGTGACACTGGGGCCCCTTTCGTTCTCAAAGTGAATCCATTTGTTCGAGGGGTCATCAACAATATTGAAGATAGAAATTGTGAACTTTTTGACACATCAACCTCAATTTCCTTCTTTTCAAATTCCCCTTCAATACTAATCGGAGCAAATAGATTAGAAGAATTAGCAGAAGTACTCACTCCTAATGCTTGAACAAGAGGTAAGGAACTCCTTACTCTAAGCGATTCATCTCCATCAAGAGTTACTGTGAAATCACATGTTGCTGATTGTGCAAGTAAAAATCGGAACGCAGTACCACTATTCTCACAATTTAATGGACCAGATGGTTCTACTAATTCTCCACCAGTAATTATTCCATTTTCATATTCTATGCCTAATTGATTAAGACATTTTAACAACGCATTTACATCTCTACCGATTTCGGACATTTCTATTCTAGTTGGAGTTTTAGACATAGAGGCCAGGATTATCCAGCGCATTGCATGGCTCTTTGAAGGGGGCAAGCAAAAGGTCCCATTCAAATTTGATTTCTTTATCGTCAATGTACCTCTAATGGCACCTAAACTTGTGGACTTGGTGGGTTTCAAAGTCCGCATATTACATCCCAAAAGGACCTCTAACATGAATGGTTGCAAGGCACATATTGAATACCGGCTTTGTTCTGTGTCCAAATATGGTCTTAGATAAGCGCGGTAGACCCCTTCGGGACCTTCGTGTATCTTTGACTGATAGATGCAATATGAGGTGTACTTATTGTATGCCAAAAGAACATTACAATAACGAACATGTATTTTTACCCAAATCCGAGGTACTGAGTTACGAAGAGTTCTCTCTAATCATCGATTCATTGGTACCTCTAGGTCTTGAAAAGGTGAGAATTACTGGTGGGGAGCCTCTGATGCGAAGAGATCTGCCAAATTTCATAGCAATGCTACCAAAAAACCTCGATATAGCCATGACAACAAATGGAATCATGCTAGCAAAGCATGCAAAGCAATTGAAAGAAGCCGGACTGGATAGAGTTACTGTTTCTTTAGATGCAATAGATACTGATACATTTCAGAAGATGAGCGATTCAAACTATCAGCCCGAAATGGTCCTTGCTGGAATAAAAGCTGCTTTACAATCAGGTCTTGGGGTCAAAGTAAACTGCGTAGTAAGAGCCGGAATTAATGAACATGCGGTAAGTGAGATTACAAATTATTTCAACGGGAGCGATGTAGTAGTTCGCTTTATAGAATTCATGGATGTAGGAGAAACAAATTCTTGGAATCTCGATGAGGTGGTTAGCGGTGATGAGATTCGAAGCAGATTTGAAGGATTAGAACCTCTAAAACCAACCCATAAAGGAGAGGTTGCCAATCGCTATAATTGGAATGGCCAAGAATTAGGATTTATTGAAAGTGTTTCCAAACCATTTTGCGGAGATTGTAGCAGGGCACGGATTTCAGCCAATGGATCGCTGTATACGTGTCTATTTGCCTCTAAGGGATATGACTTGAAAGGAATAATTCGGATGGGGGCTACTGAAAGTGATATCGCTAAAGCAGTACGTTCGATTTGGACTGACAGAGATGATGCTTACTCTGAACTAAGAGGTATTGTCAAACAAGAAAAAATCGAGATGTCGTACATCGGTGGCTGATTAATCAGCTAGTGGTAAACCGACTTTGAATAGTACTTTATTGGAGTTTTCATCTAAGATTTGGAACTTGTGATCTCCATCATCGCAACCTAAATCTCTACAATTGATTACGAAATAATCTCCGCCTGAAACAGACCAACCTGCATCTCTATCNTGGAACGAGACATTCGCTCCAACGGTACCATAAACATCTGAATCATCAACAGTGCCCGACAAAATCTGTCTATCATCGCCAACTGTTTTTAGAACTGACCATTCGACTTTACTTGGGTCTAATTGTTGATCTAGACTTGTAATAGTCACAACATGATAGCCATTTGATAACGCTCTTACCGATACAGATGCTGTTGGAGATTTCTTTTCGACCGTATCAAANGTTGAAGACATCATTACAAAAACCATACTGGAAAGTAAAACGGTAATCGCTAGCAATAGTACAGTCGCAATAACTGGGCTGACCGCCGCATTATCCCGCTGCATAGTAAGCCCTTACACTCAATCCACTTGAAACAACCGCTCAATTATGGCTTCAAATAGCAAAACAAGGCGTTTGAAGAAATGGCGACGTGGCTATTTGTCAAAATATCCAGAACATCTTCCTACAGGTTACTGCTCGCCAAATTATCCCCTTTGTAAGAGGATTAAACAACTTATTTANCATCCAATCTGGAAGTTTGAAGAGTAAACTTCCAAATTTGAATGAACGCTTAGAATTNCGCATTACTTTACCCATCTGCTTTTTCCATCTTATTTCGTATTCATGTAACGAAATTCCAGATTTCAAATGTTCAGCGATAACTTGTCCTGCGATTCTTCCTCCCACCATTGCAATAGTAATACCTGCACCATTTGATGGCAACACCATTCCAGCAGCATCACCTGTTAACATATAATTGCCCTTGACAAATTGCTTGATAGTACCAGACATCGGCAATGAACCTGCACCATTGAAGGTTATTTCTCCATTATATTTTGAAATGAAATCCTCTGTGTAGTCATTTAGATTCCTACCCTTGGCAAAACTCCTTTGGATACCAAGGCCGATATTAGCGCCACTACTTTTTGGAAACATCCATGCATAACCACCAGGAGCCATAGATCCGAAGTGGAGTTCAACAGCATCGCCAAAATCTCCATCCATCAAAACAAATTTGACTGGTATTTTTGTAGATGATTCATCCCAATATTCTTTTCTTAGAGGGTCATTATGACCACCTGCTCCTACGATTACCTTGGCCGAATGGGATTCACCATTCTTTAAGATCACATTATTTCCTTCTACTCTTTGAACTGGTGAATCTACCATAAATTCAGCACCTGATTTCTTAGCTAAATCTACCAAAAACTCGTCATGTGCAACCCTATTCAATACATATCCTTCGAAATTAAATCTTAGTGGTTTGCCAGATGGTGGAACAATATGCATTTTGGTTGAACGCCGAGATATTGCCTCCTCCGGGGTTTGAAATAAGTCATCCATATCTGGAACATCGGGGCATAAACGCCTCATCTCATCGTTAGTAGGGACCAATTCACCACATTGTAAAGGAGAGCCGATGGGGTCTCTCCTGTCAATCACCAATACATCCGCACCATTGGCTGCAGCATAACGAGCAACAGTACTTCCGGCTGGACCTCCGCCAATTATGATTACATCTCTTTGAGAACTAGCCAATCAAACACCTCATGAATGCCTATTAGGAACCATTTGAATCACATGTTTAAGCAATTGTTTTGCATTACAATCTGGAAATGATTCTATTTCTGTCATCGCCCTCTCTAGATGTGCCTTTACCAGAATCTCGGCATATTGGATACTCTGAGAACTATCTAGCAATTGTATTAATTCATCAAATGAATTATCATTGAAATCTACAATCAATTCTGCTAAACGTTCTCTTTTTTCGCCATGCAGTAAGGTCAATGCGTGAATAAGTGGCAAGGTCATCTTGCCTTCATAGATATCAGCACCGCGTGGTTTACCCATTCTATCGTCACCTAAGATATCCAGTAAGTCATCTACCAATTGGAATGCAATACCCAACTCTTGTCCAAATCTAGCAAGAGATTTGGAATTTTCAATACTACTGCCAGCAACTATTGCTGCCGCCTCACAACCGGCTCTAAAGGGTCCTGCTGTTTTTCCGCGAACTATATCTAAATAATTCTCAGGAGAAGTTCCCAAATCCATTACATGATCCAATTGGCTAAATTCTGCGCTTGCCAAATCACAGCAGTAAACACTCAAAATATCTACGATTACAGTGTCATACCTTCCACCCAAAGAAAAGCCCTGTGAAAATAACCAATCACCACCAATNATTCCCTTTGCTTGACCATGTGTAGAGTGAAGTGTAGGCATCCCTCGGCGTGAATCTGCTTCATCATTGATATCATCATGGACTAANGTTGCTGTATGAATGAATTCNGCTGCTAATGCCAGAGGCATTATTTCCTCGATATCTTTACCACCAGCAATTTCGTATGCGAGTAGAATAAGGATTGGTCGTAATCTTTTACCACCAGCCAATAATATGTCTCCTGCACACTTAGCAACTTCGCCATAAAGAAGCGACTGCTCTTCGATTATCTTAGAGAGATTAGCATCTACTAGTTGACGCATCTCTTCGATTTTTTCCCCCGCAAAGGTGTCGTCCATTGTTTGTCCGACAAGGGTGGGCTTCTTAACGGGTGGCGGACGCCAGCCGGTTGTGGGCATATGCCCGCCGAGGTTTGCGCGATGAACGAAGATGGACGATTTGAAATTCTTGTCTATCCCGAAAATGGTGATGGCGTAAACGCGCAAACAAACAAATTAGCACAACGAGATATTGATGGCATAGATTTGGTAATTAGAGAAGTGCCACATGTAGAGTCTGCAATTGAGCTATTGATAGATGGTCATGCAGATATGGCTGCTGTATCGGCAAAATGGTGGTATGAAAATCGACAAGATGNCTTGACTGCATCAATAGTACTTCCAAGAAGAGAGCCGACAAAGGTACTGGTCTGTGAAGACAAGGTAGAATATCTTCCTAAAAATGGAATTGTATTAGCCGATTGTGAATTATCTAAGCGACAAATGTTGCGAGCAAGACCTGATGTGAAGACTATGCTGGCATCAGAACTTGAAGATCTACCAGACAAAATCATTGATAGATTATCGTGGATGGAAGATAAGAGAAATAGTGGCGAGATTGATGGATATATTATCTCTAGATCATTATACTCACTTTTGCCATCTCGTACTAGAAGGCATACACTTGGACTACAAAGAGATAATGTTGAACGATTCAGATTCATTCCTACTCCCCTAGAAGGCTATACTGTCTTCATTACAAGAATGGATTTCCCCGCTCATAATTTACTTGAGATTATCGACGCTGGAGCAGCAATCTCTTTGAGGATTGAAATGATGATTCTTGACCACATTGATAACGATAAACATGAGAAGATTGGAATGTATGTCGAGCAGAGAAAGGTCGGAACCGTTCTCAGAGAGGCCGATAAAAAAGGAGATGGACATTCCAGGGATAGTATTGTTTCTATGAAAGGTGATGTCAAAGGAGATTCTAGGATTGATATGGTTTTAGAAACATTAGATAAGAGTGGCAAAGTGACTGCTTCTATAGAGAAAGTATTCCCTCCTGAGGAGATTCATACTTCTTCATTAGTGCTAGTAAAAAACTGGAATACTCTAATACAAATATTAAGTGAAATACCTGAAGAAGAAAAAAGAAGTCGAATAAAAGAGATGATGGATAAATACACTGAAGAGATGGTATCTGAAGGTAGAATCTCGGCAGACAAGATAGGTTTGCCTAAATTTAATGATTATTGATCCTCTGATTTCCCTTGGTCGCGAGACATTTCTTGAATCAAATTTCTACTCGCTTCGATATTCTGCTCACTTCGTAAGTCACCCGCCAATATTACATCATAGCCATTATTGGTTAAATCTCGTTCTAACTCTATCATTTCAACCGGCTGATTAGCGTCTACTGCATCTGAAATCGTCTCATCTATTTCTCTAGCACTGGATTCCCAAGANCCAGCCATTTTGAAAATATCTTTCATCATTCTTTCAATTATCTCAACGGCTGAAGGNGGCCTTGCCAGAGCGCCCTGTATTCGGGCAACTGCGTCGTTGTGTAGTTTGCGTAATTCCCCCAATCTTTTTGCAGATTCTAATATTTCAGTCTTCATATCACTATGGCTTCCGCCCTTGTTCAGTTTCTTTTGAGCTCGACTAAGTCCTTTCTTTACCTCTAGCGAACCTGCNATAATTGCGTCTTGAATTGAAGCAACCTCGATCANAGTTTTCTGAATNGCATCTACGCGTTCGCGCATCTCCCCATCTATGTGAGCTTCTTGCCTTCTCAAATCTCGACGAATATTGTCTATCAAACCTGAAACTAGAGAATGGGAAAGTTTCAATGAGGATTTTGAAGCGCGCTCATACCTGCCCATTAGCCGCCCTCAAACCTATCTTAACGCCCAAGTGGTTTCAAGGTGTTGGCAATAGAATAGAGGTTTCTTGGAAGCATTGGAATGAGCCATAACCTTCTGAAATTGCACTTCCAACACCAATTACAAGGTGCAACCTCAAATATGGAAAGATGCGCAAGAGTTTCTAGAGGTCCTGATATGAACGAAGTTCAGATGCTCCTTAGCGAACTCCATCAAGCACGTTTGGACCGCCTAAAAGAGATATCAGCAGAACATGGACTTTCGAAAAATGGTTCGGTCGAAGTAGTCCGTTCCAGGCTTATTGCAGCACTCGTTTTAACCGAGTGGGACCTATCCAGTGAAGCGATTTCATCGATTTTGAACAATAAAATGGGTGAATTGCTGGCTGTTTTTGGAATCAAGAAATCAGGATCTATCAGAGAAAGAAGACAACGACTTTACCTTCATCTAAATCATGATGCAAAACAATTGACTCCAGAAAAATTGGATGGTTTATCGCGCGATGATTTGCACGAACTGTGTATTAGACTAGAATTGCCACGTTCAGGAGCAAAACAGGCCTTATTGATGAGAGTTGCAGGTGTCCTAACCTCACAAGCAGGAGCATGGGGAGTCGTAAAGAAAAGTTTGAGAAGACCCCGTAATGGACCAAGAGCAATTCATATCCCAGTTCCCGAAGAATTAGATGATGACGATGAACTAGAAGAGATTGTACCTGAAATTAATGAAATCGTAATTGAAGATATCGTGGAAGAACCTGTTGTCGTAGAAGAAATTGCAGTAGATGAAGTAATCGAAGAGACCCCGGTAGAACAAACTGAACCTCAAAGNGATGAAGTNGAGATAATAGAATTGCCTGAGNCTCTTCCAGTAGAAGTTACCCCTGATTTAATTGATATCGAAATTACTCCTGCCTTCGTTGAAAATGAAAATAGAGCTGCTGAAATCGACGCCTTATGCAGAGACTTCTTATTGGTAGGTGAAGTTACAGATTCNGAAGATGTAGAAGCATTTGTNGCAAGCTTTGCCGACCATGGTTTCGAAATAGATGACGAATCAGGAAGAGCATTTATTCATCATCGATTAAAGATTCTAGATCAGCAAGCCAAGGAAGAAATGAACGCTATGCATTCCACTCCTAATTCTTGGAGAGAGAGAGAGGCTTTGAGGAAATTCGAGGATGCGAGAAATATATTGCGAGAAACTTTGCCAGGAATCATACAAGACAATTCTGGAAATATGGTCAAAGGAAGAATGGCTTTTGAAGAAAAGGCGAGAACACTAGGATTAGACCTCAGATTACCTGCAATTTCAGGTCGACTACACGCTTTATTTGATTTACAAATTTCATTAGATGATGATATCGCATCAAGTGATCCCAAGACAGCGAGGAGAACACGTGTTATTCGATTGATTCAGCACGGGGCTGTTCATCTAGAGGCAAGTGATAGAAGAACTTTGGATAGACTTGAAAGAAATATCGAAGGCTTTGAACAATTGGTCGAGGCGATTCTAGAAAAGTCAGAAGGCAACTACAATGAATCACAGCAAGCACTTGTAGTAAGATTCCTAGAAAAGAAGGGTTATGAGATTAATACTCCTGAATTAAGGCCACGTATTGTAGCTGCAGCGGGAGTAGTAGGTGCTGAATTAGGATACATCTCTCCTTCTGAAATTCCACGTTTGGCTCCTGGAATTAATGTTTCAGATACCGAGGTAGATTCAATTATTACAGATTTACGAAGGCTTGCAAAACAATTCCAAGCCCCTGAAAGAGAGGAAGAAATTGTCGAAGGTGAACTTGACTTGGGAGAAACTGTAAGCGACGCAACAGACAGAATTAACTCTGCAAGAAGTAGCCTTGATGGCGTTGATGAACTACTTGCTAGACTTAGACTGACTAGATAATCAGCGAGTTGCATAGAACCCTTGAATAACCTTGGTTACTGTTTCGATATCACGAATATCTCGGTGTAATAGGTCGCCAATGATCTGTTCTCTTTGCTTGACATGTTGTTCGAATTGAGCAGGATTAATACCTGCTGCTGAACAAATGGTTTCACGCATCTTGGAGGGGATTCCAGTTTCTTCAATTGTATCTGATGCAGCATTATATTTCCAAATTGCATTCAGGCGAGGTTTGTCGCCCTCCATACCAGCTACTTCAGCTACTTCGGTGATCTTTCTAGAGGTTTTACCGTCAACATACAATCTTGCTTGAATAATAATCAAATCTAGCCCTGTTAGCATAATTGGAGGTACATCCATTGGAGGGTTGATCATTCTAGTAATGGTCTCCTGGGCAGTATTTGCGTGCAGTGAACCGAATGAACCATCGTGACCAGTATTCATAGCGGTCAAAAGAGTTGCACATTCACTAGAACGTACTTCTCCCACAATGATTCTATCAGGACGCATACGAAGGCTGGATTTTAGGCAATCATTCATGTCGACTGCAGGGGTTCCATCTGGGCGCTCTCGGCGTGTTTCCATCCTTAGCCAATGGTCGTGATAAACTTGTAATTCAGCAGTATCTTCTACTGTAAGTAGACGCTTATGCCAAGGAATAAACATTCCAAGACAGTTCAATGTAGTTGTCTTACCTGAACCTGTTCCTCCGGCAATTACGAAGTTTGCAGGCCGGCTATCCAATCCTTCTATCCAAACCCACATCATAGCAGCCAAGCGAAGATTAATCGTTCCAAATCTCACTAAATCGACTATTGTCATAGGGTCTTCCCTGAATTTTCTAATGGTCAAGGTTGGACCATCAGGAGAAACTGGAGGAATTGTTCCATTTACACGACTCCCATCTGGAAGTCTTCCATCAAAAATCGGTACAAGCCCGGGACCGTCTCCTAATGGAACTGAAGTAAAGGCCGCAATATTTCTTGCAATATCAAGACCTTGGGCATCATCTACCCATACATTTGTTCTACACATTCCGTGCTCTCTATGTGCGATTTTAACACACTGTGCCCCTCCGTTATACATCACCTCTTCCAAATTGTCGTCTTCCAGTAGTACTGCAAGGTTGCCATAAGGGTTCGGCTCCGCCGCACCATCTACGTGGTACATAGGCGAAGGATGCGTTGGTTCTTTGTAGATTGTAACTCTACCATATTGCTCTAATATTTCTTCCATATTTCATCAACTTCCAATTACTAATACTCCTACATGATACAATGACATTGAGATCGCCATCCAAAGAGGCGCCCACCACAAGGCAGAGCGTAGTCTACCTAGCATCCTTCCGCCAACCGATATTGCGACAAGCGATGCTGCTCCAAAAAATAAGGTGAATGAAGAATTTAATGTATCCAGCTGGAAACCATCCGCTTTAGGAGCGAAAAGACCGACAATGAATGCGATTAGCAGTGGTAGACCAACTGCTACAAACATCATAATCAAAATTGCTCTTCCTTGCAAATCATTTTCTCTTTGATTCATTAAGTCGTTCAATCTTTCATAGTCTCTGGAAAGAGATGCNAGTATNTCTTGCATAGGNGCATCTTGTTCTATAGCAGTNGNCATNAGNTGCATTACCCTTTGAACTTGNGANGAACGAGATTTTGTAGCAAAATTTGAAAGTGCTGAANCAAAGGATGAACTATGNCTTTCNTNTAAAGTCTCACGTAGAAGTTTGCCCAATAATCCAGTATTACGNTCAGCCTCAGAAGCCATAGCTTGTTGAAGACCAAGTCCGGCTCCTAAAGAATCGGANAATGCTTCAAGCATTGCAGGTAAATCGTTCTCAATGCCNCTTCTTCTAGAACGTTCTATCATTGGAGGAATCCCGCCAACTGCGAAAGCGATACCTATTGTAAACAAAAACAAAATGAGAGGTTGGTGCCTAAACATCTCGAGAATACCAAATATCATTCTATCACCTCATAGACCAGGGTCTTTTGTGTGGGCTTTAATTCCGGTCATAGCCATACCGATTAGTGTGAAAATAAGTCCACCATTAACAATTGACATAGCGGTTGAAGGGTCAAGAGTACCCATGATATCACCTGAATCTTCCATTAATTGTGGAGCAATACCGAGAATTGCAAGAATGATAGGACCTATCATACCAATAGAAAGTAGAGTTTCAGGAACTCCTCCTAATTGTTCGATGTAATCTTTCACATTACTGGTACGATCTTCTTCCATTCGTTCACCCTGCTTACGCAAAGTCTCGATTATATCGGTATTTTGAGTTACATTGTTCAGCATTGTATTTATGACACGCTTATA
The DNA here is from genome assembly GCA_002706615.1 of Methanobacteriota archaeon. Taxonomy (GTDB): domain Archaea; phylum Thermoplasmatota; class Poseidoniia; order Poseidoniales; family Poseidoniaceae; genus MGIIa-K1. Next base: position 23,069 of record PALS01000042.1, read on the forward strand.
TCCATCGAATTCTGCTTTTTTGAGAAGAGAGCGTAATTCCTTTTCCAAAGGTCTTCCGCCATTTATGTTAACCATTAATTCGCTAAAATCACTAGATATAATCCCATAGCCACCTTGCGAGATACTGTGTATTGCCGCTTCTAGACCAACACCTGAACCCATTAGTACATCCATTGTACGGATAACGTATAGGATTTCTCGAGATTCATCCAGTTTACGCAAATACTCACCTCATCTAATATCTTCAATAAATTCAAATGAATATAATTCGGTTGAACCATCGTATTCTAGAGAGCCAAATACTGCTTTTACATCTCTCTCTTCGAATGGATCATGGATATATGGTTGGCCTGCTCTAAACATTTTAATTACAGACTTATAATCCTCTAAACTCATCTCGCCTTTAACAGTGTAAACCGCCGACTCAGCGCCTTCATCAACGAGATCGTCACCTTCGCCGCCGTGTAAAACTGTGCGCGTTACTCGCCTACTAATTTTTACCGAAATATCTGCGTTTGCAAGCCTTAACCAGTCGGAACTAGAAGTCCCGCTTGCTGGTCGAATGAAAAAATCTGTTCCTGCCATAGTCTCACCTGTATGTTGATGAGGACGCGAATGGGCCTTGAACCTGTTGGAGAAGTAGATGTTTAAGATGTCTGCTTGAACCATCCAAATCTCTGTTCAAAAACAGAGCCTTCTGCTGACAATTCATCTAATGCTTCTTCAGCTAAATCTCTATCATGACCTCGTGCTGCTGCATTAGACAATAAGGAATTGAAATCTACGCCTTCTCCCTGGTCTAGTTTAGCGATCAAATCCATCATTATTTTCTTCAAATCATCCGATCCTTCTTTTGTTTCTTCACCTGATGAATCNTTNTCTTCCGACTTTTCTTGTGAATTATCNACAACAGTTGTTTGCTTTGGAGGTGCTGAGTAGGCTTTACCTTCTGCGATATCNANAGCTTGCATTATGTTTAGACGATAACTTTCAAGGTCTATTTCTCCATAATGAGCATTAGCCAAAAGNAGACCGCTTCTAAGNTGTTCAGGNATNCCTTCCTTTGCCAATGCTTCAACTGTCTTCTCAAGAGATAGTGACTTTTGCTGGTAATCCATTCTCTCAAGCATATCATTAGATGCCTTTACCAGCCATTGACGGTAGGCTGAGCCAGGAATAATAGCGGCTTCTTCNGGACGTAAACTGGTGTACACCGCTCCTTCTTCGTTTTGGAAGAACTTCGCCTTAGCCGTCATCATAATCATCAAGGTTTCACCATCATCTGTTCTTGCAGCTAATTGCAAGGTTAATTCACGCATTGATTCTGCAGCATAATCNCCTACTGAAAAATANTGTATTCCAGATGGGTCTCTAATTTGACCTTGCCAAATTGTCGCACCACTATTNGTTTCTCTAGGTTCTAGCCTCTCTAGCAAACCTGCGACGACCAAGCGGTTGACTTTAGCTCCTAATTTAGTGATGACAAATAATGGGTCAAATTCTCCAGAACCCTGTTCATTAAGTGTTGAATCACCATACTCTGACGCTAACATATGCCATGCTGATTGACGTTTTGCTCTAATTGATGNCTGCATTATACCAACTCCCATTTTGTACGNAATTCAGATGCATCTAAAGCNGAATCACTCTCCAANAATTCAACAGCATCAGAAATCAACATAGAACCTTGTTCATCAACGAANGTTCTNCCAGAAACCTTCATTTTTCTCCCNAGTAATAATTCACGNATCTGTTGTACAAAGGCCATCGAACCATTTTCTTCAATTTCCTTAGTGATTTTTTCTTCATCCATGGATAAGAGATCTGTAGCCGCAATTTTGTTGACAAGCAATGAAAGGGAACCAATTCCATCATCCAACACCATTCGTAATCTTACATCATCAACTCCCTCATAAGAAGAACATGAAGGAACCGAACATTCTCCGTTCCTTAGAACTCTACGACATTCGCTGCATCTACTGATTATCCCTGAATCTTCTCTTACTGAAACTATGAATCCAGAAGTACTAATTCCGACTCTACTAGCACCGCTCACCAAATCATGAAGAGGTACTTCGACTACATTCGTAGACAAATCAATATCATCTCCCCATGGAGTTGCAGCCAATAATTCAATCTGAGAAACATCATCGATTGTTATATCNGGAATCCCTTGCCANGCTCTAACTCTTACCGAGCGNANGCGCATCACTATTGGAGTACTATCTATATCGAAAGGTGGTTCAGACCAAATGCTGCATCTGCACCTTCCGGTTGGGTCTGCAATATCTCCAGACCATACGCTCTTTTCCTCACCATCTGCATTGGTAAAAGTGCGCTTTGTCATCTTTTGTACCTCTACAACGATATCAACATCTCTAGAACCATCTCTTAAATCTTCAATTTTAGAAATTGATTGAGCCGCCAAATCATCTGCAGTAGAGAAATTAGCATCATGGTAGATTTCTATCTTTGTTGAAGAACCAATATTGATCTCAGGCGTATCTCTGAAGGTACGGACCTGAGCATTTTCAATCTTAATCAATGAACCGACTTCATGATCAAATGATTCCCAAGAAAGGAATCCAATTGCCCCACTATCATCTGCAATTCTGCCACGTACTACGTCGATTGAGCCGCTACCATCTTTTCGATGAATTTGGTCTTTACGACTTGCTAGCAACCTNCCAACGACAGTAACTGATCCTTCAGAAGTAATAGTATTGATTTCTACTGGTTCTCCCGGTGTAGTAACAACTCTAGTACCCTCACGTAAAACTGCGATTCTACTTGATTGATTGATATTTAGACTCATTCGACCTTGATATTCATTCACNGAAACNCCTTCTAGTCGTACAATTGCTCCTGGAGTNACATTGGAATGATTACCCCAATCTTTGAACTCCCATCTTGTACGCTCGCCACCTTTATCGGGCCATGGATTATCTTCCAACAATCCATAAGGAACAATTTTTTCTTCACCTCTAACCATGGTCGTCCTAGGGTTATGTGTGATTATCTCTACCTCTATCTCTACGTTTTTGTCATCNGATGATAGTTCTGAGAAAGATGAAACCTTCTTCACGGGTATAGCCGGTCTAGAACCAGAAGATCCCGAAGAGCCGGATTTGGTAGGCATTACTCCTTTGTCCGAAAGGAATCNGCGNAATACAGAACGCATAGCNTCTTCTGGAGGNATCAAGAAGTCTTTCTCATATCGNCCAAANGCCTCNGCAACTTTTACCGGGTCAGCATCAGGAACCTGTTTGATGACCTCCTGAACATGTATGTCATATTCAGAAGTCATCTATCCCACCTCGACGGTCGTATTTTGTTTTCTGACCCGTCGAAGGACGGGTGGTCGGGCTTCAGTGCAGTNTGGTTGAGTAATTTTGGCACTCCCTCTCACCTCCGTGGATTTTAGCGTTCTTTGCGGCGGTTCTTGAAGACTGCGGCGAGTCTAATTCCAAAANTGAAATTAAACAACGATTAAGCAGGATTAATTCTCAAACCGTCTAACATTAGAACGTCAGGTACATGCATTGAGCCGGTGGTGTATGAACCCTTGTGCCCGNTAGACTGACCCAATATGACTCTTCCTTGCAATGCTTTAGCTAGATTTCCGGAGAAACCTGCTTGAGATAAGGGACCCACTATTTGCCCACCGTCTACGCGTAATATTGTCGAAGTAGTNACTGAAAAATCACCGCTGGTAGGATTAGCGGTATGCGCACCCATGACGCTATGAATTACATAACCAGAATCCATTTCTTCTATCATACGGTCCCGTTCTAAGCAATTATTACTAGAGGTTAGAATGAAATCCGAATAACTNCAACCAGGTGGCGCAGTATGACCGCCTCTAGAGGCAGAACCGGTTGATGATGCCGATTCAATACGGCCTTCTGCCACCTGTTTAGCCGCATCTCTTGTAGCCCACAACTGACCTACTAAGCGCCCATTTTCAACCAATGTTTGAGTCTGAGAGGGGACTCCTTCTCCGTCTCTTGAACCTGAACCGAGTCCACCTTCCATACAGCCATCGTCTACGATTTTCAGATGATCTGCAATCACATTTTGACCCATTTTACCGGACCAGAANGACTCNCCTCTAGCCAGCANCTCACCTGTAGCAGCTGATGGAACAACCTTGGAAAATAATGGTGAAAAACCATCGCTAGTCATCAGAACGGGACAATCTTCTGTGTCGAATCCAGAAACCTTTCCTCTTGTAACCTGTGCCCAGTGAATCGCTTTTTCAACTGAACTAGAAATATCGTTCAACTTTTTACGCGAGGATTCCCCCTCGTAAGACGAAGTCAATTCGTCGTTCTCATCAATTGAAATGTGAACTCCGATTCCATGTGAGGTTTTCACTCCGCCATCCTCTATTCCAGAACTGGTTAATATTGCTCCTGCACTAGCGGAAATACCAATCCCGCCACCGACAATACAGGACCTTGAATCGATTTCAGCCGCCTTTGTAAGTACTTGGTCACCTTGTTCTAATAACTCTTCAGGACCAAGGTCTAAAATATTCTTATCTAACATTCCTCCAACGCTTTTTACTTCATGATTTGATGGTAATTCAAATCCTTCTATCGATGGTGAACGGCGAGCTATGCTTACGGCTTCTTGAACCGCTCTCTCAACACCTGACAAATCTACAAGATGAGCAAATCCATAACTTCCATTTTCTACAACCCTTAAGCCAAAACCACCTTCGCCTCCACCGGAAGCCATGCTGATTTTCCCACCTTCGAAATCTAAGGAATGGCCATATGCTTGTGATGCAAAGACCTCCCATTGTTGCACATTTGATCTTTCACATGCCGCCCCAATTAGATGAGCAGATTCCAACAAACGTTCAACCGCATCTTCAGGAATCATATTTCATCCCACCAATGCTTCTTTTATTCGCATCAATGGGCCNCCATCNCCAACTGGAACGGTTTGCCCTTTGCCACAGAATCCAGGTGACGCTAGGTGTGCATCTCTGGTTAAACCATCTACATCGTTTAGAATCTGCAAAGTCATACCGCTTACACTNACGTCTTTTACAGGCTGTGTTAGCGAGCCGTTTTCAATCAACCAAGCCTCTTGTGCAGCGAATTGNAAAGAACCTCTGCCTGTATCAACCTGNCCTCCTCTACTGCCACAAGCATAAATTCCGAATTCTAAATCCTCAATTAATTCGTCCAAATCATGATGACTACCACCTTGAATAACAGTATTTGACATCCTTACCAAAGGATGATGTAAACCATCTTGAGCTCTTGCACCACCATTTGGTTCAATATTGAAGCGATGAGCGGTTTCTCTATGGTTTAGATATTCAGTCAATACCCCATTTACAATCAGATTCTTNGGCCTAGTNTCTACTCCCTCGTCATCGATAGGGTAGCATCCATATCCNCCCCTCATATTCGGATCGTCTACCACTGTACAAATTTCAGAACCAATCTTTTGGCCTAGACGTCCAACGAGACATGAGTCTCCTGCTTGAACTAAATCTGCTTCACAGGGATGACCTAACGCTTCATGAATATACACTCCAGTTAAATCGCGGTCCGCTACCAATGGCATTTTTCCAGATGGAGCACGCTTTGCTTTCAATAACCTCAATGCTGAAACCTTGGCATTACGGCCCATTTCGCCCAGGTCAATCGCCTCGATTAATTCAAGCCCTCCTTCTCCGCCATGCCTCATTCTATAGGACACTACTTCGCCATCTGAACGAGCGGTTACCATACCGTTAATCAAACTCCTTTGGAANGACCAANNACGGTCCATTCCTTCACTGGTCATTAATTCAGTATGTATGTGTTCATCTGACCAACCGGTAGATGTTGCGACAATTCTATCATCGTCTTTAGCCTCTTCATCTACTGCTTGCATCATTTCAATTCGAGTATCNAAATCGGTATCTCTTACGTCTTTGACACTCTTCCAATGAATTTCATCTTGAATGATTGGAACCTCAGCCAATTGAACGGGTAATTCTGAACTAGACCTACGTGCTGCTACAGCTTTTGCCAATCGAACTGTTGATTCGATTTGCTGGTGNATTGAAGCNATATCGCTAGTAGAATGTACTCCCCAAGCACCATTAGCCAAAATTCGCAATGTAACACCGACTTCTTGACCCGGTATCGCTCGTTCCAATTTTCCATCTTTTAGTGACGCTGTATTGGTGGTTTCAGAAACCAACCTTATCTCAGCATAATCCGCACCTAGAGAAGATGCTAACTCTAGAGAACCTCTAGTTTTATCCTGNTCGAGCATTCTGCCAGAGGATAAAATCGAGTCATCATTNGGCATTACACTTACCACCATGTGACACCCCTGTATGCGGGGCCCCTTCAACCCTATGCTTAGTTGATGTCTGCAAGATGAATATGGCCTATCGCCACATCCTCGCCATCACCTGTTTCTATGCCAAGCCTTTTGGCATCAAATAATGCATCACANGGNCTGTCATCNAGTAGATCAAAACCCATTAATTCGGCTTGATTTACAAAATCNGATTGTTGATTNTTTGCNCTCAAATCGACAATCCAGGCATATTCATCACCTTTGATTAAACCTGCTCGGGAAAANCCTTGAGCGATATGTTGAGTTCCTGATAAAAGGCGTATAAATTCACCATCTAATGAATTAGATTTCATCATACCTCGCTCCATATTACGATTTAGAACTGTCAAAGCAGTCCAACCATGAATTTCACTAGCCAGTGCAGAGCCNCTGATTAGGACCCAATTTTCATTNTTTCTNGATTCTAACCACTTGTTAACAATTTCACGCGAATCCACNACTGGTTGGCCCAAATGGACTCTACGGCATGGAAAGAGTNGGGCCTCCATGTTTGGCCCACAAGGTGATACTCTTCAATCCTGNCGCTCGCCGGGCAATGGCTGGTCATCNATTCGAGGAGCAGATTTTTTCTCTTTTCCTGCNATCCTCATAACCTCTGTCAGAATTCTATCTACTAATTTTGGACCCCATCCTCTGAGAGATTTCAAAGAATCTAATTGTTTGTTATCGATTTTCAATAAATCAGCAGGGGTNCGAATNCCCATTTTAGCAAGAGTTCGAGCACGAGTCCTNCCAATATTCTTGATTTGAACCAATTGTAGCAAGTCTTCCTTACATCCCGCTCTTACTCTGTTACGNACCAAGTCTAGCAAACCTGCCAAATGTGCTACATCCGGCAGGTGCTCNTCAGAAAANACATCNTCGCGTAACAATATCTCNCTNGCTGCTAGCAGCAACCACTGCATTAAGTCAACACGACTATGAACNTCACCAGGAGTTGCCCCAATCTCCTTTTCAATTCCTCTAAGTCCTACTTCATCAAACCATAATTCGATACACCAAGCACTCTTTACCANCCCCATTGCTCTCTCATCGATTGGGCTTTCNACAAGTATCTCATCTTCTACAATTGCAGCTTTCTTACGCAGNTCGCTCCCAAANGCTAGTTCGCTAGATTTGGGCCAGAAATTAATGAAATCAGGNGTTGCTGCTACTAAGTGACATAGCCCGAAGGCTGAAACGGGNAAATCCTTCCTCACCGAGCGCCTGACTGCTCTGCGTAGACCATCGATTAATACATCCGCTGATAATGGATCTATCATCAATTGAGCAATTCTTTCACCCATAGCTGTAGCCTCATAGCGATTATCTGGCGATTGATAATTTGATTGTCCAGTTTCCACATATACNATATCTGATGCTCTTTGGAAACCAAAAGATGCCTCNCGGGGTTCTTTCTTGCTAGATTCTTCAAACAATTTTACTCCAGATGCTTTCTGAGCAGCATCTACCCAATTTGGCGTCTCATCATCCCATGATTCGATTTTATCACCGGTGATAGTACGATGGATGAATCTTTTTTCAACTAACCAAGATAACATCTTGTCTATATTTTCTTGAAGATAATTTGGTGATTGAGTATGCCCTAAGTATGTACTAGCAAAAAAATCACCAATCTCCTCCCTTAGATTCAAACCACCGGTTGCTATTGAAGAAAGTAAGTGAAAACGCATGGCTGGTTCAGCGGCTAATTTTGAAGTAATATCCTCTATTGGACCGTGAACATATCTATCTGCGATTTCATCAGCAACCTCTCTCGGGTCCCCTCCTTTGCAAAGAAGCCATGCTTCGCCTTTAGAATCATATTTTGGACGTCCTGCTCGACCTAACATCTGCCTGACTTCCATTACNGATAAAAATCGGCTCATTCCATCTTCGAATCTTTTGAGGTCCCTAACCAAAACTCTCCTAGCAGGTAAATTAACTCCAGATGCTAAAGTTGGNGTTGCACATAAACAATACAATACACCTTCTTTGAAGGCCTGCTCGATTAAACTCCTCTGCTCATAACGTAATCCTGCATGATGGAATGCTACACCACCTTTCACTGCTTGAGAAAGTAAGTCCCCTACAGTAGAATCAGCACCGCGTGAAAGTCGATTGGACAATTCACTCAATTTCTCTAATTTCTCAGGGTCGTGTTTTGACAAATGTTTGTACAATCTTTCTCCTAATTTTCTAGCTTCTGATTGTGCTGATTTNCGAGTCCCTACAAATACCAATAATTGTCCTTCTTCAGAGTATACATCTTGTAATGCTGCCCAACTAGGATGGCTCTTGGGTCCTTCTAGCGTGCGTGGGGGGTTGAGGCTGCCTGATTCTGTTACCAATTCGTTCTTCTGTAATGCTCTTGGTTCCAAATCCAATTCCGCTAAGGTTGAATATTCCAAACTTACTGGCCGCCAATTGGAAACTATCAATTCAGAATCTAACCAATTNGATAGATCNTCACTATTTCCAACAGTTGCTGAAAGAGTAATAATTTGTGCATTAGGNCGAGCATTTCTAATTCTTGCCAAATTAATTTCCATAGTAGGTCCGCGATGATAATCATTTAACAAATGNAACTCATCTGCTACTACAATAGATACTCGNCCCATGATTTCAGGTTTTGAACGCATCAAAGAATCTAATTTTTCACTAGTACAAACCAGTATATCACAATCATCTATTCTNGCCGATTCGCCAGGTGCATCTCCAATTCCTAATCCGACTTTAAGACCTAAAGCAGAGCCTAATTCTTTCAATTCCAATTGTTTCTCACTAGCCAATGCCTTCAANGGTACAATGTATATTGCTCGCGAACCTTTTTCCTCAACCAATAGTTTTCGAGCGATACCCAAAAATGCAACCAAACTCTTCCCACTTGCAGTTGGAATACAGACCATTGTATTTTTTCCTGCAATTATCGGCTCGATTGCTTCTGCCTGTGGTGGATGAAGCAATTTTATCCCCCAACTAGTTTGAACAAAATCCACAAGTTCGAGAGGCAGGTCTAATGCCTCCAACCTTCGCTCATGGCCCCCCATGAGTACTAAGTGGTAGTCAATAGTCCAAAAGGTCAACGATTGAAACATCGACACCCTCAAAGAGTGTCCATGAGTGTCAGGGCATTATGAGCGACGATGACAGTATGCTTGATGAGAGATTATCGATATTCGATGATGAGCCTGATTTGAATGATTGGTTTGAAGTAATCTGCGGTTCAATTATGGCCGTAATAGGTATTTTCCAACTGATTACACCGGGAGAACTTGTAGACAAAGATGTAATGCGATGGTTCGCTGCAGCTGTTGCGGTTTCAGGTATTGTTTGGGCTGGCCACGGTCTCAAAGATATGGCTATCAAAGAGGTTAGGAAGTCTATTGTATTGCTAGAAATGCAAGCAAAACAAGGCTCTATCGACCATGGATTAATTCGTGATGTAATTCTAAACCCACAAGCATATACCGATTTCTTGATGAAAGAATACGAGAGTGCTTTCTCTGATGGCGTAATCACCGATGATGAATTATCTGAATTGAAGACTATACAGGCTGCACTAGGAATTAGTGATGAGGAAGCAGCTAAGATGTCTATTGCTGGAGCAATTATTTCAGCACTTGCTGATGGAAAGGTTAGCGACGAGGAGCGAGCAATGATCGAAAGCGCTGCTGACAATGCTGGGCTATCCAAAGCAAAGCGAAACAAATTGAACAAGGCTTTGGATTCTGGAGACTTTGCAGATGATGTAAAGATGACTCTTGAGTCCCTAATTAGTGAGGATTAGACCCACTGATTGCTAGCGATAAGGTCATGCATTATCTGCTTGGCTTTATTTCGGCGCTTTTGCTCTAGGACTATTGCTGTAATCGCTAATGCGATTCCAACAATTACCCACAAGTACTGGTTTTCGAATAAAGGAGATGCTGGTTCAACACCGATACTTTCAGTCAGTAAAGCATGACTAACCGGTTCATTAGAATTGACNAGGACATCCAAAAGATCCAGTTCGCAATCACACAATGATATAACGATTAGACTGGGGAACAAATTGTCTTGAAGTATTCTCCAGCGACCTTCGGGGAAATCTACCGGTTTAGTAGACCATGCAGGGTCTTGGATAGTGCCCATACTTACCGAATTTTCCATCTCCATATCAAGATGAATTATGTTTGAATCTGGAACTTCATCTACTATCAATAATGCTTCAAGCATAATTAGATCAAGCAATAAGGTCCTAGCAGCCAATAGTGTGAATGAGCGAGAATGTTCATCCAATAATTGAGAATTAGCAGAGGTCTGACCTTTATCGGCTATTTTTTGAAATATCAATTTATCAAGCCGTAGATCATCTAAATATGGTACATGGAGTTGCCAACGCCCATCATCAAGAGGTAGAGCGTAATCGGCGAATAAGCGTAGTTGAAGCGTTTCTCCATCCAACATACCGAATGTTGCTCCGACATGAGTTGCTCTCGAAGATGGTGGAGTGCTAGGATGTGACGCATGCCATAATTGATCTAGACGGTTATCGATTAATTCCTCTAAATCAAACTCATCTGATGATTGAGATTCTTCACCTATGGCCCACATCGGTGAAACAACTCCCCCCGCTAGCAATATTATTACTCCAGGAGCAAATAAACCGAATCTTATCGATTTGGAAGTAGAATCTTGACGCATTTCAACAAATAAACCGATTATTATTGCTATTGAGAGTATCAGAACCATTATTCCAGATGATGATTCTATCATCACTTTATTTTGTTCATCTCCCACCAAACCGATTCCTGAAGGATATAGCGCTTCACTAGAGAAATCATCAGGTCCAGTAGGCCCAATTCCTTCGAATGCGATGACTCCAGCCCATTGGTAAGGCTGGAAAGCATCTATTTTCCCACCTATGCAAAGTGTATGTGTGCCTGTTGGTAGAGCCCTCCATTGCCAAGTCAAACGAGTTTCTGAATCATCTGAACTAGTGATTAATTCTGGCGTTGGTGCCATTCTTCTATCTGGTAAAATTAAATCCGGTTGACCGTGCGATTGTTCTATTTCAGCAGGTACAACCTCCCATACAAATGTAGCACGCATTACCTCGTGTTCCTCTATTTCAAAAGACCAACAATCTCTGTCATCACCAACCAATGCTCCCACATGATTTGAATCGAAATCAGTTTCTCGAGGTTCGGCATCTGATGATGGTTCGTCTACATCTCTTGATTCTATTAAATCCGACCAGATTATATCTAAATTCATGAATGAAGAACCTCGTAAATATAATTCCCAAGTCCCTGGTCTTTCGACATCAAAATCTACTAACACTCTTATTTGTTCATCAGGCCACAAAAGTCGGTCTCCTTCAAGATTTAGTGGTTCATTCTCTGTCTTGTAGGCTCCATCTATTCCATCTACAGGATTGGAATCACCTTGAAAATCGATTACAGTACTAGATTGTGCAATCAAAATAGTAACCTTAAGATCCGGACGAGTAAGACCTAACAAATCATCTTGAAAACGNAAATCNATTTGCATCTCNTCTATTTCATCTGGTAATAATGCAATTTCAGTTTGTTCTGGAAACATTGTAAATTCCAAAAATACATGTTGTGGAGANAATGGAGTGGCTGAATTGACCAAGCCACTGATTTTTTCCTCTCCAATCTGCATCTCTGTCAGATAACAATCGCCNACATCTTCACATGAAAACCAAAGATTACCTCCATCGGGCTCAGAATCTATTGCTGCACTAACATTTGGAAGAGATATGATACAGAGAATTAGCAATGCTANAAATCTCCGCATAATTCGTCCTTTGATTTATCATTCATGACTGTGCCGCTTTGTTGGGTACATCGATTAGTTTTGACTTACAAATACGACACATGTACTTCCCTTTACCCTGCTTTTGACGNGGATGTTCTTTACCACATGTAGGACAAGTCCACAGCCAAGTAGCTCTTTCCATTCTCAACATTTCAGTAAATCCTTTCCCCATTTTTTTTGACTGTTCGGAAGGCCAAAGTGCTTCAAGACTTTTAAATTTAGAATCATGAGGAAGAAAACCCAATGCATGAATGTATTCATGGTGCAAAACACAAGCNGCGTAAGGATGCCATTTNTTGCTTAATANNCGAGGATGCAAATCGATTACTTCGACATCATTCGGNCCCTGAGGATTTCTAATTCCCCTTTTCCATCTAGTGACTCCATGGCGCTGAGTTGCATTTTTCCTTAAAACCCCTAATTCTACTTTAGTCAAACTAGTAAGTTGTTGCTCACTCCAAATATCTATTCCCAGCATTACCTCTATTACAAAGTCACTTAGAGACTTTAGTTCACTAGATTGTAATGCTGATGCTTTAACCATTCAAGACCACCGATGGTAGGCAGGGTGTCCTTCCTTTACCGCAACAAAAAGACCTGTTCCCGTGGCGCAGACCTTCCCCTCAGCTGTCAATGTCATCGAGATTTCAGCACGATCTTCTTGCAATTCTGTTACCTGTGCAAGAATATGTAATTCGACTCCAGAGGGAGTTGGTCGTCGTAATTTGATTGTGTAGGAGGCTGTTACTGTACAAGGTGGCTCATCTAGTCCTTGCTCATCCATTATAGCAATTGCAGCAGCCCAATTTCCATGGCAATCGAGTAATGCACCAATAATCCCTCCATTTATCATACCTGGAAAGGCTTGATGCTCTTCACTAGGAGTGAATCTCATTTCTAGTCCATGTTCACATCGATGCGAATCTATTTGCAGACCTTTTTCATTTGCAGGGCCACATCCGTAGCATATTGAATTAGGTGCATATTGCCTTTGAACTCCGATTCCCATATATGCTCGATTATGAATACGGTTGATTTGTATTACGCTCCACCACCTTGATGACCTTCCCATCAATGGAGTAACATGGCGGGAAAGAAGAGGCGAGTCAGAGTCGCTCATGAACTGTCCCGGCCAAGACGTGCGAAAATCAAAAAAGCTCTCGAAGAACATGAATCGGAAGCAAGGCCTGAATGGGATAGAGGCGTGAATTGGGGTGATATTCGTTTGTTTAGAAAAAGAATCAAGCCTGGAACTATGCGTACAATACATGTCCCTCTATTAGACGTTGAATTAGGAGACTCATGGCCAATTCCAGTTACTGTAATCCATGGGGTTAGACCGGGACCACTTGTTACAATACTTGGCGGTCTACATGGCGATGAGTTAACCGGGGCGAGTGCTTGTACCAATCTTCTTTCCAATGCTTTTACAGAAGAAGATAAGCCGCTAAATCCTAAAACAATGGCTGGAACTATTCGAATAATTCCTGTGGTTAATTTACCAGGTTATAGAATGAAATCGAGATACTTCCCGGATGGGAGAGATTTAAATCGTAATTTCCCCGGTAAAATCAAGGGTACTTCGACCAGTAGAGTTGCATACCAATTATGGAACAATCTGCTTAATGACTCTGATGCAATTGTGGATTTACATAGTGCTGCAAAGGGTAGATCGAATATGCCGCAGATTAGGGCAAACTTGTCGCATCCTGAATCTAACATACTAGCCAAAGCATTTGGAATTGAAGTAGTTCTAGATAGTAATCCCCCAAAAGGTAGCCTTAGAAGATTGGCAAATGAAAATGGAATTGCTGCTATCACTTATGAGGGAGGAGGTGCAAATTTCTTGGACCAAAAGTCTGTGAAAGTTGCCGTTGCAGGATGCTTGAATGTCCTTAGAGCTCTAAAAGTAATTCCTGGAAACCCAGCAAGACCACGCTTCAGACTAAATGCTGGAGGTTCAACTTGGCTTAGAGCGGGTGAAGGAGGACTATTGGATATGTTTGTTGAGCCGGGAAGCGTGGTAGCAGCAGGAGATGTTTTAGCAACAATTTCCGACCCTGGAACACCGGGATTGACAGTAGATATTGTAGCCCCAGAAGATGGATTGCTGATATGTACCGCCACCAACCCATTCGTCGCAGCAGGTATGCCTGTGGGTCACTTCTTACCAATTTCTAAACATATCAAGTTGCTTAGAACACAATTAGATAACAAGGGGTGCTTGATAGTAAATGGCAGCCAAGGTGAACCTCTTTGGAGAGAAGAAGAGGAAATAGAAGTTGATGAAATCGAGGTAGAAGGTTCTTGGTCTGGCGGATTTATTGATGCTGAATGGAATAAAGATGCCAATGAACCATCAAATGATGGTCATGAAGAAGGTGAAGCGTGATTAGTTTCCGTTGAATGATGCTACTGCAGATTCTATCTCTTCATCTTCCATATTTCGAGGTTGCATCTTGGCGACTTCGAAGAGATGTGCTACTAATTCGTCACTAACTTCTATCCCGCGTTGTTCAAGCCACCATATGATATTTGAACGACCTGACATATGTCCGATGCGAATTTTTTGTTCCAGTCCAAAGTTGCTTGCNGGAACNCCCGAATAAACTCTGTCTGCAAGCCAAGTNTCCCCTTTTTGCATAGCTTTAATCACCGCACTTGCATGAACACCAGTTCCNGTTTCAAATGCATCCGAACCGAATACAGGATAATTTCTAGGCAAAGGTACCTTGATGTATTCATTTGCTTTTTGCATNTATTCTGATAATAATGATAAATCATTATTGATGATTCCCATAAGTGAAAGATTGACCATCGTTTGGTCAATTGGGGCATTACCTGCCCTTTCNCCAACACCTAAAGCAGTTCCATGAANAACATCGACTCCAGATTCAACCGCTGCTAAATTGTTAGCAACTCCTAATCCTCTATCTTGATGACCATGCCAATTGACTTCGATATCTCTACGTTGATAGCCACCGTCTTTGATCACTTCTTCATCGATAAATGATAACAATTGTTTGACACCATTTGGAGTAACATGACCACATGTATCACAAACGCATAATCGACGAACTCCAAGGTCCATAGCACGTTGATAAATCATCTTTACATCCTCGGGTTTTGAACGAGTGGTATCTTCTGTAACAAACATAACAGGAACATCATTATCCACTGCATAACTAACTGCTTTTTCCATTGTTGAAATTAATTTCTCCATGGTCCAACCTTCGGTGTATTGTCTGATTGGACTAGTTCCCAAAAAAGCGCTAGCTTGAATCTCCATTTCGTGTTTAGCCTGCATTTCAACCAAGGGTTCAATGTCATGCATAAGAGTCCTAACCGCTGCACCAGGACGTAGTTGGAAATCGTTCTCTTTGATATGTGCAAGCATTGCATCAATATGCTCTCTGTGGAAAGGTCCTGCTCCTGGAAGTCCCAAATCTGCCTTCTGAATACCAATTCTCTCCATGTAAGAAATAAGTTCTATTTTCTGTTCAATAGTTGGATTTAATGCACTAGGGCTTTGAAGACCATCGCGTAATGTCTCATCATCAAACCAAACATCATGAGGATGGTTTGAAGGGTTACGCGAATATTCGTAATCGATAAGGTTCCAGTCATGAATCAATTTACCTTCATCCAAAATTTTCACCCCAATTATTGCTACTGCCCTAACACCTCAGATGAGGCTACAGTGTTTGAACCCGTCGGTAAAAGTATCACTCTTCTTCCATAAGTTTCTCTTTAGCTGCTAAAAACTCTTCCTTGTCAACTACTCCGTCTTGGTTAGTATCCATATCATCAAATTCATCTTCTGCTAACTTCTTCTCTGAAAGTATTTCTTCGGCTAACTCAGCAGGCATTCTAGCACTGAAAATTAATTCATCAACAAATTTGGATTTGTCTTTATCCCGCAATTCCATTACACGTGTTCCTTTAGAAGAACGGCCAGAAGTTTCTTTTGTCTGCGATGCTGAAATTCGAATTACGATACCTTTGCCAGACAAAAGGAATAGTTGATCTTCAAGATTCGGGACTTGGTGAACTCTAGAAATGCTATCTCCTTCATTCAGATTCATTGTACGAACTCCATAACCTCCTCTATTCTTAGCCAAACGATAACCATCTGTCTCGTTCTTTTGGTTTCCTTCTGAATCAAGAACAGGTTCTCCATCTCTAAATGCAGGATTAGAGTCACCTGTACCGATTCTAGTACGCTTACCCATACCATGTTTTGACAGAGTTAAGACGCTGGTATCTTGATCATTGGTCAGAATCATACCCACCAACGAAGCATTCTCTTTCAATTTTAATCCACGAACTCCACTGGAAACCCTTCCTTGTGATCTAACAACATTTAGAGAGAAACGACATGCTAATCCATTATCTGACACCATCACGACATTGTCTTCATCAGTACCTTCTCTAACCGTAATAAGTTCATCATCGGCTGCTAAATTAATCGCTTTCTTACCATTGCGATTTATCTTGATATATGCTGAAAGTAAACTCTTCTTGATTATCCCTTTACGCGTTGCAAAGGCCAAGTAATGATNATCTGGGTTTTCAATTAAATCCTTACTCAATGGNATAATTGAAACCACTGTCTCGTCATCNTTCAAACCGATAATATTGCGGATGTGACTACCACGGCTAGTACGGGAACCTTGAGGAGTCTCCCAAGCTTTTAGTCCATAAACTCGGCCTTCTATGTATGGCACCTCTTCATCGTTAACTTTCTTTGTCGCAGGTCTATTGGTAAATATCAATAATCTATCTTTGCTGAAACANGTCATCAGAGTGGTTGGGAAATCTTCATTCTTGGTTTGGACACCTTTCATNCCTTTTCCGCCTCGGTTTTGCATCCTGAATGATTCAGCAGGCAAATGACGGATGTAATTGTCATTTGTTAGAGTGATTACAATCGCTCTTTCTTCAATCAAATCTTCGCGGTCCATCGATAGTGGCATAGGGTCGATGAAAGTACGGCGCTCGTCNCCATGTTTTTCCACTAACTCGTCTAATTCTGTAATCAGAATATCTAAACGACGAGGNCTAGATTCNATTATATCTTTTAGATCTGTAATNTTTAATTGTAAATCTGAGTATTCATTTTGTACCTTTTCAACATCTAATCTGCTAAGTTGGTATAATCTACGTTCTGCAATAGCTTTGGATTGGGGTTCTGTAAAATCAAACGGAGAAATACCTGGCATTACTTCATTTCCTTGTAGTACTGCTTCGAATTGTTCACGACTAGAACTTGCTTTACCTACAGCAATTACATCATCAATACGATCTTGGGCTTTTACCAAACCTTCGAGAATATGCGCTCTTGCTTCAGCCTTATTCAANTCGAAAATCGCTCTTCTTTCGATAACNGATTCACGATGCGAAACATATGTGTGAAGCATTACTGGAAGAGTGAGGAGAACTGGTCTTCCNTCTAGAATNCCCATCATATTAGCAGAATAAGATTCTTGCAATCTACTTGATTTGTATAATTGATTAAGCACAGCATGAGGATCAGCGTTATTCTTNACCTCAATAACTACTCTAATTCCTTCCTTAGAAGATTCATCGCGAATGTCTCTAATACCTACTACTGACCCTTTGGTAACTAAATCTGCAATATGGACAAGCATATCGGCTTTCTTTACTTGGTAAGGTATCTCGTGAATGATTATTCTTTTTCCTTTTTCATCATCTAATACGTCACATTTTGAACGAATATGAAATCTACCTTTGCCAGTACTATACATNTCATAGATTCCATCTATACCATGGATTGACGCTCCTGTTGGCAAGTCAGGACCTTTTACATGCTCCATATATTGTTCTATAGACAAGTCCGGCATACCTGAATTAGCATCTCCTTCATCTAAAATACTCTTTACATGTAATCGAACTGCACCTGAAACNTCAGTCAAATTATGAGGTGGNATTCTGGTCGCCATNCCTACTGCAATTCCATCACTNCCATTAAGCAANAAATTAGGTAACCTGGAAGGGAGAACTGTAGGTTCTTCTTCTGAATCATCGAAATTCGGTTGNAAATCAACAGTTTGNTTNTCAATATCCTCTAGCATATGCTTAGAGATCTTGTCTAGCCGGCTCTCAGTATCCCTCATAGCAGCAGGGGGGTCACCATCAATGGACCCAAAGTTACCTTGCCCGTCTACCAAGGGGTAGCGTAAAGAAAACTCTTGAGCCATTCTGACCATGGTATCATAGATTGATTGATCGCCATGTGGGTGGTATTTACCCATTACTTCACCAACCGAACGTGCTGATTTACTGAATTTCTTATCCGAGGTATGCCCTCCTTCGTGCATTCCATAAAGCACGCGTCTATGAACTGGTTTTAGTCCATCACGAGCATCAGGCAGAGCTCTTCCGATGATTACGGACATCGCATAATTAATGTAAGAATTTTTCATTTCCTCATTCAATGGCCTGTTTAGCAAACTAGCGTTTGATGGCATAGTCTCTTCGTTATCATTTTCAATTTCATCAGATGTCAAGGTTGGTCACCTCCTTTGCATGGCGCTCGATAAAGGCCCTTCTATCGGGAACATCTTCTCCCATCAAGATCTCAAACATTCTATCTGATTCTTCTGCATCTCTTACTGTCACTCTTAGCATTGTACGTGTTTCAGGATCCATCGTAGTAGTCCACAATTGTTCTGGATTCATTTCTCCAAGACCTTTGTATCTCTGAACTCCAATCTTTGCATTCGGATTATCTCCTTTCAACTCCTCCATTATATCATCACGCTCTTCATCAGAGAATGCATAACGGCTAATTCTGCCCTTTGAAAGTTGGAATAAAGGTGGTTGAGCGATATAGACGTGCCCCTCTGTAATAGCAGGGCGCATAAATCGCCATAGGAAAGTCAACATCAGAGTCCTAATGTGAGCTCCGTCAATATCTGCGTCAGTCATAATTATTATCTTAGAATAGCGTAA
>PALS01000043.1 GCA_002706615.1 Methanobacteriota archaeon
AGGAGTATGGGTTGCTATAACTGGAGCCGTATTAGCTCTATTTAGTGGTGGATCATCTGAGGATGCAATTATTGTTCCTCCAACACCTCCAACTCCAGCGCCTACGCCAACGCCTACGCCAACGCCTACGCCTACGCCGACGCCAACGCCTACGCCAACGCCAACGCCGACGCCAACGCCGACGCCTACGCCTACGCCAACGCCAACGCCTACGCCATCAACTGGTACAACAGCAACTAGTGCTACATCAGCAGCTAGTACAACTGGTACAACTGGTACAACAGGTACGTCTGCTACAACTGGAACTACTGGTACGACAGCGACTAGTGCTACAACTGCAACTAGTACAACGTCTGGTGACAGTGGTTACAGAGTAAGCCCAGGTAGAAAAATAATTAATATTGACTAAGACTTTTATAGTAAATATTTAAAAGTAGTCTCTCATTAACAATTCCACTAATTGGTGAGTGAGTTACAATAGGTAACTCACCACCAGTTAATTTAGATCATGAAATTGAAACATAAGCTCCTAATTCTCAGTTATTTTTTAATGATATCTTCATATTCTTTAGCGGATGATAGGGTTCTGAATGATCCATATTATTATTCCGGCAACATGGAATACTCTGCAAATGCCTTTGGTGGAATAGGCTTGATTCAAATGCCTTCTGCCAGATTCTCCAAAGAAGGTGAGTTCACCTTTGGTATTTCAAGAGACGATCCATACAGAAGGATATATGCAACAGCTCAAGTATTTCCTTTTCTTGAAGCAACCCTGAAGTATACGGAGGGCACATATAAATTGTATAGGCCAACCATTAGGCAAACATGGAAAGATAAAGGTATAGATTTAAAAATTAAGTTACTAGATGAAAGAAAATATCTTCCTGCATTAGCAATTGGTATTGCTGATTTTGGCGGTACAGGAGCATATTCAGGAGAGTATTTGGTAGCAAGCAAAAGACTGAATAACTTTGATTTTACTGCTGGATTAGGCTGGGGAAGATTGGCTGGATCAGAGTCAATAGACAATCCTGTTGGAGATATTCTTGGAGAAAAATGGTTCAGAAGAGGTGGACACTTTAGTCTTGGTGGAAAGCTTAATCTGGGAAATAGCTTCAGTGGACCATACGCAGGAATTTTTGGAGGAGTTGAATATTTTACTCCCATTGAGGGACTCTCCATAAAACTTGAATACGATTCTAATGACTATAGTGATGCTGAAGGAAAATCTCTCAATGTCCTGTTTCCAGATCCTGATGATAGCGAAGGATTTGTGATTGATACAAGATTTAATGCGGCTTTACATTATGGTTTTACAATGGGAAAAAGAGACAAGGTTGATCTGAATCTCGGATTTGTCCACGGTAATACTCTGTATGCTGGCTTCAATGTTCATTCAAATTTAAATTACGAGGGCGCGCCTAAATTTGTATCTCCCAAGGAAATACTCAATAAACCAACCGTGAAGCCATATCACCAGTTGAATGAGGGCTGGCAGGAATATTTGCCAAATTTAATTATGTGGCAGTTAAGGAATGAAGGATTTATTGCACATAAAGTTATTTTTAATGACGATGAGCTTATTGCAGAAGTAAGTCAAGGCAGGTTTAAAAACACTCTTCATGCAGTGGAAACGGCTAGCAGAGTTCTTGGGAATAATTCGCCGACAAACATAAGAAAAATTACAGTAGTAAATATTGACAGAGGCATTGAGACTATTCGTACAACTACTTTAAGAAAAGATCTCGTTGAACAAGTAAGAGATGGCCCTGCTGATCCTAGTATTTTCATCGTTAATGAAATGCCAGAATATGGTGAAAACACCTACGAGATTGAGAATGATCCTCTGTACCCAAACTTTTACTGGACAATCAAGCCTCATGCATCAGGAACGCTTCAGCATCAGCAAAAGTTCTATTTTTATCAGTTGGAGGCATTATTTCAGGCTGAGTATGCAATAAAGAAAGGTCTGTATGTTAATGCTATTGTTGGTATTGATATTGACAATAATTTTGATGAATACACATATCATGTTCCAGATGGAGAACTCTATTATGTTAGACAAAATAGGAGGTTATACCTAACTGAAGGTGAGTCTGGAATTAGACAGTTGGATATAGAATATACTACCAAGTTCCATGAAAATGTTTACGGCAGGTTCCATGCCGGCCTTCTTGAATGGATGTATGGCGGTGTTGGAGGCGAGGTACTTTATGTTCCCGATTCCTATAGATGGGCCGTCGGTGTAGAGACTCATTGGTTAAAGCAGCGAGATTGGGATCAGAAATTTTCATTTCAAGACTTTGAAACTACAACAGCATTTGTAAATTTTCACTATCGACTTCCTTTTTATGATCTGTCTATGCAGGCATCAGTAGGTAAATTTTTAGGTACGGATAAAGGTGTAAGTTTTCAAATGCAAAAGAGATTCAAGTCAGGAGCTAAAGTGGGGGCTTCAATTCAGCTGACGGATTGTGATGCAAGATGTGTGGGCGAGGGAAGTTTCAATAAAGCTATATTCTTTAGTTTGCCGATGGACCTGTTTTATAGAAACAGAACAACCAGGGAAATCACCCATTATGGATGGTCGCCTTTGACGAAAAATGCTGGACAAAAAGCAGCTACAGGAAGTTTATATGAGGTTGTAAATAGCGCTCCAGAGAACCTTGAGACCGTTCGGGGCAAACCATGGAATATCTCTAAAATATTCTCTGGTTTTAGTCGAAAGTCAAAACAAAGCTCATAAACATACCCGATTCAGAACTCAATTATGATTGATCTTTAAAAATCTCTAAGGGCCTCTTTAGTTACCTTGACCTTTACAAATAGATTTCCAGTTACTACGATCAATTTGATGACCATCAAAATATTGCAGACAAGATATGCCTATAATTAGTGATGATATATTTAAAGCGCTTAATATCGGTATTGAGAAAGAATCTCTGAGGGTTCTCAACGGAGAGATATCGAAAATACCGCATAAAACTGAATTGTTTGGATCTCCGCTTACTAATCAATTCATCACCACTGATTTCTCTGAGTCACAAATGGAATTTGTTACTCCTCCCTTTAAGACATTCTCCGAAACATTAGGTTTTCTCGAATCGATTCATCAAAATGTGTCTACCAAGATTAATGATGAAATCCTTTGGCCTTTGAGCATGCCCCCATTTATCGATACTGATTCAAATATACCCATTGCATATTACGGTGAATCAGAATTGGCAGTATTCAAAAGGGTATATAGGCAAGGTCTTTCAAATAGGTATGGAAGGCAAATGCAAGCAATCTCAGGGATACACTATAATTTTTCAATTGACGATAATGCACTGATTCATCTATCGAAATATCAGGGCAATCTAGATCGCAATATGAGAGATAATATATATCTTGGTGCAATTAGAAACATAGCTAGATTCAACTGGCTACTTTTATACTTATTTGGAGCATCTCCTTTTGTTAGCAGAAGCATTCTTGGAACAAAAAAAGATGGTTTCGAGAAACTTGATCACCATACTTTATTTTTACCTTACGCTACATCATTAAGAATGAGCGATATAGGTTATCAGAACTCTAAACAGAGAGACTTACGGATCTCCTTGAATACAATTGAGGAATATATTGGCCAGCTCAAGACTGCTACAAATTCTATTTCAAATGAATTTTTACAAATAAAAGACAAAGAAGGATTTGATATTTCACAATTAAGCCCGAATGTACTCCAAATTGAAGATGAGTACTATTCTCCATCAAGACCAAAGAGTTCATATATATCAGATGACAGAATGCTAAAAAAACTTGAACACCACGGTGTTAGCTACATTGAGTTGAGATCAATAGATTTAGATCCTTTTGAGCCATGCGGAATCGGGCCTAGCAAGCTGCTTTTTTTAGAGTTATTTCTTATCCACTGTATTAAAAAGGATAGCCCTAAGTTAGATGAATATTTGACAAAAGAGATAGTAGAAAATGATTCTCTAGTAGCAAAAGAGGGAAGAAGACCTGGATTGACGATTAGTAGAAACCATAAACAAATACTTATGAAAGACTGGGGCATGGAAATTCTAGATGAGATGGAGGAGCTAATTTCTGAAAGTAATCCAAAAAAAGATTCATATATTGCATCTTTAAAAGAGTTAAAAAATCAGCTTATAAACCCAAGCTTGACCCCTTCAGCGCAGGTTTTTAATAAAGTTAAAGAAAGTAGTCTTTCATATGAAGAATTTGGCGCTAATCTTGGCAAGCTGCATAAAAATTATCACTTAAATTTATTCGATAACCGAAGCCATAATGAAAAAATTATTCAAGAAGAAGTAGATAGATCTAAAATAAGCTTAGATAAGATTAATAATGCATCTGAAGAGTCCTTTCGAGAATATATGCGTAATTACTTCTCCGATTAAAAAATCTAGACAGAAGCGATAGAGATAAAGCCCATGAAAATAATAGAAGTTCCAAGTATAGATGAAGCAGTAAGTGCTGCAAAAATTATTCTCAATGAAATATATCAAGCAAAAAGAATTAAACATATTGCATTCACTGGGGGCAGATTTGGAGAGTCTTTTCTTTCATCAATTGATAATAATTTTATAAATCAGGAAACAGAGATATTTCAGACAGATGAGAGGCTAGTCAGTTATGATGATAACGCGTGCATTCAGGCAATGATTAAAAGACTTTTATCTAATTCAAATCTTAATCTAGAAACTGATAAATTAAACTTCTTTGAATTAGATGTTAGCCATGATCATTCGATGCATTCAATGTCAAATTTGTTGAATAAAAAGAAAGTAAGTGTATTTGACTTAGTATTTTTAAGCTTGGGTGAAGACGGCCACATAGCAGGTGATTTTAGAGAATCAGATATATTCAATGACAATAGAATTTGTTACACGGATAAAGCAAAAAAACCTCCCAAGAAAAGAATTAGTTATACTGCATCATGGTTACTCAAATCTGAGCATATCTTTCTAGCTGCTGTGGGTAAGGAGAAAGAAAAAGCTTTCAATGATTTTATAAATGGAAGGGGATTACATTCATCCAAAATAAATAATGATAAGAAAATAATTATTTTTAAAGATGAGGATTTCAAATAGAGTAAGATTCTGGGAAATATAATTAATAATACAAATCGGTTGGTTATTTAAATGATTGCAATAATACCGGCAAGGAGTGGCTCTAAAGGTTTGCCAAATAAAAATATGATGTTTTTTAATGGAAAGCCGATGATCCAGGCCACTATTGATGCTGCGAAGAGTTCAAAATTTCTAGATTCTGTATATGTTTCTACAGATGATGAGGCGATATCTGATTTTTCAAAAACTTGTGGCGCCGAGTCTCCTTTTTTGAGACCTAAAAATTTGGCTGATGATGAATCGCTCATCAATCAGACACTTAAATATATGATCACAAAGCTCGAGAATGAATATTCCTTAAAGATAGATTCAGTTGTTTTGCTTCAACCAACTTCTCCACTGAGAACGAGCCAAGATATCGACAATGCAATCACTATATTCAATCAAAAGAGCGCAGATTCAGTCATCAGTTTTGTTGAGTCAGATCATCCTATTGCATGGAATAGGAAACTTGATAATGATAATAGAGTGCCCATGATAAAGGATGAGCCTTTCTCAAACCGTCAAGAACATAATTCAACCTACCATCCAAATGGCGCAATTTATGTCCTGACTAAGGAGATGGTCATGTCTGATAGGTTCTACTCTAAAAATACCTTCGCATATTTAATGCCTCGAGAGAGATCAATTGATATTGATGATTTATTTCAATTTAAATTCGCAGAATTCTTAGCCAAAAGCCAATGAAAGTTTTAATTACTGGTTCCTCAGGGTTTATTGGCTCAGCATTAGTTAATGCTATAGCAAAAGAGGACTATGAGATTATTGGTATAGATAATCATTCAGATTATTATGATATTTCTCTAAAAAAATCTCGGTTGGCTATAAATCAGAGCCTCAATTGCTTTAGCCATCATGATTTGGATATTACAGATTTTGACTCACTAAAGAATTTATTTAGTGATTATAAACCTAATATTGTTATCCACCTTGCTGCTCAAGTGGGCGTGAGATATTCTTTAGAAAATCCAAGGTCTTACATCAATACAAATCTAGTAGGTTTCAATAATATAATCCAGCTATCAACAGAAAATAGCGTTGAAAACTTTATATATGCTTCCTCAAGTTCTGTGTACGGTGGTAACACTAAAATCCCTTACACCACTTTACAGAATGTCGATCATCCAATCTCTCTTTATGCAGCAACAAAGAAAGCAAATGAATTAATTGCTCATTCATACAGCCATTTATATCAATTACCAACAACCGGGTTAAGATTTTTCACCGTATATGGACCATGGGGAAGACCTGACATGGCTCCATTCATATTTCTAAAATCCATCCTTGAAGGAGAAACTATAGACATTAATAACAACGGAGACCATAAAAGGTCATTCACTTACATTGATGATGTATGTGAGGCAATAAGCCGGCTCCTTGAGGCTCCTGCAAGTTCGAATGAAAATTGGGATAGCGCTCAACCACTGCCGAACTCATCAAATGCCCCATGGGAAATTTATAACATTGGAGCAGGTCAGAGCGTACAGCTGATGGATTTTATAAAGCTGTTGGAAAAGAAGACAGATATTGAATCTAAGAAGAACTTTCTTCCAATGCAACCAGGTGATGTTCATGTCACAGATGCAGACTGTTCTGATCTCGAGGAAAAGATAGGCTTTGTGCCTCAAGTTTCAATTGAGGAAGGTTTATCTAACTTTGTTGATTGGTTCAGACATTACTATAAAATCTAACTTAAAAGATTTATACTCAATAGCCATTTTGAACTTACTACTATTTTTTTAATAAACTCATAAATTATTGGAATGTATAAAATGAGAATATCAATATCACAGGGAATATCAGGCCTTATAGTCATTGCCATAATGGCTTTCAGCTTTATATCTCAAGAAGCAAGATCTCAGCTAGCTTCTCTAGGCGACATAGAAATCTTTAGGGAAATGCAAGAGGCACAAAAGGAAAAGCCTTTGCTTGAGGAAGATCAGGTAGAAAACGAACAAGATAACTCCATAAAATCTAAGATTCAAATTATCGAATCAAGTAGCGAATTTGGATACCAAGGTGGAAATAGCTTTAGAAATAGGCCTAAGCCAAAAGAATTCAAAGATAATGTCGTATATTTTGGCTATGATTACTTTACAGACGCGCCTGCAACATACGCAATGCTTTCAAACATTCCAGTTCAGTCAGACTATATTGTTGGGCCGGGCGATAATTTTAAAGTCATAATCTATGGAAATAAGAATAATCAATGGACACTTGAGGTCACTAAAAATGGTGATATATCAATCCCAGAGATTGGACCAATCCCTGTTAGCGGACTAAGTTATCAAGACTCCATAACGGCCATTCAGAAAGCTGTCAGCTCGAAAATGATAGGAACTGAAGCCACTGTCAGTCTTGGCGCTCTAAGATCCATCAGTGTTTTTGTCCTGGGAGAAGCATTCCAGCCAGGAATGTATACCGTGAGTTCATTATCCACATTGACCAATGCGATTTTTGCCAGCGGAGGAATTAGAACCTCTGGCTCTCTGAGAAATATCCAGTTAAAAAGGAATGGAGAAGTCATATCTACTTTTGATTTTTATGATTTGTTATTAAAAGGAGATACATCCTCAGATGCGAGACTTAAGCCGGGAGATGTTGTTTTCATTCCCCCAATTACAAAAACAATTGGAATAGCAGGTGAGGTTAGAAGACCTGCTATATATGAATTGAATGAAGATGAAGATTTGAATGATCTGATAGATTATGCCGGATATTTCAATCCCAAAGCTGACTTTTCTTCTGTTAGCTTAGAAAGAATTAATTATGAGAATGGTGGATATCAGTTAATTCCGCTTGAATTGAATGAGAATGAAAATAATTTTGAGCTCAAAGATGGTGATTTTTTAAAGGTTTATTCAATAACAGATAGCATGAATGAAGCTATTCTTGTTTCGGGACATGCTGAAAAACCTGGTTTATATCCATGGAGAGATGGCATGCTTATGAGTGAGGTCATAGCATCATATCAAGACCTTTTGCCCATGACGGATCTAAACTATGTTCTTATTAAAAGAAAGAATGAAGACAGTGGGTTATTCACTTTTTATCAGATTGATATTGAAAGAGCGCTTTCTAAAAAAAGCGACAATAAATTTGAGCTTCAAGATCAAGACGAGCTATTGTTTTTTCCGAGTCTTCTTTCTCCAGAGCTAATTACTACAGAATTGGTTGAAGAGAATTATGAAGGAAGGGATATGGAATTTGAAGCTTCCATGACATACCTCGCAACTTCATTAAATAGAGAGCAATTTATCACTACCATTGAATACGAGGAGCAGCAAGCGATGGGAGAGCTCTCCAATGCTGATGATCTAGTTGCAACGCCAACAAAATTATTTTATCAGTACAACATTTACAATTACTGTAAGTTACCCCAAAAAATAGTACGAAAGGCATTGGCCACTGCTGGTTACATGGATGAACCTGAGAATGTTTCTGCAACACAGTTAAGATACATTACAAACCAGGATGAACTTCAAACACTTTTGACCAATATTGATCGAGAGGGTAACAAGGAAACATTTGATGACGTTAGCCTTACTACCTTTTGTAGGGATCAAATAATAAAACCATTCATGGATATAATCTTGAGACAGCCATCGAGTGCCCAAACAAAAAGAGTCGTGTCTGTATTTGGGAATGTATTTTTTCCAGGCCAATACCCACTGAGCGAGGGAATGACCCTTCTTGATGCAATAAATGCAGCTGGCGGATTAAAAGAATCCTCGTACTCTTCGGAGATTGAAATAATTAGAAATAATAAGAGGGGAAAAGAGTATGATTCGCGCAACCTAAGTTTTGACTCAGGTAATAGAAATTCACTGAATCAAGCTGTCGAAGCGATGGATATTATAAATATTAAGCAATTGGCAACTGAAATCAGAACAGTCGAAATAACTGGAGAAGTTTACTTTCCTGGTGTTTATCCAATTTCAAAGAATGAAACTTTATCACAAGTGATTAACAGAGCAGGAGGATTTACTAGCGATGCCTCAGCAATGGCAGCAAGCTTTACAAGAGAGTCTATTAAACAAGCGGAACTAAAAAGAATAGGCCAAGCACAAGCTGAGTTAAGAAGATCATTGATACTTTCTTCACAGAAACAAGGTTTCGGTGAAGCGGCAGGAGATATATCACAACTTACTAATCTGCTTTCTGGAACGGATAATATTAATCAGAGCGAACTTCTTGGAAGAATGGTCGTTGACCTTGATGGAATTATGCAAAGAAATGTTACGGATGTATCTTTAGAGGATGGAGATAGACTGCATATTCCAAAAAAACCACAAACAATTTCTGTAATTGGCGAAGTGTATGTTCCAAATGCACATCTATTTAGTGAAAATAATTCAGTTGATGAATATATAAGATTGAGCGGTGGACAAAATGACTTCGCTGATAATGACAATATTTATTTGGTTAAAGCTGATGGCTCAATAGTTTCTCCAGATCAATTGAGTGCCAGTGGATTTTTTAGAGGCAGATCCGATAAGCTACAGCCTGGCGATACAATTGTAGTTCCACTTAATCTATCAACATTCTCAAGCATTAGAGCAACAACAGAATTAACACAGATAATTTATCAAATGGCACTTGCTGCTGCTGCAGTAAACAGTTTCTAGTTATGAATGACCTACACTCAAAAAATGTTGAAGAACCAATAGATATTGCAGATCTAATACAAAATGTTTTAGACAATGCTAAGTTTGTGGCAATCATGACAGTTGCTATAGCGGCTATATCAGCAATCTATATTTCATCTGTTGAGAGGACATATATAGCAACTACATTGGTAAAATCATCATCTCAAGTGGGCTCTACAGGAGAAAGTTCAGCAGCCGGCTTAGCAGGCTTATTAGGCATACAGGCATCCGCTACACTTTCACCAACAAATACTGACATCGATTCCACAATGGCTATGATGTACTCAAGACCATTCATTCAGGACTTTATAGTCAAACATGGCCTAATGACCAAGATTTTTGAGGATGATTGGAATAAAGAAAACAACTCTTGGAAAAGTGAAGAGCCAAGTCTTATCGATGCATATGAAGTTATCAGAAAAGCAATCAAAATTGAGTTTGATCCTGTTGCATGGACTAGAAGACAGATAGGATATGCAACCATTGATGTAGCTTGGAAAGATAAAGAAACAGCAGCATATATTGTTAATAATCTTGTGATTGATATTAATACTTTCCTAAGCGCAAAAATGATTAAGGAATCTGAAAAAAGCATAGCTTTTTTGGATGATCAATTTACAAAAACAAATGTTTTGAGCGTTCGGGAGAGTTTAAGTAAGTTAAAAACAGAACAATTGAGAAATATGATGTTGGCAAATTCATCAGAGGATTTCGCACTTACCGTTATCGACGATGCTTTGCCTCCAGAATTTCCTACAAGCCCAAAAAGAGTTCAATTTGTTTTTATCGCAACTTCACTGGGTTTTCTAGCTTCAATAATTCTCATTTTCTTAAAGGACTCTATAGTACCTATATTAAAGAGGCTAAAATTCTCACTTTAGCAAAGCAGTGAAAAGCACATCATGAAAGATTGCCAATTAAAAAATAAATTAAAATCTGGCGAGATAGTTCTTGGGACCTGGACAGTAATTTCTTCACCAACATTGACAGAAATTATGGGTTCCTCTGGATTGGATTTCATAATCATTGATCACGAACATGGACCATTTGATTTTGATACTTCGGAAAATATGATTAGGGCTGCTGAGAATGTAGGATGCACTCCATTGATTAGAGTTCCAGAAAACAATCAATCTTATATTTTAAGAGCGCTTGAAATTGGATCTCATGGGATATTNGTTCCTCAAATTGAGAATCGGAATGAGGCTGTCCAAGCAATACAATCAATGTTTTATTCGCCAATGGGTAATCGAGGAGTATCTGCATTTACAAGAGCGTCTGATTTCAATGCAATGGGAGAGAAAGGAAGAAACTTATCGGTCAATGATAAGATTCTATCAATTTTACTGGTGGAGTCTGCGGAAGCTATAAATAATATAGAGGAAATCATAGAAATCGATGGAATAGATGTAATCTATATTGGCACATATGATCTTTCACATTCACTCGGAACNCCCGATGATATTTACTCTGAGAAAGTCTTAAGTGCGCTCGAGAAAACTGTCAAAATTATCAGAGATAAGGGTTTGGCGTGCGGTGTTCTTGCTCAGAGCAAAGAGGATGTTAAAAGATGGAGTAATATGGGTTTTCAATTCATACCGTATATTGCAGAATGCGGTATTATCAAAGAAGCTTTTGAATCAAAATTTAAAGATTTAAGATCTGCATCAAAGGTGTAGTTATGGATCAAGAGATCGTAGCATTAATTCCAGTCCGAGAAGGCTCACAAAGAGTAAAAAATAAAAATTTTAGACCTTTTGCTAAAGAGAAGAGTCTAATGCACCTTAAGATTAGGCAACTTAAGGAGGCGAACTGTTTTGATTCAATATATGTTTCAAGTGATAGTGAATTAGCAAAAGAAATTGCAGAGTCTGAGGGCATAAATTTTTTGTACAGAGACCCCTATATGTGTGGACACGAATCGAGACTTTATGAATACAACAACTATATGTTGAATACAATCCCAGGTAATCCTGTCGTTGCATGGACAATGGTCACTGCACCTTTGTATNAAGATTATGCACTAGCTATTGAAGCTTATAAAAATAACTCCAANGAGTATGACAGTTTGATGTCAGTNATTAAGTATGATGATTTTTTAGTTGATCAAAATGCTAAACCTATTAACTGTGCTTTTGGCCATTGGCATCTTTTGACCCAAGAGCTTAGGGAAGCTTATCAACTCACAGGAGGAATATATATGGCGCCGAAAGATAAACAGCTTGAATGGTCTTATTGGTTCGGCCCAAAACCTTATATGCATGAAATTTCTAAAATTGAAAGTATGGATGTGGATGATCAGCAGGATTTTGAGATCTGTGAGCTATTTCACTTAAATAAAAATGGTGAAGNTTAGATCTAGATTATCACCTTGCAACTATCAAGAGAAATGCATAAAGTTTTAATAACCAGCGTACCTTTTGGCCAAAAGGATAGGAAACCCATAGAAATCTTGGACTCTTTATCAGTTGATTATGAGATAAACAAAATTGGCAGAAAGCTTAGCGAAGAAGAACTTGAATCAATGATTGGCGATTTCACTGTACTTGTAGCGGGAACTGAGCCAATCACAAGAAAAGTGATGGAGAGTGCGCCTGACTTAAAGCTAATATCAAGAATAGGAATAGGCTTAGACAATGTTGACCTCAAGGCTGCAAAGGATTTAGGCATCAATGTTTCTTATACTCCAGATGCGCCGGCGCCAGCTGTCAGTGAGTTAACCATTGGCCTCATGATTTCAATAATGAGATCAATACAAATAGCAAATATGAATATGCATCAAGGTAACTGGAATAGATTTTTTGGCAGAAGATTCGAAGACCTTACTATTGGCATTATTGGACTTGGAAGAATAGGAAAGAGAGTGCTGGATCATTTAAATGGGTTTAGATGCAAAGAAATTTTGCTAAGTGATCTAATCGAAGATCATGATATTGCCTCTAAAAGCGATATAAGATGGGTTGATAAAGAAACGATTTATTCAGATTCAGATTTAATAACTTTACATATTCCATTGAATAGGTCTACACATAATCTGATTGGCTCAAAAGAGATTGCAATGATGAAAGATGATGTNATGTTAGTTAATACCTCAAGAGGTGGGATTATAGACGAGATAGAGTTATATAATGGTTTAAAAAATGGAAAGATTGCTTCAGCAGCAATAGANGTATTTGAAATTGAACCCTATGAAGGAAATCTCTCATCATTAGATAATTGTCTGATAACATCACACATGGGTTCAATGACACAAGATTGCAGATCTAGAATGGAAATAGAGGCAACTGAAGAGGCAGCTAGGTTTATAAAAGGAGAAAAACTTGAACTAGCTATTCCAAANGATGAATATGAAAATTTATAGAGTTGAAAAATGAGTGATTCGGTAACAGTTATTGGTGGCGCAGGATTTATAGGGAGCCATGTTTCTGACCAATTAACAAAAATTGGCTATAAGGTTAAAATTTTTGACATAAAAGAATCTCCTTACTTACAAAAAGGTCAAAAAATATATACAGGGGACATTCTAGATCATGGCGCACTCCATGAATCAATTGCTGGTAGCAAGTATGTTTATAATTTTGCAGGTGTAGCCGAAATTAAGAAAGCAGGAAGCTCTCCATTGGACTCTTTAGAGCAGAACATTCTTGGTACTGCAAGATCAATAGACATAGCAGTTAAAGAGGGTGTAGAGAAATATATATTTGCATCTTCTATGTATGTTTACAGTGATGATGAAGGCGGATTCTATAGAACATCCAAGCTATCAGCCGAATCAATCATTGAGACTTATAATAAGCAATACGGAATAAATTATGTTCTCTTACGATACGGAACACTCTATGGCCCGAGAGCCCAGTCATGGAATAGCCTCAATAAGTATGTCTATCAAGCTTTAAACAAAGGGAAAATTGAATATATAGGCACAGGCGAAGAGATAAGAGAGTATATTCATGTTAAAGATGCAGCAAGATTAAGCGTTGATATGATTGATACTAAATATCAAAACAAGAGCATTAATATAACAGGCACACAAGTATACACATCTTTAGAGATGCTGAATATGATAAAGGAAATCGCCAATAACAAAGTTGAAATACAATTTAAGTCTTCAAAAGAATCTAGCGATCATTACAAAACAACGCCGTATAGATATATTCCAAAGAAGGCAATGAAGCTGGTACCGGAAGAGTTTGTTGATCTAGGAAGCGGAATCTTAGATCTAATGGAAAAGTCAGATACAGAAGACTAAGTTATAAATCATAAAAATTTTTCTTCAGCAAGCTATCGAAATCTATAGAGCTCAATTTTTGGACAATCTTATCAGACGATCCTCCTTCACCATAAGGATTCTTGATTTCATTTAGAGAATTTAGAAAATCTTCTTCGTAGATCGCTCGAATTGATTTTTCAATAGCTGAACATGTGGGCGCACAGTTAATCACACTTTTTGCCATAACCCTTCCTTTTTGGCGATCTCCAATATTGATAGTTGGTTTCTTAAAAGTAGGGACCTCAGTTAAACCACTGGATGAATTACCAATTACAGCATCTACATGAGGTATACAGCTTAAATATTTTANTTGTCCCAGAGATTTAAATGCGAAAGCACGNTCATTTTTGGAGACAAAATCTTCAATTAATTTAAAAATTATTCTCCCATCAGTATCCGCATTTGGCATGGTGAATATCANAGAGGTATCGTCTTGAGCAGATAATGCTTCAATCAGCTCTGACATTTGATCACCAGATGTTGAGTGCTCTAATGTAACAGGATGGAATGTTATGAGCAGATTCTTTTTTCTAAATTTTATATTTAATGAATCTTCAAGCTCTTCTTTGTCAATGAGATCTATTTTTTTAATGGCATCCACTCCCATTCCACCGACATTGAAAACTAACTCTGGATTTTCGCCTAACTGTATTACTCTTTTTTTATATTCATCTGTAGATGTAAAGTGGATATGTGAGAACTTTGTAATAGAATGCCTGATAGCTTCATCAATCAAACCTTCTGTTAATTCGCCTCCATGAATGTGTGCAATGGGGATTCTTTCAAACATAGCTGCTATAACCGCTGATAATATTTCATATCTATCACCGAGAACAAGAAGTAAATCAGGNTTAGATGATTCAAGGAAATCACCAAAGCCACTTAGACCAAGAGATGTTGACTTACTCAAAGCAGATGGAGAATCATCTATTAGATTAAGATCAATCTTTTTTGAAATAGGTATTCCATCATCTTCTATTTCTTTAAAAGTATTCCCAAACTTTTCAGATAGATGCATCCCAGTAACAACAAGAAGAAGCTCAAAATCATCTGAATCATTTAAGATTCTTATCAGGTTTCTCAAAAGCCCATACTCTGCTCGAGTTCCAGTTACTACACAGATTTTTCTTTTAAATGTCACTATAATGAAAATTAATTATTTTTTGCGATGAGAACCACTAGGTTTTAAAGTTTTTAATTCTCATCCCTATCTTCTTTTGTCTCAGCCAAGTACTTTCGAGCTTCTTCCAATTGTTCTTTTTGCCCTATGTCTTTCCAGTATCCAAAAATTGGAAAACTTATGACCTTTGAGCCTTCAGAAATTTCTTTTGATATTAAATCTGTCATGTCAATGTANTCATCAGATTTAACCTTATTAATTATGCTTGGACTAAGAACATATAGTCCGGAGTTGACCCAATATGATTTATTTGGTTTTTCCTCAATTGATATAACNGTACCGTTAGTATTCACCACCCCATATGGAATATTTATTTCATGAAACTTTGTACAGATGGTTATGTNGGCTTTATTATCTTTATGGTGTTTAACTAGATCCCTGAAGTCTAAATCAATAATGACATCAGAGTTAGTAACTATATAGGGTTTGTCGTCCTTGATATTCTGTATAAGTGATAATGATCCAGCGGTACCTAATGGCTTTTCCTCTTTAATGTAGTCTATTTTTACACCCATTTTATTACCATCTCCTAGATGGGAGGTTATTTGATCAGAGAGAAAGTTAACACTCACAATAAAATCTAGAAAACCAAAATTTTTAAAATTATCAATAACNATCTCAATCATGCTGTTGTCACCGACTTTAATCATTGGTTTTGGAACATCTTTAGTCATTGGGAGCAACCTTTTGCCTAACCCNCCAGCCATTATGATGACTGTTGTATCTTGAGGCCTCAGCTTTGCTGATTCGTTTTCTGATAGCAGGTCTTCAAGAAAAAGTATTTTCTTAATTTCCATCTTTGAACTGAGCATGGGCATTAAGTCATATTTATTTCTTATAAAATCTTCAGCCAACTTTTTGATTGAGTACTTTCCCTCTTGGACGTATTTTGGATTTTGATTGTAAATATTTTTAATATTCTCATCCAGATTATTACCATTAATTATTGCCCTTCTAATATCACCATCACTAAGTGTCCCGAGTAATATATTTTCTTCATTGCTGACAACTAATGTCTTTGTTCCTAATTCATTTAGACGATTTATAGCTTCTTTCAGAGTTATTTCAGAGGATATGAGTACTTTCTTCATTTCTTTAGATCTTCAAAAACATAATTATTGCAATATAAAACATTGGAATCTAACTATACCAAAAACCATTCTTCTGAATATTTTCAGGGGTGAGGTTGAAAAATTCTTTTTTTAGAAATTCTTTATTTGGTTGGTTAAGCTCATTTTCTAGTATTGAGACAATTCTTTCACCTGCATCACCATCACCAAAGGGATTCTCTTGATCTTTAATAATTTTCTTAAAATCTTTTGATAAAACATGATTAATAGCATCAGTGATATTCATTGAATTATTTGGAACATCAATGACGCTTTTAGGCTTTAGTCTNCCTTTTTGTCTATTTCCAACATTAACACTNCCAACTTTACAGTATGGCGCTTCAAAAATTCCGCTTGAGGAGTTACCTATGACACACTCAGCTTCTTTTAAGAATGATAGATAACCGTTTTGCCCTAATGATGAAAAGAAATGTGCATTATTATTTTTTTTGACATAAGCCTCTATTACNTCCTTAATTGCTCCTCCATCATGATCAGCATTTGGAGATGTAAAAACCAAACTGAAGTCTTTGAATTTATCGATAGCCTTTAAGATTTCACTCAAGTTTTTTAAGTTATCTTCTCTTTCAAGAGTTACAGAGTGATAGGTTATCATTAGAAGTCTTTTTTTGAGCTTTACTCCAAATCTTTCCTCCAACTCTTTTCTGGTTAGTAGAGATGTATTTTTTACTGAATCAAGCCCAAGCGCTCCTACAAAGAATACTCTTTCAGGGTTTTCTCCCAATTGAATAACTCTTTTCCTGTATTCTTCTGTCGTCACAAAATGAAAGCATGACATTTTTGTTAGAGAATGTCTGATTGCCTCATCTATTGCTGCTTCTGTATTTTCCCCACCGTGTATATGCGAAATGGGAATATTTGATATCATTGCAGCAATCGAGGCTGCAAATATTTCATATCTGTCTCCAAGTACCAGGACCATAGAAGGATTTAACTTTTTTAGAGTTTTTGCCGTACTATCTATACCCTTGGAGAGTGCTTCGGCTATTCCAACCGATGAATCATCACTTGATAGAATTTTTAGTTCGGCATCAATTTGCATGTTGTCATCTTTTATTTCTTTAATCGTATTACCATGTTTAGAGGAGAGATGTGAGCCTGTTACAATAAATTGCGAGTTAAGCGATTTACTTTTTTTGAGCGGCAATAATACATTTTTCAAAAGCCCATAATCTGCTCTTGAGCCAGAAATAACACAAAGTNTGGGTTTCATTGCCAATTAGATTAGTTCTTTAATCAGCATAAAGGCTTCAGCGTATTCGAATCCTGAAGTGGAGCCTCTATATGTAGCAAATGCTTCAATATTTTTTTTGCTTCTTGGAAATGGATGTGATTTAAGCTCGCCCTCATAAATAGCCATGATTTCAATCTTCTTATGTAGATGTTCAGAGATATCTACCCAAATATTAGGTTTGAAGAATCCTACCCCGTCCTTTATTGAGAAATCAGTCTCTGAAATTGTTTCATATACCATTACCTTCTTGATAAATGGATACCTAAAGGATTTTGTACATGAAGCCATTGCATCGTAAACATAAGTATGATCTGTATGGGCATCACCTCTATTAGGCATATATATTATTTCTGGCTCTGTTTCAGAAACTACAGCTGAAATTGAAGCTACAATATCATTCATTGGTATTGTATCTAGAGTTGTAGTTGCAAAATTTCCTCGATGTACAGATTTAAAGTTATACATTGATGCAACATTCTTAATTTCATTTTCTCTTCTTTTAATGAAATCTTTGCTATAGCCTAGTGATTCATCTGCATCGGTCATAATTAGCCAGNTGGTGTCATCACCCTCTAATGCGTGCCTAAGAAGTGNTCCTCCACAACCAAGTGTTTCATCATCTGCATGTGGAGCAATTACAAGAACATTGCTCATAAATAATCACCTTTATTAAGATTTATGGGATCCAATTGTAACAGTTTTATACATTGATCACCGCACATGATAATTGGATTTCCATCTTCNCTGATGTCAANAACTTTGCCAGGCTCAATATTTTGTATGTTTTCTATTTTCATTACCTCGGTTTCCCAAACTTTATATTCCTTTTGCATGAATTCAAAATGTGCTCCAGGGTATGGCCTACTTAAACCTCTGACTAGATTATGTATAGATACTGCAGACATTCTCCAATCAATTATTCCATCCTTTTTGCTTCTTTTTCTCCAGACATTACTTTTTGAATTATTTTGCTTTACTTTGATGGCATCTAATTGATTTAAATTATTAGTTATTTCAATGACCTGTTCTTGAGCNGCTGAACTTAGTTTTTTATACAGTGATTTTGCATTATCGCTCCCATCTATTTTGACTTTTACTTGAGATACAATATCGCCAGTGTCTGCTTCCTCATTCATTATGAAGAATGTTGATGCTGTTTCTTTTAAGCCAAGTACCAATGCCCATATAATAGGATGTCTACCTCTATTTTTAGGGAGTTCAGCAGGATGATAGCCAATTACTCCTAGTGGCGGAAGAGAAATTAAATCCTTTTTTAGTAACCTAGACCAACCAAAGCAATATATAACGTCAGCTTCATAATTCTTTATTAGTTCAATTGTTCTATTTGAATTAATATCATCTGAAATATGACACGGGATATCATTTTTATCACAAAGCGGCTTTAAGTCAGAATAATCAGAATTAATTTCAGAATTGCTGGAGGTTATAACGGCCTGTATTTTGAAATTGTTTTCTATTAATGTTTTTAACATTTCTTTTGAAAACTCAACTGTTCCAATTAAAATAATTTTCATATTTCAATTAGATCGTCTTTTTCAAATTGTTTCTTTGCTTCTGTATTAATGATTTTTTTCCACTCCATAGGAGAGATACCATCACCAGGCCTTTTTGTCGTCAGATTAANATCACTAAGGATTTCCCCTTTTTTTATTCGTTTTTTGGCTACGATTGATTTTCTGATAACATTTAAGTTTTTTAATTCATCAGTGGACGGCTTCTTTTCACTGCTNCCCATAAGGGTCTCTGTATTTCTTATTGAAATTATCATT
Organism: Methanobacteriota archaeon; assembly: GCA_002706615.1. Lineage (GTDB taxonomy): Archaea > Thermoplasmatota > Poseidoniia > Poseidoniales > Poseidoniaceae > MGIIa-K1. The sequence goes on from PALS01000043.1 coordinate 19,392, forward strand.
TCTGAGAGTTCATTTGGTTCAAGGCTGGCCATATGATCTGGGCCATCTAATTTTCTAGATTTAGTGAAATGTTTTTCAACAGTGACTGCACCCATTGCAACTGCAGCTATAGGAACTTCAGAATTCCTAGTATGGTCCGAGTAGCCAACNTCAACCTCCATTTCTTCGTTGATAGTTTTCATTGCAGAGAGGTTAACTGATTTAATAGGAGCAGGATACTCAGTAGTGCAGTGTAAGACTGTAATTTCATTCTTATTAACGCCATTATCTACTAGAACACTTACTGCTCTTTCTATTTCACTCATATACGATAAACCTGAAGACAAAATAATTGGGAGTCCAAATGTAGAAGATTTTAACAACAATGGAAAATTTGTTATTTCACCTGACGGTATTTTTATCCTTTTTATTCCGAGGCTTACAAGGAACTCAAGGCTTTCAATTGTAAAAGCAGTGGAAAGAAACTCTATGGATCTTTTCTGACAGTGATCTCTAAGCACTTCAAAATCATGATCAGATAACTCTAATTTTTTTAACATAGATAGTTGATCTGATGGACCTGACACAGATTTTTTTTTGATATGCCGCTTTCTTTGCCCTATTTGTTACTAAGTCCTCCGCTTTGAAGGTTTGGAATTTAACAATATCAGCTCCACATTCTGAAGCAATATCAATCAACTCTTTTGCAAGACCAATATCTCCATTGTGGTTTACCCCGGCTTCTGCAATTATTAATGTCATTAGATTTATCTTATTATTTTTCCGTCAGGAACATCTTCTTCAATGAATAATCCTGCGCTAATCAAACAGTCATTTCCTACTTTTGTCCCTTGCTTGATTATCGAGCCACTTCCAATAAATGTATTAGAGCCTATTTCTGCACCTCCATTGATTATGGAACCTGTAGAGATATGACAATGGCTACCTATCTTTGCGTCATGTTCAATCAAAGAATTATTATTCAATATGCAATTCTCNCCAATCACAGCTGAGGCATTGACTATAGATCTATTCATAATAATTGTGCCAGGATTTACAATGCTGTGCTTAGAAACATATGCTGATCTAGATATGATTATTGGCGTTTCAAATCCATGTTTTTTAACTTCTTCATATAACTCCTTTCTTGCATTNGAAGTTTTAATCTGACCCACCGTAACNAGTGCAGATACGTCTCCTAATTCGTCTTTGATTTTATCCAGTTCAACATCGGTTCCTAGAATTGAGTAATCAAGGAGTTTATTGTTTTCTGTTGAGTTATCTAAAAGACCATAAATTGAATATTCATTGAGATTTTCAATTATTTCTATACATGATTTTGCATGACCGCCGGCGCCAATAAGAATAATCTTTTTATTTCTTTGCCATCCTTCAAAACTTGTTGCTCTAACTCTCTTTTTTATTTCTTCTTCGCTCATATGAGGTTCAATTTTAACCAAGTCATTAAATTGTTTTCTGGTAAACGGTTTTCTTGACCATTTTTCTTCAGAGATTGGTAATTTCTCATCATTCAATATTTTATTCATGATTTCATAAAATANAGTGAGTTGGAAATCGTAGGTTCTTGTTAATAAGCTAGCAACACTATCACTCTCAAAGATTGGAAAAGATTTCGTATTTATAATTGGACCTGTATCGACTTCTTGATGCATATGATGGCAAGTAACACCATATTTCTCTTCTTCATTGTAAAGAGCGAAGTTATTGCAGCCAATTCCAGGATAATCTGGTGATGCAGGATGAAAATTTATAGCTGAGATAGTGGCATTATTCAGAATTTCAGATGAAAGAACCCATCTTGATAAATAAGAGATTATGTAATCTCCTCTCCAACTCACCATTTCTTCTGGAACTGGGTCATTCCATTCGCCGAGGACGATAGTGACATCCTTGAAATTTGATTTTATGAATTNTATGGCCCTGAGGCTATGATCATCATCTCTTTTACCTAAAAAAAGTATTGACTTATTTTTCAAAAAATATCCCTCTNAGTTAACTTCTAGCTCAGATCNGGATCTTTTGAAAAGCTACTTGGCATGCATACTATTCTCTCAAAAAGCCATTCAGTATTCATAAGTGGTTCAAAAGTCTCAAATTTCTGATTTATTTTTAGTTGATGCATTGGCTTCCATGCTGGTCTTGTCATGACACCATTTTTATTTGTAATTTCCAGGATATCGTCCCTTTCTTTTATATTTTCTGCTAATAATGCATTCAGCCAATAGTTGCTTGTAGTGCCTTGAATTTCTGTAATAAATTCAATTGAATTATCTTTGCCCCATTTTTGATAACTGGAGGCAATGTTTCTTTTTGTCTCTAAAAAAGTGTTTAATTTTTTCATTTGGGCAACTCCCAATGCAGCATTTAGATTTGGCATTCTGTAGTTAAAACCTATTTCATCATGATCAAAATGCCACTCATGATTAACTTTGGCAGTAGTGGTTATATGCCTGAATTTTTCTCCCAGATCTTTTTTCTGAGTCAAAATCATTCCACCACCTCCGGTTGTTATGATTTTATTTCCATTGAAACTCATAATTCCAATATCAGCTATAGTTCCTGTGTGAGTTTTACCAATAAACGTTCCAAGAGACTCTGCTGCATCTTCAATCAGTATAATGTTATGGAGATCACATATTTCTTTCAATTCATCAACACGACCTGCCAAGCCAAAAGTATGCATAACTATGCATGATTTTACTCTTCGATTACTAAGCTTATTCCAACAGAATCCGTCTTGTCTCATTTCGCAGTGCGATGATAGAAATTCTCTCAAGCACTCTGGCGATAGACTTAAGGTATCCTTATCAACATCCAGAAAATTAGGAATTGCACCACAATATGTAATTGCGTTGGATGTAGCGACAAAGGTAAGTGATTGTGTGATGACTTCATCATTAATTGAAACTCCCGACATCATTAGCGAGGTGTGTAGTGCAGAAGTCCCATTTACGGTTGCTATAGCATACTTTGACGATGTAAAATTTTTTATCTCGTCCTCAAATATTTTTATTGTTTTTCCTACACTTGAGACGAAAGTCGAATCAATAACTTCTTCCAAGTATTTTTTTTCATCATGATCAAAAAATGGTTCATGCAAAGGTATATTTTCAGAATTTTTATATAGTTTCTTAGTGAAATCGACAAGATTCTTATACATTGAAAATATCTGCTTTATATTTGTTTAAGTTATCTGGTATAAGAAGCCAATCTATAGTTTCCTTTAGTCCTTCATCAATTGTTATTGATGGTTTGTAGGAGACAAGTTCATTGATTTTTTGATTGTCACAAACCAATCTGAAAACTTCACTATTTTTTGGACGTATCCTTTTTGGATCTGTTTGTATTTCTATATCAGAGCCCATTAGTATTTTAATTTTATTAACCAAATCACCTATGCTTATTTCTGTATTAGAGCCAATATTTACAATCTCACCATTAGCTTTTTCACATCTACTTAGAAGTAAAAATCCTTTGCAGGTATCTGATACAAAATTAAAGTCTCTAGTCGGCGTNAGGTCACCAAGATCTATTTTTCTTNATCCATTTGCAATTTGAGTAATTATTGTTGGAATGATGGCTCTTGAAGACTGTCTTGGCCCATAAGTATTGAAGGGTCTGGCAATTACCAATGGCAATTCGAAACTGTTGTAAAAGCTCATAGCCATTGCATCAGCAGAAATTTTACTTGCACTGTATGGAGATTGGGCTTGGGTTGGATGTTTTTCGTCAATTGGAACATAGTTTGCTGTTCCATAGACTTCGCTTGTTGATGTATGAATAACTTGCTCTACGTCATTGTCTAGCGCAGCTTGACAAATATTCATCGTTCCTTTGATATTTGTATCAACATAGCTTTGGGGAGCTAAATATGAGTATGGTATTCCAATCANGGCCGCCAAATGAAAAATAATGTCTTTCTTTTTTGTAATTTTTTTACAAAAATCTGGATCGCGAATGTCTCCAGATATTATTTCAATATCATTTTTGCACTCCACTTGCTCAAGCCAACCCCAATCATTAAATGAGTTATACATCGACAAAGCAGTAACATTAAAACCCTCTCTAACCATTAATTCAGTTAGATGTGAGCCAATAAAGCCATCAGCTCCAGTAATAAGTATATTTTTCTTCTTCATAAATTTTTTTGTTGTGTGAGTAAGATAATTTCGTTTAAGTAATTATCATTAAACTTAACTTATTGGACTATAATAAACTACAAAACAAGATGAGAAAAAAAATAGTAACAATTCTCTGTCAAAAATGAAAATCATTCGCTTTAAAAATAAGGATCTCCATGGCTTTGGAAGACTTGAAGAAGGGGTTATAACTCCACTTATAGTTGGCAATACTCCCTATGATTGCGATCTTTCTGAAGACTGCTTTGAAAAAGATATTTTTTTCAAATTAGAAGATTGTGAGCTTTTAAAGCCTGTCAATCCATCTAAGGTGATTGGAGTTGCTCTTAACTATCCTGGTGTTTCAAATCAGGAGTCTTCAGAAGATCCATTGGTTTTTCTAAAATCAAGTAATGCAGTCGTTAGTTCGGGTACCGATGTTTCATTGCCAAGAAATTTACCTGCGTGGGGAGAAGCTGAACTTGGAGTCATTATCAGAAGGAAAACTAAGGATATCTCTGAAAAGATGAAAGTTGAGGATTGTATTCTAGGGTACTGTGTTGCAAACGATATAACTTGTGACAACACCGAAAGAAGAGATCATCATCTCGCTATCTCAAAGAGTCAAGATGGTTTTTGTCCAATTGGTAGCTTTATTGAAACTGATTATCAGTATAAAAATAAAATAATAAGAGGTTACCAAAATGGTGANTTAATCAGAGAGGGCAATACAATCGAAATGCTATTTAATGTAGAGAAAATTGTGAAATATCTGTCAACTTGTATGACCCTATTTCCAGGAGATATTATCCTCACAGGCGCTCCCCCAAGAGTAAGAGAGAAAATTTATCTTTCAAAAGGAGATACTTACTCAGTTTCTGTTGAGGGCCTTGAAGAAATTACTACAAAGTTCATTTGATGGAGAAAAGAAAAGAAATAATTGCCTTTGATGTTGATGGCGTGATCTTTGATAGCACTGAAGAGTGTCTTGTGATTGCATGGAATGCACACCAAGAACTAATAGGAAAAGATGAAAAAATATCTCACCCATCAGAAGCTAAGGAAGATTATGATCTAAAGTTTAGATCTATAAGGAACTATGTAAGGAGCATGGATGAATATCTGGTCATTTTTTATGGAAATATTTCAGAGAATCCAGATCAAAAAGATTTTGAAGAATGCCTGANCTCAATTGATGACGATCTCAAGAAACTTTATACAAAGTCTTTCTATAATCAAAGAAAGGAATATAAATCACGATCATATGAACAATGGATAAAATTGCACTATCCCTATGAGAATATTCTTGAGATTTTGAAGCTATGCAGCAAAAGAAAAAGNCTCTTCATGGTTACTGGAAAAGATAAAGCCTCGGTCAAGGATCTTCTAGATTATTTTGCCTCAGATGTAGTTGTTCAAGAAATCTATGACAAGCATGCAGTAGAAAATAAGTTGATAGCTCTAAAAAAGATAGCTCGAGATTACAATGTTCAACACAGTGAAATGAAATTCATAGATGACAATGTGACACATCTGTTTGAGCCTCAAAAGAATGAATTCAATATAGCTTTGGCTGAGTGGGGTTATGCAATGCCAGACCACATTATGGAGGCCAGGAAAAGGAATATTCCAATCTTATCACTGAATGAATTAAAGAATTTTATTGGGCTCTAGAGAAATGATTAATAGCCATTATTTTTTCGTATAAAACATTTTGAAAAAAAAGAATAAACCTATNGCTTTATTTACTGATTGCCTATGCTTTGAGAGTTTTTTATCAGCAGGCATGAAAAAAGCNATTAGCTCTGAATGGTACTTCACATCTGAGTCAAAAATATTTCTTCCATTTAGAAAAATATTGTCGAATTTANTATCGGTCAGCTTCAAAAGACTCGATTACACAAGTTACTCAAATACCTTATTTGCAAATAGCACCCTCTATGAAACTATACAAGAAGAGACGAAAGTAACAATTAGAGAGCTATTAGCTTCAGATATTTACAGCGAAGAAATAAAAGACTTTTCTGATGATTATAAGCTCAACAGAGACAAAGCAAATCACTTTCTAACTGTTCATTATTTTCCATATGTTTATCGCTTTGTTGAGATAAAAAATCTGTTGATATATCTCGAGAACAAAAATGCACAAATTATTTTACTTAACTCTCCAATTACTGCTTTTACATCAAAAATAGAGAATTTAAATATTGGCAATTATCGAATGTTTTTTTCAAATTTCTTCGGAATCAAAGATAGGGAGCATTATTTCTATGATTACACCCATGTAATGAAACCATATTTTAGATCCAGGAGAATNTTTTTCCTTAAGGAGATACTTAAGACAATATCCCTAGTTACCTATTCTGTCTCATTCAAAGGACCTAGGGATGATAAAAAAGAGCAGAATTGCCTCGGCATCGAAATGCTTCAAAGAAGAATTAATCCAAAAGGTACTAATGATCTTTTTTTTATGAGGAACGAAGATCTNCAAGACTCAGATTGTTGCATAATTGAAGAGAGTATTTATACCTCTCATTATAAGAAGGATTCTTATGATGCAATCAAATCTAGAGACTTCAGAAGACTTAAGTTTTTCAATTATAAAGCTCTAGTTGGCCAAAGAAGAGAAGGCCAGATTGACAAAGAGTATCAGACTTATTTTTTGTTAGAGATAATTAATTTCAGCCGTTTCTTTAAAAAAATTCTATGCTTCTCTTTTCATCTTCTCTATTTATCACCCAACAAGGGAGTCAATACTTTCTTATTGGAAAAATATGAATTTGATTCATATGTATGGTCAGAAATCTACAAGAAATTTAATATTAGTGTCATCTGGACAATGCTTGATGGAGGCTATCAGCAGGCCTCAAAGAGTCAAGCGATAGAAAGAAATGAAGGAGTGTATTGCGGTTCTCATTGGAGCAACTATCCGATGATACTCGTATTCAATTATAAGCCNTACGATATAATGTTTTCCTGGAGTGAGCATTTTGAGAAACTTTTTTTAAGCGAATTCAGTCACTCAGAACTTTATCAAGTAGGTTATACATCCTCTGATTATTTTGAATATCATAAATCCAATGCAGCCAAGCTTAGAGATGAATACCCTGGAAAATTCATAATTACATTTAATGACAATATTTTTCATAANGACATCGCAATCTCTGAATCTCACTATGATGATTTCTATTCTTTAGCAATAAGGGCAATTGAGGAAAATCAGGATGTAGTAGTTTTCATCAAACCAAAAAGAGTCAGTTTATTTCATGAAAAGATTGAATCTTTTAAGAAACTTCAGACTCATTTAGACTCTGGTAAAGCCAGATTATTCTCACCAGACAATGAAAGATCAAAAATTACGCCTGCTGAATTGGCAATGGCGTCTAATTTGGTTATCGGGCTTGGAACAAGCACAACAACGCTCGAATCATATATATCTGGTACACCAGCAATAAATCTAGATCTATGTAAATTTCCGAATAATGAGTTTTGTGTAAGAGGAATGAACACAGTTGTGTTTGATGATCCTGATAAGATTATTAATTTGATTAACGAACATCAAACAAAAACAAAGGAATCAATACACAAAGGACAGGAAGAATATTACAAAATACTTGACCCCTTCCTTGACCAAAAATCTGGCAACAGGATTGCTAAAAAGTTAAAGAATATATTGAATAGAAAGTCTAATTTAGACACACTACAAACATGAAATCTAAGTCTAGTGATTTTATACCTCTGGGTGCGCCTACTTTTGGTACGGATGACATAAATGAGGTCATTGATAGCCTTCAAAGTGGTTGGGTTGGAACTGGGCCAAAAGTTGGCCAGTTTGAGAGAGACTTTGGAAAATATGTTGGCACTCAATCAGCACTAGCAACAAATTCTTGTACTGCAGCACTTCATCTCTCTCTGATGTCTCTAGAGTTAAAGCCAGGCGACGAAGTAATAACAACACCAATGACATTCTGTGCAACGATAAATACTATTATTCATGCCGGCGGTAAACCGATTCTGGCTGATTGTAATAAGGATGATTTTTGTATAAACCCAGAGAATATTTCTGAAAAAATAACAAAAAATACTAGAGCCATACTTCCGGTTCATTTTGCAGGACAGAGTTGTAATATGGAAGATATCATGCAACTAGCAAATGATCACTCACTCAATGTTATTGAGGATTGTGCTCACGCGATAGAAACAACATTCGATGATAATCATGCAGGCACCTTTGGTGATTTTGGGTGTTTCAGTTTCTATGCCACAAAAAATCTAGTTACTGGAGAGGGAGGTATGTTGATCGCTAAAGATCGAGAGAAACTCAACCAAATCAAAAAGATAGCATTGCATGGTATGAGTCTAGATGCATGGGATCGTTTCAGCGAGGGTGGTTTTAAGCATTACGATATCGTAGCTCCAGGATTTAAATATAATATGACAGATATTCAGGCAGCCTTAGGCATACATCAGTTGGCTAGAATTGAAGAAAACTGGCTAAAGAGACAGAGGATATGGAGGCTTTATTCAGAATCATTTTCTGAATTGCCAATAGATCTTCCAACCAATGTGGTCGTGCCTAAATCAAAACATGCACATCATCTTTATACCATCCTTATTAGGGATGATGCTCCAGTTAATAGAGATGAATTCATTTTAAAAATGCAGGAAAACAATATTGGAACAGGAGTGCATTACAGGAGTATTCCAGGGTTTAGTTTTTATCAGGATAGTTTTGGTTGGAATCCTGATGATTATCCAAATAGTACCTCGATCGGTAATAGAACTGTAAGTATCCCATTATCACCAGGCCTCAGTGAAAATGATCTGAATAGGATTATTGAGAAAGTTAATAGCATTCTCAAGTAATAGACTATAAAATCCACCCTCAAATAATCGTTTTACAGGAAAATCACCAAGTGATAGCAATTCTTGATTGTGAGATGGGTAATCTTCAGTCTGTATTTCATGGAATAGATTCTATGGGGTATGACTGCGAGATACTGAAAAGTAACGAATTATCTGATGAAAATACTCATCTCGTTATTCCTGGAGTTGGAAATTATCATCAAGTAATGTCGTCTGAAAACATCACTGATATAAAAAAATCAATTCATGACTTTGCAAACACAGGTAAACCTATTCTCGGTATATGTCTAGGCATGCAGTTACTATCTGATTGGGGAGAAGAAGGTGGAGGAATAGATGGATTAGGTCTAATTGGAGGTAATGTGGATAGAATGTTTGAGGATAGAACAACTAGATTGCCGCATGTAGGATGGAATTCTGTCGATTTTTTAAATGATCACCCATTATTCTCTGGACTCAAAAATAATCTAGATTTTTATTTCGTGCACTCCTATCAATTCATTCCAAAGAATAATAATTCTATATTTGCCTCAACAAATCATGGACAGGATTTTACAAGCATTGTTGCAGAGAGAAATATCATCGGAGTTCAATTTCATCCTGAAAAGAGCCAGAGTAATGGCCTTAAGATGTTAGAAAATTTTTGTGCTTGGGACGGTAAATGCTGAAGAAGAGAATTATACCTATACAGTTGCTAATTGATAATAGACTTGTTAAAACAATTGAGTTTGGAAAATATAGAGATGTTGGTAATCCAGTTTCAAGCTCAAAGATTTACAATGATAGTGATGCTGATGAGTTAATTTTCCTTAATATTAACAGGGAGGAAAGATCGATTGAGCCACTTTTAACACTAATAAAAAAGGTTTCAGAGGTTTGTTTTATGCCATTATCTCTTGGTGGTGGCGTTAAAACGATTGATGATGCGTCAAGACTTATCCAAAATGGAGCTGATAAGATAGTGTTGAATTCAGCGATTTATGATGATTTGAACCTAATAGAGAAAATCGCTTATAAATTTGGAAATCAAGCAGTTGTGGCCTCTGTTGACGCTAGAATGAATCAGTCAGAAAATAAATATGATCTATACTCTAACTGTGGAAGAGACAGTCAGCCAGTAGATTTAGTTGATCACTTAAAGCTCATAGAGAATCAAGGTGCTGGAGAAATAATAATTACTTCAATTGATAAAGATGGAACAATGAATGGTTATGATAAGGAGCTGATAAAAATTGCAGTTGAAAATACAGCTATTCCTATAATTGGTGCTGGTGGAGCTGGTACTTTTGACCACTTAAAGGAGGCCTTTCTCGAAACCGATGTGAGTGCACTTGCTTGTGGAAGTCTATTTAATTTTGGAGATAATAATCCGATTAGGGCTAAGGCTTTTTTAACTAATTACTCAATACCATTTAAGGTAATCTAGCCGTGAGGTATGACCCAATTGACAACATTATCCTATTTGGAGGATCTCTCACAATAGTTGGACTAGCAGACTGGCTTAAAAATGAATCTATTGAAGTGAAAATTTATACTTCAAAAAGACATTCAGTTGAAAGACTTACTCAAGAGAAAAACCTAGAAGAACTAATTAATGAAATTGGTGTACCTTATGTAATTACTGAGGACATAAATATTGAAGATTCTTTAATTAATGAAATTACTCCAAATACTGTTGGAATAGGAATTGGTGAAGCTTGGTCATTTAATTCTGAAATTATTGATGCTTTCAAGGGAAAGTTGCTTGATTTTATGGGTATACCATTACCAAGATATAGAGGCGGAGCTCACTATACTTGGATGATCCTAGCAAACGAGAAAAATAATGGCATGAGATTACAAGTTATAAATGAAGATATGGTTCAAGGAGTATTTGATTCAGGTGAAATTGTTGACAGCATTGATTATCAAATGAAGAAAACGGATGTCAAGCCATCTAATTATTTTGCAAGAGAAGTTACTGAGAGCATAGATTTCATAAAATCTTTTCTTGTTGAGGCCAGAGAGGGTAAAGATTTTGAATTGAAAATTATTGATGAGTCAGAATCGTTATACCTTCCAAGGCTATATACCGATATTCATGCTTGGATTGATTGGCGAAGATGGAATGCAGATGAAATAGATAGGTTTATAAGGGCTTTTGATGACCCATATATGGGAGCAAGGACGACTTTAGGTGATAAATCTGTAAGGTTAAAGGATGCCGAGTTGGTTTCTGATTCAACCAATTATCATCCTTTTCAATCAGGATTAATTGTTAGGAAATATAATAATCAGGCCATGATCTGTTGCAGCGGTGGAATTATCACTGTTAGTAAGATAATTGATGATCATGGCAATGATATTTTGAGTTCCATTGAAATTGGGGATAGATTTTTTACTCCAGAAGATGCAATTGAGAAAGCCCTCAATTATAGTGCAGTATATGATTCAACAGGCCTTAAGGACTAGAAGTATAGTGAATCAACTTATAAAGAAAAATTTAGAAGCAACCTCTTTAGAGTTAAGACCTCTAAAAGAAACTGACTATTCAGATGAATATTTGAGTTGGTTGGAGAATGAAGAGATAAATAGATATCTCGAGACAAGATGGGAAAAACAAACTGAAGAGAAAATAAGAACTTTTATTAACTCAATGGAATCAAGTGAAGACAGCATTTTATATGGAATATTCCTCGATCAAAAGCATGTAGGTAATATTAAGATAGGGCCTGTGAACTGGAACCATATGCATGCAGATGTTAGCTATTTTATTGGCTCAAGAGATGCTTGGGGCAAAGGTTTAGCTACAGAGGCAGTTGCAAGAGTAACAAAATTCGCTTTTGAGGAATTAAACTTAAACAAATGTAATGCTGGTGTTTATTCTGGAAATCCAGGAAGTAGTAGAGTTCTTGAAAAGGTAGGATACACACTTGAGGGTTGCATGAGAGATGAGCTAAGAGGCCCTGATGGTTGGGAAGACCATCTTTTATATGGCTATCTTAGAGAGGAATTTGCTTGATATGGAGAGAATTATGGTAGATAGAGCTAAAAGAATGAGAGATCTCCTCACCGAAATAAATCCTTTACAGAGGATGCTTAATTCTCCCGGGCTTGACGAAACATTTGAAATTTTCAAAAGAGAATTTCCAAATGCTGTAATACATGAATATCCAGCAGGAATGGAAAGGGAAGACTGGATTGTGCCCAGAAGTTGGGAAGTGATTAGTGGGGTAATGAAGGATAAAGATGGCAAAGTAATAGCTTCAACAGAAGAGAGCGAACTTTTTGTTGCTCCATATAGTGAGCCAATCGAAGGGTGGTTTTCAAAAGAAGAGATTGAAAAACGTTTAATGACTAGAGAGGATGTACCAGACTATTTTCTACTTCAGCATAGAAATACTTATGACTATCAGCTAAATGATTGGGGAATTACACTGCCCTTTAATCGATGGTCTGCCCTAGAAGATAAAGAATATTACATCAAGATCGATGTGAAATGGGGCGATGGAACCATGAAAGTAGGTGAATACATCCTTCCAGGCAGAAGAGATGACATACTCTGCATTTGTGCACACATTGATGAAAGATGTAATGATGATCTAAGTGGCTGCATATTGGGGATGGAGATCATGAAAGGTTTAGAGCAGATGGAAGATAGGGAATTTACCTATCAACTCTTATGGGTTCCAGAAATGTTTGGCCCAATTTTTTATGCAAATGAGAATCCAGATATTATTAAAAAGACTTTTGGAATGTTGAATTTAGAAGCTGTGGGAGCTGGAGATGAATGGTGTCTTAAAAAAGCATGGAAGCCTGATACAAGATTAGAAAGAATGTTGAGAAATGCTATGAAGGGAACAGGTTTGCCATTCAGCGAGCTAGAATTTTTTGAAGGGTATATAAATGATGAGAAGGTCTATGCTTGGCCAAAAATTGATGTTCAAGGTGTAGCAATACAAAGATATCCTTTTGCTGAGTATCATACCAGTGGAGATGTAGTTGATTTAATAGAAGATAAATTGATGCTAGAGTCACTTGAATTTTCAGAGAGGTTTATTAGCATCCTAGAAAATGACTATATTCCATATTATCCAGACAAGCTTCCACCATGGCTTACTAGGAGAAAACTTTATTTTGATTCAAAATTGGACCCNGAGAATCACAATAAATATAATAACCATCTACTTTATAATATCGATGGCGAGAAGTCTGTTATGGATTTAGCAGAAAAAGCAGATCTAAAATTTGATGTTTCACTGTCATATTTGGAGCAGCTTCATGAGTCAGGTGTTATTGAAAAAAGAAAGTTGAACCTATAAAGGCTTAAGTCAATTAGAGGTAAAAATGCAAAAATGTAATAACTGTCATCTTCCCGAAACGTATGAAACATTTCAATTCAATAAGAAAGGCGTTTGCAATGTTTGTGTTCAGCACGAAACCAAGCATGAAGTAATTGATTGGGATAAAAGGATGCAGGCTTTTGAAGAGCTGGTGGCACAATTCAGAGGCACTGGTGACTATGACTGCATTGTTCCATTCAGTGGAGGCAAAGATTCAACATATATCTTATATAAGATTATTACTCAACATAAGCTAAAGCCACTTGTCGTTTCTTGGGATCACGGCTTTTATAGGGAAGGTCATATGAGGAACGTTGAAAGGACCTTGAAAATTCTTGGAGCGGATTTTCATGTCTTTAGGCCAAATATGAGGGTTGTCGGTCAACTCATGTTGGAATCCTTGAAACGAAAGGGCGACTTCTGTTGGCATTGTCATTCAGGAGTTTTTGCTTATCCAATGCAGATAGCCGTTAAGTTTAATATACCTTTACTGATTTGGGGCGAGTCAACAGCTGAATATACGGGTTATTATGATTTTGATGAGGATGAATGGGAAGAGCAAGATGAAGAAGCATTCAATCGGCATGTAAACTTAGGAATCAATGCTGAAGATATGCTCGAGTTTCTCCCAGATTTAACAGAAAGAGATCTTAGGCCTTATGAATATCCAAAATTAAGAGATCTTAAAAGAATCGGTTATAAGAGTCTTTTATATGGTACTTTCATTAAATGGGATCCTTGGGAGCAAACCAGAGTCATTCAAGAAGAGTTAGGTTGGGAAAAAGATGAAGTTGAGGGGTTGCCTGAAGAATTTCATTTTGAGAAGCTCGAATGCAGAGTAAATGGAATAAGAGACTGGTTGAAATATATAAAAAGAGGTTTTGGAAGAACCGGACAATCTGTGGCACGAGAAATTAGAAATGGTCGAATGACGAGTGAGGAGGCTCTAAAGTTAATAGAGGAATACGAGGGAAGAAGGCCAGAAAGTTTGGATTATTTCTTGAAGATCTTAAATATCACAGAAAAAGAATTTATGGATATTGCACTTGAGCATCAAATATCTCCATGGGAGTATGATGAATCTAAGGTTACCAAGGGCAAGAAGATACACGACCAAGATAAATGGGAAGATACACCTATTGTCGACTGAATATAGTATCAATTTGGAAAGATTTTGAAGTATTGCACTAAATGTCTATTACCTGAGACACATGAAACAATAGAATTTGATCATGAGGGNGTTTGCAATATTTGTAGAAATCATGAATTCAAAAAGGAAAAAATTGATTGGGACCAGAAGAGAAAAGACTTTCTCGATATTATCGAAGAATACAGAGGCAAATATGCTTACGATTGTATTGTGCCTTTTAGTGGCGGAAAAGACAGCACGTACACCTTATATCAGTTAGCAAAAGAGTTTGACTTAAAATGCTTGGTTGTATCTTTCGACCACGGGTTTTATCGGCAAACTTTAATTGAGAATAATAAAAGAGTCTTCAAGGCACTTGGCGTTGACAGCATGGTTTATAAGCCTAACTGGTTAACAGTAAGAAAGTTAATGTTAGAGTCACTATTGAGAAAAGGAGACTTTTGTTGGCACTGTCATTCAGGAATATTTGCCTACCCTATGCAAGTAGCAATTAGTCTTAATGTTCCTCTTGTTATATGGGGGGAGCCACAAGCAGAATACACTGCCTACTATTCATATGAAGACACGCTTAATGAGACTGAAGAAGTTGATGAAAAAAGGTTTAACCGGTTTGTCAATCTAGGAATCACAGCTGATGACATGATAGGAATGTTAGGCGATGAAGAACTTGATCCTAGAGATATGGATCCGTTCAGATACCCTAAACTAAGAGATCTTAAGAGAATAAATTACCGTTCAATTTGTTTGGGAAGTTATATCCCTTGGGATGTGAAGAAACAGGTTGCTTTGATCAAAGACGAGCTGGGTTGGCAAGAAGATCTAAATGCAGGGATACCGCCAGAATATGGATATGAAAAAATAGAGTGCCAAATGCAAGGAATAAGAGACTATCTAAAATATATAAAAAGAGGATATAGTAGGACGACCCATCTCACTACCATCGATATACGCAATGACAGGATCAAAAGGGAAGATGCGGCAGAATTAGTGGAAAAATATGATGGCAAGAGACCAGAAAGCTTAGATCATTTTTTAGAAATGCTCTCTCTTACAGAAGATGAATTTAATCAAATTGCTCTCCAACATACTGTTCCGCCTCACATGACTGACTTTGAAAAGCTTGAAACTGGGGAAATGCTGCCAGATCGTCCTAACTGGGATAACACAGCGAAGCTTGACAGAGAATATACACTCAGCAAGATGAAAGAGCTGATTCAAGGTGCAAAGTAGATCATCGTAAAGAGATGTGTTTTAGTATCGAATATATCCCTCTTAACAAATTCAATATATGAGAATTATATTAGAGTCAGCAAATCGAACCTCTTTAGTTTATCTGAGTCTTTGCAAAGTGCTGAAGAGAAGGTACCCGCACATAGAATTTGCCTGTTTTTCTAGCGATATCTCTACCACTAAAATATTTGATGATTCCAAAGATCCAAGATTCAATATTTATGATCCCTTTAATGAAGCCAATCTGATCTTTGATCATGAGTCCAATATGAATTTGATTAAAAATTTTGAAGAATTTACCGGAGTCACTATATGGAAGATGATTGCTGCAGATAGATCGATTGGTTGGAATGATCATGTTGGNAATTATGGAACCTATATTGAAGAGAAAATGAGACGTGATCGTGAGTACGTGATTGCAAAAGTTGCAAGTGAAATCAGAGGGATCTCAAGAATGTTTAATGACTTTGAACCGGATATTCTAATACCTTCTATGTGCATGGGTACCGTAAGAGTATTGATTCTAGAGAGNATCTGCAAAGCATCTGGCGTTCATTATCTATTGCCAGATTGTTCTCGAATATCAAACCTTCACAGAATCAGTGAGAACGTGATGTGTCTTTCTCCAGAGATAGATAAGGACTATGAATCATTGATGAAAAAGAATGATATTCAAAGTTGCTCAGAAGGTAAGAAATTACACGATGACATCAAAGAAGATTTTTCGAATCTGGGAAATTTTGATACTGATTATTTAAAAACATATGGATTGTTTGAGATAAACAACAGCGTGGATAGCCTGCGTCTTTTTTCAGAATATATATCAGCTCAGTTAATTAATATTAAAAATCTTTCAAAAAATCTTATCAAGCTAGTAATCTCATCTAAGTCAGATATCAAAACCATTCTCCATACATTTTGGATTTCATTAACAATCCAATCTTTGGGATATGCAAACAAAAAAGTAGCTCTGGATAAATCATTTGGAAAATTACCAGATGATGGACAAAAATACCTTTATTTCCCTCTCTACAATATCCCTGAATACTCCTCTAATTTTCAATCAACCATGTGGCTCAATATCATATCGGTTGTCGAAGCTTTATCAAAAAGTATTCCTGGTGATTGGATCATTGTGCTTAAAGAGCATCCAACCGGATTGGAGCATAATTATCGACAAAAAGATTTCTATCATCAGCTCAGTCGTATCCCTAATGTCGAATTTGCACCACCTCTCACCAATGGTAATAATCTCATTGATAACGCAGAGCTTGTCTTTGTTACGGTTGGAACATCTGGCTGGGAGGCAATCCTAAAAGGTATTCCTGTCTTATCCCCTGTCGAATGCTTTTGGGACTGCATGGATTTATCTCATAGAAGCAGCGACATTGAATCGCTTCACGAAGACATCAAAAAAGCAGTAGAGAAAAACAATAAAGTCAGTGCATCTGAGCGAGAAAAAAGGATTACTGTGTTTCTTCAGGCTCTACTCAGTAACAGCTTCTCAATATCAGACCCAGAAGTCTTTTCATATTATTATGAAGGAACTCAGGAGCAGTATCATAAGCAGGGTCAAGAACTGGCAGACGGGTTCATTAAATATTTTGAGAAAACATATATTTACAAAAGTGATGGTAAAAAAAACTATTTTCAATATGATGCAGAATAGTAAGTATTATGAATAAAGATTTTGTCAATTTAGCGACGCCAACCTCACATCTATTTAAGTCTGAGGTCAATGCGGATAGTATTTCTGAAAAAAGCGACTGTCTTGAACTTAGAGAGTTCATGATAGGAAAAATCGATCGCCTAAAGAAAAATGTCATGCTAGCACATCTAGACGAAGTGGATATTACATTGCCTTGGAATCAGGAAAGGAAAGCCTTAATTACGGATGTCATTAAAAACTATCAAAGCTTAAAACTCGTGACATTTCATATGTCTTGCAACTGCACCTCACCTGTCATCGATAAAGGTGTTTTTCAACCCGGCGGAAAAACTATGCAGCGAACGGAGATGTTGGATAATGCTCGTCAGAATATTGAATGGCTGAAGCAGCTTTTGCCAGAAAATATATCAATTGCAGTTGAAAACAATAATTACTACCCAACAGAGGCGTATTCGGATGTAACTGATAGCAGTTTCATTAGAGAGGTCGTAACAAAAAATGAGGTCAATTTCTTATTTGATATCTCTCATGCCTTGGTTACATGTTTTAACAAAAATATTGAATATTCGGATTACATATCAGACCTTCCACTAGAAAAGACAATACAAATTCATTTATGCTCACCGGGTGTGAGAGAAGATAATCTGGCCTATGATCTTCATTTGCTTCCTGACTCAGCACACATAGAGCATGCACTTTCCTTAGCAAATAAGTTTTCAGCTGAATATTTGACAGTTGAATACTATAAAAATATTGAGAAATTATTATTGTGTTTAGATTCTGTAAGGGATCAAATAAATACTGGCCTAGGAGCTAAGGCATTTAATCCAAATTGCTCAATTTAGTCAAAGCATGACGCAAAAACAAAATAAAATTAATGAATTATTAGATCTTGAGAATAAGGTAATTCTTATAACAGGAGCATTGGGTCAAGTAGGCACAGCATTAGTAAATACTTTTCTAGATTTGGGCTCTGTAGTTATTGCCACTGATATCAGTAAATCAGGCGAAATTAATTTAGAAAATGAGAATCACGATTACTTCAAGCTCGACGTAAATAACCCTGCAGAAGTTCGAAAAGTTCTTGATGATATTTTTGCCAAGTATAAAAAAATTGATGTTCTTATCAATAATGCTGGAGTCAATACTTTTAAGCACTCAAGAGACAGAACAGAAGAAGATTTAGATTTTGTTATTGGAGTAAACCTAAAGGGCACATTTTTTTGCATTCAATCATATGCTGCTATTCTAGAGGAAAATAATCTTAAAGGTTCTGTCATTAATACAGCCTCACATTACGGAACAATAAGTCCTGACTTTAGGATTTATACAGATTGTGACAGAAGAAATTCTGAAATCTATGGAGCTACGAAAGCAGGGATAATTCAAATGACTAAATATTTTGCAGTTGAGCTTGCTGATAAGGGCGTTAGGGTAAATTGTGTTTCACCAGGAGGAATCTTTAATCCAGCTCAGCCACAGGGCGATGACTTTATAAGTAATTACTCAAATAGAACACCATTAGGAAGGATGGCCGAAGTTCACGAGATTATGGGCGCATATATATATCTAGCCAGTGATACCTCTACCTATACAACAGGACAGAATATAATCGTTGATGGAGGCATGTCAGCTTGGTAGCAAGGTTGGCCCTTGATGGCTATTATAGTCAATAAGTGAAATATTATTCATGGGTAGAAAAAAAATAGTCTTGGATATCTTGTGTTTCGAGAGTTTTTTCAATAGCTCTATCGGCAGTAAGTCTCAAACTGAAATCTTTTACCTTCATGAATCAAGCCTATTCTTTTTCATAAAAAATATTTATGCCAAATACTTAGGAACAAAGTTCATAAAATTAGGTAATTTATCTTATTCAGAAAACATTCTGGGTAATAGTACAATCTATGAAACAATTCAGGAAGAGACAAAGAGAGATATTTTTTCTTTCTTAGGCTCTAAAAGGTTTAAAAAATCTTTATCCAGCTATAAGAATGAGGAGTCATTAAATGATCAAAAGCTAAATTATTTCCTGGTAACTCAAATCTATCCATTTTTCTATCGAGCAAGAGAAATTATATCCCTCATAGAATTTGAAAAGATAAACCCCGATATTCTCCTATTGAAAAAGCCACACTTAGAAAGCCTTACTATTGAAAACACAAATATTCCGATCCGTAATTACAAAATTATTTTCTCAAATCATTTTCGAATTAGTATGAGGGAAGATTCACTTTATGATGGATTTATATATAGAAAATATAACAGCTCAAAAGCATCACTGATCATCAAGGAATTTTTGAAAAAAGTTGTTATCTTTTCTAACTATTTTGTCTTTAAAGATTCAGCTACAGAAAATAGTGATTCCTCAAAGAAATCAATTGGTGTAGAACTGCTGCAATCGAGAATTAATTTATCAGAGACAAATGATCTTTTTTTCATAGACACTTCTATAATTGATGATAAACAAATTTGCTTAATTGAATATGATGAAAAACCCTCAATAGGGAAATTCTTTTTATCGAATATGAACAAAAGGAATGAGCCTAAATTAAAGTATGGAAAAAAATCATATGATGTTATTTCAAA
>PALS01000044.1 GCA_002706615.1 Methanobacteriota archaeon
CATGAACTTGTAATGTTAGGTACTATTACATCTAAGAATATGCTTTCTAGAACTGATAAAGCCCGCAGAGAAAGAGTTGAAAAAGCAATCGAAATGGTCGATTTACAGGATGTTCGAGATGTCAATATTAGCCGTCTTTCTGGTGGGCAAAGGCAGCGTGCAGTAATAGCACGTGCTTTAGCCTCTGAAGCAGAATTTATACTTCTTGATGAACCTCTTGTGGGAGTAGATCGTGAATCAAGAAACTCATTACTGAAATTATTGGACAATCTATGTCACGATGAAAATAAAACCATCTTTATGGTCTCTCATGACCTTACAACGTTGCTTCAAACCACACACCGGATGATATATTTAGAAAAATCAATCAAATTTGATGGTCCTGCTGAAGAGTTCCCAGATTTGACTAGTTTAGCAGGTTTACGGGGTATTAAGCACGTTCATGACTATGATGATCAGTTAGATGATAATAGTCAGAAAGAACCTAAATCAATTGTTATTGAAATCAGTAGTAAGGATGATTTAGATAAAATCAAGGAGGACTAATAATGGGTTTAGGGACTTTAATTCATGATTTACTCTCCCCTGTTCTAGAGTATATTTCTCCGTTAATGCCAGGGGAAACATTTCCTATTTTCTTCTTTGAAATGGGAATGGGTCAACGTGCTTTGATAGCCGCTATACTCGTTACAGTTGTGTCAGGTTTTCTTGGGAGTTTCCTATTGATAAGAAATCTAGCATTAATCGGTGATGGTCTTGCACACGTATCATTTGGTGGTGTAGCGGTAGGGATAGTGTTAGGCGCTGCTGCTCCGTTATGGTATGCATTAGTTTTCAGTTTAATTGCAGCTATTCTGATTTTTGAACTACAATCAAGGGAATTACTTACAGGAGATGCATCTATTGCCATCTTTTTGACAGGAATGTTAGGATTAGGTCTTGTAATTCTGAGAGTTTTTGGAGGCGGAATAACTGCCGATATTGAAGGATATTTATTTGGTAGTTTGTTGCTAATAGATGATTCTAGTCTCGACTTAGTTGCCACTATCAGCATTATTGCTTTAGTAATTTTAATTGTGATAAAGCCTATATTGCTTGCAACAACTATCGATCCATTAGCAGCTCGTGTTCAGGGATTGCCTGTTAGAGCGATTGGATTATTGTTTAGTGTGATTACAGCAGCAGTCGTAGTTAGTATGGTTCAAATTGTGGGAACATTACTTGTAACTGCTTTATTGGTAACCCCTGCAGCAACAGGACAATTAGTTGGTCGTAGTTTCCGATCATGCCTAATTTGGACTCAATTTTTTGGTTTGGTCACTGTCATGCTAGGTCTATATTTATCGTCGGAATTACGTTCAGGTAGTGGCTCAACGATCGCATTGGTTGCGGCAATGGTATTCGCTTTTGTCGCAATTTTACAAGGATTAAGAAGACTAGCGAAACCTGAAGAAAATCTTAATTAATCATTTTTTTTTATCGCTCTACATGTTCGACTTTGGTCACAGACTAGCAAGGTATGAATAGCGATGATATATGGGTGTAAATATGGCAAGCAGGCGTGTTAGTGTTGTACTGTTAATGATACTAGTTCTGTATCTTCCCATCCATGCTGTAGGTAACCAAACTACAGCCACTGTAGCCCAATTTGGCGATAGTTTTGACGAGGTACTAATCGCTGATAGTGCGGATGAACTTTCTGACCCGCGCGACTTAGAATTTCATCCTGGAAGAGCGAATGAACTTTGGATTGCAAATAGGGCTACAGATAGTATCACTATCGTACACAATACTGGGCTAGAAAACCAAACTTCAGAAAATCGTGAAGATGCATATAGTAATCATTTCTTAGAAGAGGTCAGTGCAATTGCATTTGGTTCATATCACCCTGAATTTGATTGGCAATGGGGTTCAGCACAAGAAACAGCAAACACATATTGTGGTCAAGGTACTGCTAACAATTTCATGGGCCCGACTTTGTGGCCATCATCTTTGACGCATTACGCTGTTGAACATCAAAATGATAATCTTCTCGGAAGTCATATCGATATGAATCATGAATCTCCTTACGGAGTTGGCATTGCTCATGATTCTGATAATTCATATTGGTATAATGACGGTTACTATGGTGAACTGGTTTACTATGANTTCCAAGAAGACCATGACACTGGTTATGATGACCATTCTGACGGGATNGTTCGCCGCTATTCTGAAATTCAATTGACTCATTCAATGGGAATCCCNGGACATATGGTTTTGGACAAAGATACCGGAATTCTATACATTGCTGATCCNAGTGCTGATAGGGTCTTATGGGTTAATACCGATGATAGCACTTACAACACTCAAGATATAATGAGTGATTCTTCTCGCTTAGAGCCTCTAGCTGAATATTCCGAAATCACAGGNGTAGAGTGGGGCGTTCTTGACACTGGGTTGAGCAGGCCATCTGGGATTGCATTAGAAGGAGATCAACTATTTGTTTCACAAAATGNAAATGGNAAAATCATTGCTTATGACTTGAGCACAAATGGTAAAGTGGGCCTCGAAGCAGANACAATACAAACCTCTGCAAACTCAATTATGGGTCTTGAAATTGGACCAGATGGTCATCTTTACTATGTNGATAATGGTCCTGATGAAGTTATTAGAATAGACCCTNNTTTCGATGCTGATGGTGATGGAATNNNNGATGGNGAGGANAATTGTCCTTTAATCGCNAATTATAATCAAGCANANNATGATGGNGANTTNCAAGGTGATGNNTGNGATGATGATGANGATAATGATGGANTCTTAGATGAACTAGATAATTGCCAGAAGGGTGATNNGGATTGGCAACCATCTATTGCTTCTGACCATGATAATGATGGTTGTCAAGATTCTTCAGANGATTATGATGATGATGGCGACCAAATTTTGGATTTTTCNGATTCTTGTTCGAAAGGAGAAATCGATTGGATTTCTAATTCAGATTCAGATTATGATGGCGATGGATGTAAAGATTCTTCAGAAGATTGGGATGATGATAATGACAATATTTGTGATGAAGGATGGGACGCTAATTGGAGTTGTCTTCTTTCATCTGTATACATAGACTCATGTCCTGAAAGTGAACTATCATTTTACTCTAATTCTTATAGCGATATAGACCAAGATGGTTGCGAGGATAACAGCGAAGATGATGATGATGATGGCGATGGTTTCCTCGATGTGGAAGATGATTGTCCTCTTGACACTGGGACTAGTGATTCTGGTCGATTGATTGGTTGTGTAGATTCTGATGGGGATGGTCATGCTGACATTATTGACCAATTTCCAAATGAGCCAAGTCAGTGGTCAGATGTAGATGAGGATGGTTTTGGCGATGAACCAAATGGTCTCAATGGAGACAATTGTCTTACTACCGCAGGTAATTCTACAGAAGACCGTAGAGGATGTCTAGATTTTGACGGTGATGGATATTCCAATCCAGATTCNACTTGGAATACTTCCTCTGGNGCTGATGCCTTTTACTTAGATGAAACACAACATAGTGACCAAGATGGTGATGGTTATGGCGATTCAATAGATGGATTCCAACCCGATGATTGTCCGACTCTATTTGGGATTTCAAATCAAGATAGATTCGGCTGCCCAGATACTGATGGAGACGGCTGGTCTGATGAAAATGACATGTTACCACTAGAAAGTACACAATATCTTGATACCGACATGGATGGTTATGGCGATTCACAAATTGGAAATTATCCTGATAGTTGTCCAACTATATTCGGACAATCAACTGAGCAAAGATATGGTTGTCCAGACATTGATGGAGATGGCTGGGATGACGAATTAGATGTCTTCCCAAACGATGTTAGATTTTGGTCTGATAAAGATGGAGATAATTATCCAGATCAAATCGGTACCGAAATTTCTGATGATTGTCCTGATGAATGGGGAGATTCATCCAAAGATAGAATTGGCTGCCTAGATTCTGATGGAGATGGATGGTCAGATAGTTCAGACACATTCCCTAACGATGCTTCACGTCATGCTGCGGAATCTGAAGGAATTATGAATACGCTAGTTATTGCTATTGCTGGTTTAATATTCGTTTCATTAGTAATAATCCTATTATTTGTAAGAGGTAGAAATCAGCCGCTACAATCTAATCACAATGTGGTTCTAGATTCCGCCTCTAATGCACCTCCGCTACCAGCAACTGGTCTTCCACAAGGCTGGACGATGGAACAATGGGCTTGGTATGGTGAAGACTATCTAAAGAATAATTGAAATTACTTTCACCAAAGATTCCTGGGTACTTCAAGAATTTTCAGTACAAACAGCAGAAGTACACAAGGTTGTTTGATAGTATTCTCTTGTATCTGGGTCAAAGGTATCCAATTGTAATGTAGAACCGGAATTTACTACATTTACAATTGTGGATGCGGCTGAAGGCAAGTAATCTTCACCAGTACTCCTCAGGGTCAGTCGTATCGTGTGTCCCGCATCAATCTCTACATCCATAGCGAAAAATTCCATCACAGCTGTAATGTCTTGTATTATTGGAGTCCAAGTTTGTTCTTGCGAACCTCCTGCATGGTAGCGCAAATCCATAATGGCGTGACCTATATGGATGCAAGTACCTTCGTAACAGTCCTCCATCAGTGCGTAAATTTGGCCTCCAACCGATGCTGTATTTACATTGACATGCAGTCTTGGAGTTCCTCCAAAGTAAAGCGCTTCTTCTAGCGGTGGAGTTTCATACACAGGCCCTGATGATGCATCCGGCCNTATCATATTGCCACCTCCCGTAGAAGCAAGTTCTGGACTACCTAATTCCCACAATACTTCATTAGTATTGGACATAGGNTAGCGGTCTTCAAAGCGCCAATCACCTTGGTTAGATTGGATTTCAACACCAAGCCATGGCTGTGGTCCTTCTTGTTTCAGATAGTAGGTAAACCATTCAAGCAAATCTTGCATCCAATCCATACGAACCATTTCAGGGAAGGCTTCCCTTCCTCTACCATCGGCACTACGTTCAAACATTTGCTGTGGNCGGTCTGGATAATCGTGGTCCCATTGACCGAACAGACCCTTTGCCTCGATGTCGTTATCATACAATCTATTGATTGTTGGAATAGCCATATGAGGGTCTACATTCCAATCATGCATTCCTTGAATCAGATATACACTACCTTCGTAATTTTCTAGAACTCTATCCAAGAAATATCTTTCACCCCAGTAATCTCCTGCCGCTTCACTACCCCAAGCCCAGGCTGCGCCACCAGTCGCTGGTCCAGCGATATAATCTGGGCACATATTTTCAGCATCCTCTAGATCACCATCAATCCCGTATGAGCCATATACTCCATTATGCATTATTGGAGCNCGAGCCTCACTACTACCATTNCGCCACATCAATTCCATGACACCGATTAGTCCAGAGATTGGAACAATTGTTGTTAGATGTTCATTGCCAAACATCGCTGCTTGCCAAGGAGTTGAGCCATCATATGATTTACCTATCATTCCAACGTTACCATTACTCCAATCTTGCGTGCCAAGCCAAGTTACCGCGGCATCAACGCCTAATTGCTCAGCATTACCCATCANGTCCATGCAGTGATTAGACCTTCCAGTACCCATAACAGAAACTTGTGCAAATGCGAAACCATGAGGGACTATTTGTTCCAAGATCATAGTTCCCAACCATGTTCCCGGCTCTTCAATTCCTGGAGTTTCTACAGATGCTTCATCAAAATAAGGACCAAATTCAGCAATTACTGGAACAGTGGTACCTTCTGGAACATCAGGTATCCATACNGCAAGACTTACCTTNCCATTAGGTGCAGCTCCACCTTCTTCTATCGGTAATTCAAAGTCAACAAAATGGTGAGTCCCTGACCAAAGTTGGGCTCCATCTGGACCTGTTAATGTTCCATTTTCAAGAATATATGANTGGTCGTCATTTGTGACGAAATCTAGTTTATATCTGTCTTCAATAGGNGTATAACCTGCCATGGATTCTTCCATTGCCTGTTCTTCAAGTGGAGCACCAATNACTCGACTCATCAATAGAAAAACAATAGCNACTGCAACNGTTGCACCCAGCACAGTGTTGAGTGAATTCTTTCCACCAAATATGGAAGAATCATTCGCATCGAGAAGTTCAGCCTCAAAAACTTCTTCGCCCATGTCACGCTGAAGTATTCCTTACTCATCATCTTACTGTAAACTCGCATTGAAAATTTATACAAATTATGATAAAAAAANCATCAAACTTTTATCCGTTCCTATTAAGTCAAACTTGTGCTTGGCCCGCTTCATGTCTGTTATAGAAGCATACAATGAAGCCTGGGATTCTGGAAATGTCGAAGCACTTGAAAACATCATTCATGATGATTGTGTTTTCAATCCACACGTTGGAGGCATTACTATGAGCAAGTCGGATATTTTGGGCTTTGTAATGAGCGGTAACACGCCGACTTCAGAACATAATCGAATCTTGTTTGAGAATGATGAAGTTGGAGTTGCTCATTCAATAGTTCATTTTGCTAATGATTCCGACTCAGAAGCAGTCATGTCTTTCATGAGATTCAAAGATGGTCAAATTATTTCCATGGAAACTGGTGCTACACCTCTTTCTGATGACTATAAGTTGATTGGAAGCGATGATTGAACCGTTAGTTTTTCAAAGTCAGCATGGAGTGAACCATCATGGCATCTGCTCGTGATGTTGTAGAAATAATCATCACGAGTATGCGTGATGCATTCTTAGCNGTAACGGTTTTTGTTGCTGCTATGGTCTTATTGTTTAGTTGGTTGCAATATGCAACCAGTGGTCGTTTTGTCGANTATATCCGAGAAAAAAAGAAACTGCAACCAGTGATTGGGGCATTGAT
Source organism: Methanobacteriota archaeon (assembly GCA_002706615.1). GTDB lineage: Archaea > Thermoplasmatota > Poseidoniia > Poseidoniales > Poseidoniaceae > MGIIa-K1. The sequence continues at coordinate 6,894 of PALS01000044.1, forward strand.
GGGACTTACCCCTGGGTGTGGTGGCGCTATCGTCATGATGCCGATGTATGCGCGTGGATATGTTACCTATGGAACAGTAGTTGCGACCTTGATTGCTACGCTTGGAGATTCGGCTTTCGTATTAATCGGCGCAGCAGTAACCGATTCTAATTTCATAGCACCACTAATTGCAGTTCACGCCATTTCTTTCTTTGTAGGAGTGACTTGGGGTTATTTGGTTGATCTTGTAGAGATTACTCCTCGCGAACCATTCGGTAAATTCGGCCCTACATTTGGACAAGAGGAGCCCGAAATTGAGTCTACTGAAAAATCACCTTTAGATGAACTTCCACGCGAAGTACCTGATGGATTGGGATACAAGATACTTCACCAAGGCTATATCTTTTGGTGGTTGGTAACTTTAGTAGGTCTAATCTTTGCAATTCTTCTCCTAGTATGGTCTGGACAAGATTCAGAATTTAGTCTTGAATTATCCTATAATCCTCTTACTCTGAATGGTTTCATTACTTGGATTGGACTTCTGGGAACTACACTTTCAATCATTCTTTATGTTGCACAAAAGAACTGGTTTGCCGATGATACCGAGGCAACTATTGGCGATAAATTACATTCAAAGCGTGAAACTATGATTCATGCAGCCAGTGAAACGGCTTTCGTTACATTTTGGGTTATGATCGCTTATCTTGCATTCGAATTTATGCTACTATTCAGTGGTCTTTCTGAACAGGATATGGCCAAATATGGAGATGGNTTTATCGCTGTAACTGTAGCTTCAATTATTGGATTAATTCCAGGATGTGGCCCGCAAATTATTGCTATTACAGCCTATACTAAAGAAATAATATCTTTCCCAGCATTGGCTGCAAATGCCATTAGCCAAGATGGTGATGCACTATTCCCATTGCTGGTTAGAAATAAGGCAGCAAGTCTGTGGGCTACTTTCCATACAACTATTCCTGCGATACTTACTGGTGTAGTATTGTTGATTCTTGGAGTCGATCTCTAATTAGAGGATTATCGGTTTACAAATTCAATCTNTATTTTTTATTCTTAGATAGCATTACTTTGATAAGAATGTGCTATTGGCATTAGGTATGAACAAGCGCACTGCTAAAATTCAACGCAAAGTTCGAATTCCAGTTGGGCTTAAGAAAAGGCCAAAAAAAGAAAAGGTAAACAAAGTTGCAGAATCAACATGCGATGTTCCAGGTTGCGGTTGTAAAAAATGATTCACTGTAACAATGTTAAGTAATTTGATTGAATTTCAAGTCAGATTCTACTGCTCAACTTAACTGAAATTATTCATACTACCAACTAGTAGTTCTTTTGCGGGAGACTATGAGTCGACAAATACGAGCGGTAGGTTTCTTGCTTACTTCATTGATAATTTTCTCCTTGGTNATTTCTCCAGTTGCTGGACAATCGCAAGATAATCGTCAACCGAGTCCAGATAATACCTCGATGTATCTTTGGGGGGATGCATCATTAGCAAATGGAAATTGTGTCAACCATTTTTCTAATAATGATTCTTCAGAGTTTGGTTTTGGAGAATATGATAGTACTGAAAATATTGATTTTTCTTGTCAGTTGGATGTCCCCTTGTTAGAAGAGATGTTTCTTGACCCCAATGGTGTAATAAATTTCCAACTTGGATTCCTAATACAATCATCTGAAAATAGTGGAGGAGATGAGTTAATGATATCCTTTAACAAGGGTAATGAGGTATTAGCACAGCAAGAATTTTTATTTCCAACATTTTCTAATGAACAAATATCTTGGGAGATAGCAATAAATGAAAATATGAGTTATTGGGAAGAAGGCAGCGTACCTCAATTACAAATACAATTTAACAAGCCAGCACCTACTGCTTTGGAATGCCTAGACCCACAAAAAGCATTGGCAAGATGTGAAGCAAAGTTTCGTATCTATTATGCTGACAATAATGAAGGATTAAATGTTGAAGGTTTATTTCCAATTTTAGAATCCTCTGATCCTGCTGCTGTAAATCCAAACGATGAAGTTGAAGATGATGATACAATTAATGCAATGTCAGTAGGAGATGGTTCAGTCTCCATCCTTCTTTTATCTCCTTGGTTTATCGCAATCTTTGTTTTAGTCGGTTTCATTTCTTTGCGAAGAGAAAAATATCAATTGGGAATGGTTCTTGAAGAAAAACCAGTAGAAAATAAATCTGAATTTTCATCATCAGAAGGTGAGACATTAGTCGATAGTTATCGTGCCAGAGTATTTACTCTATGTGCGCTTTATGTTGCCCAAGGTATTCCTTGGGGATTCATGACTGTTACTTTCGTAACATTTCTAGCAGTCAAAGGTGTAGAAGCCGGAGAATTAGCATTTCTACTTACTCTAGGTACGTTGCCTTGGTCACTAAAGTTTCTATGGGGGCCAATAATCGACCGCTTCCAATACCGGGAAATGGGTCGAAGAAGGCCATGGATTTTGATTGCACAAACCGGGATGATTATAGCATTAGCATCGATTCTATTTGTCCCTAATCCGTCGAGTGATCTAACATTGATTGCCTCGATGTTTTTAGTTTACAATATTTTTACTTCACTACAAGATGTAAGTACTGACGCTCTTGCAGTAGATGTTCTCAAACCTAACGAATTAGAGAAGGTGAATAGTTACATGTTCACAGCAAAATCAGTCGGGGGCATAATTGGCGGTGCAGGATTGGGTGTCATAATAGGATATGTTGGAATTAAAGGTGCAATTGTTTTACAGATTCCAATTCTAATTGGAATAATGTTGGTTCCATTATTCATAAGAGAAAGACCAGGGGAGAAGAAGTTTCCTTGGAGTGAGAATATTCAACTGAGCGATGATAAAGAATTAGAAGAGGACAGAAANATNAAGGAAATAATTTCTAAGGTAAAAANCGCATTTTCCTTACGCTCTGCTCAACTTGGTATTGCTCTAAGTATAGTAATGTCCTTATCTTCATTCNTAATTCCAGTACTTCCATTACTATTTGTTAGAGAATTAGGATGGTCAGAAGTGGAATTTAATGCTACTAAAGGAGGTATCATCCTTGTGATCACTATGATNGGATATATTATNGGTGGCCAATTAGGNAATCGGTTTGGAGGGAAATCTGTCTTGATATATTCTGCTTTAGGTGGAGCNGTGCTNAGCGNAATTTGGGGAATCTCAGAATCTATGTGGAGTAGCAGTTTNTTCATGATGACGATATGGTCGCTNCATACTTTCGCATGGTCTATGGTTGCGATTAATATCTATTCATTGATGATGAAAGTAACTTGGGGGGAAGTTGGCGGAACACAATTTACTGGATATATGGCCATGATGAATTTGTCTGCGATTATCGGCTACCAACTTACAGAACCGTTAGCAAGCAGATTTGATTATTCCACTCTATTCTTGATATCTGCAGTATTGGAAACAGTGGTCATCATTGCTGCCTTGTACATTGACCCAGATGAAACTAGACGAACTCTGGAAAAACCACCACAAGTCGGTATAACAACCGCTTGATTGCTCAATCAGAATAGTAACTTTCTGGATTTGGCTCAGGCTTTAGACCCTTACGAGTTCTAATTTCACCTACAACCTTGTCAAATAATTGTGGAGGAAGTACCTCGAAACCAGTGTTTTCTGAATTCCAAATAGCTCTACCCTGAGATGCCGCTCGAATATCGTTAGAGAATCCGAATGTCTCTGCAACTGGAAGGGTTCCAATTACTGTTGTCGCTTCTCCCTCAGAAGGCATATCTTCAATGATACCACGGCGATTGGTAATTTCACGAGTTACTTGCCCTAGCCAATCATTAGGTACTGAGACGTGAGATCTTTGCATAGGTTCCATCAATACAGTGCGGGCGCGAAGCATTGCTCCTTTGATTGCATTTCTTACCGCAGGTATTGTCTGTGCTGGACCACGGTGAATTGCGTCTTCGTGCAACTTTGCATCAACCAATCGCACCATCATTCCCATAACAGGTTCATCAGCCATAGGGCCTTTCTTACAAACCTCATTGAAAGATTCAATAATCAATTCACGAGTCTCGTGAAGTCCCTGAATACCCTTTGTATCATTTACTAGAACATTGGTACCGCTTATCGCATAGATTTTACGCATTAGGTCCTTATCCATTCCAAATTCCCCGAACTTTCGACCTACTTCCTTTGAATCTCCAGAACGAATTGTTCCATTTCCGAAGTGACCATCTCGTAATGCCTCGACGACTTCTGTGCTCATCGGTTCTACTTCCATCATGAATCTGTTGTGGCGGTTTGGAGATTTGCCCTCAAATGACCTTCCATGATTATTAGATTCAATAGATTCTCGATATACTACAATCGGTGGACTTACCTTTACCTTGATGTTCTGTTCTTCTTCAAGTCTGTAAACAGTAATCTCAAGATGTAATTCTCCCATACCCGCAAGTAATGCTTCACCTGTTTCTTGGTTGGTCGTAACTTGTAGTGACGCATCAGATTTGGCAAGAGAACGTAGAGCATCGATGAACTTTGGTAAATCCTTCATCGACTTTGGTTCTACTGCAACTGTTACAACAGGGTCTGAATAGTGACGAATTGCTTCGAATGGAATAAAATCATTGCTTCGAGAAAGTGTTACTCCCGCAGCAGCAGAGCGAATACCGGTTAGAGCAGCAATATTGCCTGCAACAACCTTTGGCACTGTGATTCTGTCGCCACCAACCATCATACTAACTTGCTGAACACGTTCTGGCTTAGCAGCACCAATGGCGAAAACTGATTCTCCTTGATTTATTGAACCAGAATAAATTCTACCAACAGCAACTTCTCCAGCGTGAGGATCCATCCAAATCTTTGTGATCATCATTGCTAATTCAGCCTCTGGGTCACAGTTAACCATAGATTTTCCAATTTCTGAATCCAAGTCTCCAGTCCAAATATTAGGAATACGGTATGGTTGAGCTTCTACTGGACCTGGTAGTTTTGATACAGCCATGTCGAGAAGAACTTCATGAACAGGTGCTTTCCGAGCTAAATCTTTCTGTTCTTCATTGTGACAGTGTTCAAAAATTTCTTTGAATGATATTCCTGATTTTGCCATGTATGGTACTGTAATTCCCCAGTTATGATATGCCGAACCAAATGCAACGGTACCATCAGCAACAGAAACTTGCCACTCTTTACGGAACTCATCAGGAGCGAACTGTCGAATTAATTTGTTCACTTTGGTGATTGTCTCCTTAAATCTCTCCATCATATCTTCAGGAGTGACTTGTAATTCATTGATTAAGCGGTCTACCTTGTTAATGAAAAGAACAGGTTTTACTTTCTCTTTCAATGCTTGACGAACAACTGTTTCAGTCTGAGGCATTGGNCCTTCTACCGCACAAGCTAGAATGAAACATCCATCAACAGCACGCATAGCACGTGTAACGTCTCCACCAAAATCTACGTGACCAGGNGTNTCGATTAGNTTGATTAGATAATCAGTACCNTCAACTTCGTGNACCATAGATGCAGAAGCAGCATTGATTGTAATTCCTCTAGCGGATTCTTGATCATCNAAGTCAAGAACACGGCTCTTTCCAGCCAAATCCTCNGACATCATTCCNGCACCTGCAATCAGGTTATCAGAAAGGGTAGTTTTNCCGTGGTCGATGTGAGCNGCAATACACAAATTACGAATTTGAGGTAAAATGTGCATTACTTCTGTTGCTTTCTTGATATTGTCTTCTTTACGGCCCATGGATAATCACCAGACTCTCGTCTTTCTTGGCCACCGATAAGGGGTTTATGAAATCGACTCACATTTAGAAGTTCATTCGGCTTACAGCGAACTACTATTATTTTCAAATTGGGTGCTGGTGGAGTCTTCGTATTTCGTAAAATAAATCCTTCAAATCTGAGCGAATGGATACCAATCTTTTCTTTAATTCTTCAATTATTAGTTTCAACTTTTCTCGAGCAGATTTAATCGAAGTCCGCATTTTTTTCCTACAATGTTGTAGTTCGAATAGACAACTTCGTAAAGCATCTCTGCTCTTTTTCATTCTCGCTTCCAAGGAAACTGTATCATATTTTTTAGTGCGTAGTTCTTCTATTTCCTTGTTAAATTTGGTATCTATTTTAGCTACCTCAATCGAATGTTTTGGGGTTTTCTTTAGATTTGATTTTAATCCAAGTAAATTAAATGTCTTAATCCACCATTTTGAT
>PALS01000045.1 GCA_002706615.1 Methanobacteriota archaeon
GGTTCGCAAATGGCTCAGACCGTTGAGCACTGGTTTCAGTGGGCGAAGCAGTGCTTTTCGCACGTTGCACTGAGGGTTGACGCAGTGACTACCCATTGAAACGCCCCGTTTCAGAGGGGAGCCCATTCGAAAGTCCCTCTTTCTTCATATCATAAAGAAGCCGTATCGCCACAATTACAATTCCAATGGACGAGCTACTAGCCATGCAAGGGTTGCTGTTGCTAGGCAAATTGAACCGCCAAATGCACCTACCAATGCAGGACTGAAGTCATTGCTGTTCGAGGAAACAGTTCGGCTGACGTTGAAATCATCAGCGAGTGGTTCAACAGAGCGATTCATAGCTATCACAGATAAGAAATCACACTCAGATGCTGAATTGAGAGGCCCCGAGGGAGATCTTTCTATGGTCATGGTATAGAGACCGTTTCCAGTACTCCAAGTCTCTGCTTGAGTCACCGAGTCAACTAGCCCCTGCAATTCTTCCATTGAATCAGCACTCAGGTTGGCCGGTTGGGAGAAAGTGGTGTGGCGGTTAGTAAACCCTATTGCTGATTCTTCACCTGGGAATCCACCGCCTTCAACCTCAATAGTGGTTCCACCAGTTGATGCAAATTCGGTCGGTGATTCCAGAGTGAAACTATGTTGTACATCACTGTCTACTGTAGCGGGATTGCAATACGTGACCATAGATCCTGCGCTAATCGCTAACGTTGCATTATCATCATATGTCCATGTATGAGTCACTGACTCGCCTGGCCCTAAAGAAGAATCAAATATCACACATTCCTCAACAATATCATTGATGTTGCATCTCAAATCGGGGTCGAAGAAAGACGCCGTCCACACCTCCTCAGTGGACTCATTACCTGAGAACAGAACAGTACTGATTGCTAAAGTTGCTAACAAAATCAACCCCGTTAATCCCCACGCTACTGCCATCATGGTTGAACGCCTTTGGCCTTCCAATGAATCGAACCCCGGCACTTTGACTAGTACCTTGTTGGTACTAGATACCAGTGCCTTCCTAAGGCCGTGGGAAATTGAGCCTGATGGATTTAATTCAGGACTAGAAAATTCATTTTCTGAAAGGTCCATATTTCGAGGTTGATTTTATTCGCCTTAAGAATTGGCCCGACACTCTTGTAAGGAGTTATCGAAAAATGATTTCTAAAGCAGAGGCAATCCATCCCTTTCTAATAGCTATAATTACCGCTAATATTAGAAACGAGCCAATAAAGAAATCCCACATCGTTTCACCCTACAGGATGGACTGTATGAACAATTCCACGACATACTCGTTGGATTTGGCTATTTTGTGAGGATTTATGAGAACCAAGAATGTTTACCAAAATGATTTCTTGGAATGCTATTTCCTGTTTCTAAATGATATTGGAATCCAGATATAACAGAATGAAGATACTGTTTTAATCTCGGATTGACCCAAAATAGATGGGGTATAATAGCGAAGATTTTTGGCAGTTTTGCTAGAATAAATGGACATACTGTTATTGTTAATTTACTCGAATTATCGTTGAGTACCTCAATTTTCCAAGTAACATAGGATTGCTTGCCGTTTTCTTCGCCAATCAAAAGGGTGTAACCGATTCCTTCATCCCAAGTTAAAAAATCTCTAACATAATTTCTTCCATTTAGATAGATCAATCTGTCTTTTCGATTATTTTCATCCCAATTTATCACTTCATTGGATTTACAAAAAGGATGGCTTTGATTTAGATTCCCAGGCTTACTAATAATTCTCCAAAGGCTATTTGAATCGGTATCAAAATCTAATGAATACGACACCTGTAATCTCTTAGTGAAACTTTCCTGCACATTCTTCCCAGAAGGTCTACACATAAGAAACATTGATTGTTGGCTGAACTAATTTTTAACAAACCATCAAAGCCTGAGGCTGACTAACAAGGCTGATGGCGAATAAGTGGTTTTCCAATTCTTATTCAGAAGCCGCTGGAAGATTTGCTATTGGTTGTGATTTACTAAGGGAGAATAATCATCATGTTGAACATGAGCGATTATTGCTTGATATGAAAGGGCCTGAAGATGAGCCATTAGCGATTGACGTTGCGGTTATCGGCTCTCTAGAAAGTGGTAAGGTTCTTCTTTCAAGTTCAGGAATTCACGGGGTTGAAGGTTATCCTGGAAGTGCAATCCAACTCTCATTACTAGAGGATTTAGCTAAGCGGGAGCCTTTTGATAGCCATGCGGTTATATTTGTTCATACAATAAATCCCTACGGCATGGCCTGGTGGAGAAGATTCAATGAAAACAATGTCGACCTTAATAGGAATTTTTTGCGCGGTGATCAAAAATATTCAGGTGTTCCAGAAGGATATCATTTTGTAAAGGAGTTTCTAAATCCTGAATCCCCTCCGCCTTTGAGAGAAAGATGGTTCAAATTAAAAGCCCTAATGTTAATCCTAAAGCATGGCTTTAACAATCTAAAGCAATGGACTGCTGAAGGCCAATATGAGCACCCTAAAGCAATACAATTTGGCGGGAAAAACCTTCAGCCCGGCCCAACATTATTGTTAGATTATCTAGATGAAAAACTCGAAGGGGTTTCTAAAATTTGGGCGATTGATTTGCATACAGGGTTGGGACCAAGTGGACATGATACACTGCTAGTTTCGGCAGGAATGAATAAAACTGATTTTGATAAATTGGAAGTAATGTTCCCTGGACATGTCGAAAGTCTAGATCCGAACCAAGGGGTTGGTTACGAGATTGTTGGAGATTTACATCAAGGACTTGAGGATAGATATTCACATATAGATTGGACTTCGATTACTCAAGAGTTTGGTACATTCAAACCAGTTCAGGTTATTCGGGCTAGTCGCTCTGAAAATCGTTGGACTCAATGGGGAGAATATGATACTGAAAGAGATGCTAAAATGCATTGGAGCAGATTAAAAATGCTGAGAACCTTTAATCCAGATGATTCGGTTTGGCAAGGAAAAATCATTTCTCGCGGTAATATTGTCTTTAATTCAGCAGTTGAGGACTTGTTAAGTGCAGAGGGCAGGATTTGAACCTGCGAACCGATACGGACTGGGACCTCATCCCAGCGCCTTTGACCAAGCTGGGCAACCCCTGCAGCAAATTGTCCACTTTTCCCGCGTATATCAACAACGCGACTTGACTCAATAAAAGATTGAGCAGCAGGTCAGTGAGCCGTCTGCTGCCCTAATTTCTGACATGTCTAAGGTAATTGTTTCAAAGCCTCTTTCTTCAAGTTTAGACTTAACTACAGGATAGCCTTCTGCAATTATGACTTTGTTGTTTTCTAGACCGATTGTATTGCACCCGTATACTTCTTTTTCGGGCATTACCAATAACTCACATCCATTTGGTAAGTCGCCAAACGCTTCTAAGGAAATGTATCCTTCAGGAACCAGAATTAAATTATCGCTTGGTGCAGACGCTATACTGGTTAGATGTAATGCGTGAGATGGTATATCTATCACTCTGAGTTCGTGACCGAGGCGGTCTAGTAATTCTTTCAATTCTTGAATGCCTTTATCATTAGTCCTAGTAGACCTTCCTACAAAGAATAAGTCTCCTAAACGAAGAATATCTCCTCCATCCATCATAGCCGGAGAATGCATTGAATAGATTTGGTGTCCTTCTAAAGAATTGGCTAAGAACTCTGCGATTGGTGGTTGCTCTCCTCTTCTAGATTCATGACCGGCAACTGGGAGTAATACATGCCCATCGATTACTATTGCTTGGTCTTCAACAAATATGCAATCAGGATGATTGTTGTCTGAAGGTAGAATTGTCACTTCTACCCCATTAGATTCTAAGATTTCCACATACTTACTATGGGTTAATCTCGCATTTTCAATTGAAGTAGGGCCTGTACCAAAATAGCGAGATAGTGCATCGGTATAGGTGTCAGGAACTGCACGGACCAGAGCACGGCGCTTTTGGTCAATCCTTACAGTCGCCATCGATTATTCCGGCCGTCGGTGTATGTATAATTCTTGTCCTGAATACGGAAATTGTATTCCGCAGGACGGAATGTGCAAATGACCAATTCCTTCAACAATAAGGAGGTTTTCGGCGCTTCATGGATGCTGCACGGGCTATACTAATGGTCACTGTAATGTGTCTCGCTCCACTATCAGGCTGCTTCGGCGAAGACGAGGGTTCAGGAGAGGTTTTCGCAGACAGTCTAAACGTTTCACCTAGTATTATACCAGGTGGAGAATGGACGGTAATCAAATTACAAGCAGATGTAGATCTGAGTGTGTTTGTGCCATATTTTGTTCAAGACCCTGGTTCGATGAGGGCTCAGAATGGAACTGTCTTTGANCTTAAACANGGTGATNCGGTTACTGTAAATATTCTATTCCCGCCAAGAAATTCCAATGTGTTTCTATTAATGGGAGATTATGGAAGAGAAAATTGGCCGATTAGAGCGCCTGATATTTCATGGGCAACATGGAATAGTGGCGTTACCGATGGNTCCGCTTCGATAATGGCTGTTACAAATCAAGACGANGGAGGAGAGTGGCGATGGATTGTTCCGAGTAATGAAAGCGGAGGCAATGTAGTTACTAAATCGCTTGAAACGGTAAGGGACCAAAGGTCCGACCTTACTGAAGAGAACGGTGTTGGTGCCAGTGGAGGCTGGGTAAATGGACGTGACGTATACGATTGGGTTGATTTCATCACCGACGATACACCATGTGCGACCTGCGGTGCAGATGGAGCAGTTGGCTATCTCGACCGNTGGATCGGTAATGCTAACCCCTCTTATGAACACGCAATAACTTATTTTGAAGGCGTGATGAAGGGTTACGAATTAGATTCNGTCGAGGTNCATAGATTCCAATCTAATACTGCTTGGGCNGTGAATATTTGTGGTTACAAAATAGGNTCGGTTTATCCTGATGAATGGTTGATTTTTGGAGCNCACTTTGACATTGCNCCTCCTATAGCATACACGCCTGGNGCTGAAGCTGGNATTCCNGGCTATGGTACTAGACATGGCGCTTACGACAATGCTGCAGGGTCTAGTATGGTACTAACTACTGCAAGTGTTTTGGCGGAATTTGATGCTCGAAGAACNATGGTTTTCTGTTTNTGGTCATCAGAAGAAGAAGGATTGTGGGGCTCTAGGTCGTTTGCTAATGATTTGCCGGATGGGGTCACTGTGAGTAATTATCTCAATCTGGATATGGCTGGGGTAAATTATCCTGGAGATTATGCNCTTTCTGTTTATCTAGGGCCNGATGGTACNGGGGAAGTTATCGATCAACCAGGGATGTATTACTTGGCCGAGTGGATTGGTGCAGATGCACTCGATCTTGGTTATGAAATAGAACGTGGNAGAGAANCTTGGCTCGAAGGTGGTGAAAGCCCATTGTGGGGAGATATCTATGAAGATACTGTGGCAATTTACGAATCTCCAACAGCCCGAAGTGACCACGATTCATTCCAAAACATCGGTGTGGCAACTCTAGGATGGAATGGATTGGTGGATGGATANCCATGCTATCATCGTGAATGTGATACGATGGAGACAATGATTGACTATATGGGAACTGATAATTCAACAGGTATCAATAATCTAGCCCATTCATGGGACATTGTTACATGGTGGGCGGTCTATGCATTCCTGCATATGGACCAAACCCCTGTTCCAAACGAGTTGTGATTAGCCCTCGATNACTGGTGTTTTATCCTCCTCTTCTGATGTCACTATTTTTGCCCAGAGATACTTGGTTCTCTGGGGCCGCCTTTGTCCTTGGGATTGTTGTCGTTTCCTTAACAGTCCATTTACAAGTGGTCTAGCCAATGTTGTTTCCTCATAGAGATATTGAACCTGTACCCTATTCAAACCTTCTATCATCCGTCTGTACGGAAAAGCGCAGCATTGAGATAGGAAATAGAGTACGCTAGTACATGGCGAGAGGGTTTTCTGCACTACTGCTCGTCACTATAATGTGTCTTGCACCGCTGTCNGGTTGCTTTGGTGAAAGTGATGACTTGTCGGTTGATAAGGGGGATGTGAATATTACTCCTGAAGTCTTGACAGGTGGTGTCTTTCAGGGAGTGACTATCATGGCAAAGGTGGATTTATCTGCCTTTGTTCCCTATCTGATTATGAATAAGGATACTGGCTTTGTTCAAAATTCTACAGTTGTTGATATTAAAGCTGGAGAATCCGTTCTACTATCGGTCCTTGCACCACCTAGAACAGATCTCGCAGTAATTCTAATCGGTGAATACGGGCGTGAAGATTGGCCGATTCGAGACTTACAAGAATCTTGGCGGACATGGTATGAACGCAATGGATATGATATGGACGATAACCAAGGTATTTCCAGGATATCTGGAATGAATGGTTCGATTGATGCTGTACAACCTTCTGGTAATAATGGAGGTCCCGCTATCCCATACTTACTTTCTATCGAAAGGACTGCTGCTGCTGCCTATACTGAGGCGGAAGGCGGAAGGCATTCTACAGGAATTGTAGATGGTAGGACGACCTACAACTACTTGTCAATGCTATCTGATGAGACGCTGGACCCGACTGATGCCGCTGATGGAGCAAAGGGATATCTTGACCGCTGGGCAGGTCAAGGAAATGCTGCATACCACGATGGGGCTCATTATCTAGTACAAACTTTGGAGAGTTTCGGTCTCGAAGTTATTACACAAAGATTCACTTATGAATCTGTAATGACNGGTGCTCAAAATCCTGAAGCATACAATATCTGCGGATATAGATGGGGAGAAGTTGATGCTGACAAGTGGATGGTTTTCGGTGCACATTTCGATATTGCTCCGCCGATTAACGGTGGTATGTTAGACCCGCATATATTTGGTAGAACATATGGTACTCGTGTTGGTGCATATGATAACACAGCAGGAACTAGTATGGTTCTAACCGTTGCAGAAGCAATGGCTGAATTCAGTACGCGCAATACAATGGTTTTCTGTTTGTGGTCTGGTGAAGAAGGCGGTAAAAGAGGCAGTGATTTCTGGACAAATTACTGGGTCAAAGAAGACAACCCTGATGTCGAAGTTACCAATTATGTGAACTTGGATATGGCCGGGGTTAACTGGCCTGGCGGTGGTGGAGCGCCTTGTGGTGACGGGCACGGTGGTGGCACTGGAGATTGTGACCCAGAGCCGGCAATAGACCCAGATGGTTATCCTAAGGATTCTGAGGTTTGGCCAATGCGTGTTTACATCGGACCTAGTCTAGACCACGATATCATGAATCAACCTGGGATGGTAAATCTAGCAATGTGGATTGGTTCTGATGCTATTGGAGTCGAAGACCAAATGGCTCCACTGATTGGTACTGACTTTTCAGCAGATACGTGGAAGGTGGACGATTGGTTAGAAAAAGATAGGCCAGAAATTATTGTCTATGAAGATACGACTGCGCGTTCAGATCATGCTACATTCCAAGACAACCTTGGAACTGTTACAATGGGATTCGGNGGCCTAGTAGATGGNTACTGGTGCTACCACCAAACCTGTGATACCATCGATGAAATGGAAGATTGGATGGATACTACTGGTAAGGACTACGGTGATGAGCAAACTGGGAGAAGTAACCTAGTAGATGCTCTAGACACCATCACCTGGTGGGCAACTTACTCTTTCTTCCATCTGGATGAAAACCCTGTAAGAAATGCTTACTTGGAAGATTCAGAATAATCCAGCAATCGATACTGAAATCGATATGGCATTCCATGTACCTGTTAACATCAACAGTGTCAATCCAATGAATAGGGAAAAGAAGGCAAACCATACTCCCTCATTCCAATCCTTGATTTTAGCTCCATCCAAAGGCCCAAATGGTAGCATATTGAATGCTCCAAGAATTAGATTNGCNGTAATCCAAAAGAATACTAAATCGTAAATCATTGGCTTAAGATTGATTCCTCCCTCTGCNATATACGANGTTGCTCCAGCAACATCNGCTCCGGTTAATCCAAGAATTANTCCGCCTAATGGAATACCGATTATGAATAGAAGAAGGTTGACAACAGGACCTGCTAATGCGATGTGACCGTTTTGGCGCCTAGTTACTAGACCTGCAACCATAACCGCTCCTGGCGCCATAAATACAACTCCAAGAAGAGCTGCAAGCCCTAGCCCAAATCTAAGACCTCCGGGATCTGCTCTAAATTCGGCCCAACAACCATATTTTTTTGCTATTATTTTATGCCCGATTTCATGCAATACAAATGCAGGACCTACTGAAATTAGCATTACTGGCATAGAAAGGAAGAGTATGGATAGCCAAATACCTGAACTAGAAAACTGAGAGATACTGAAGATACCGCCAACACGCATTAGACCTAATGCAAGAGTGAAAGCGCCAGTGGCCAATAATAGATGCTCTTTTTCTTCTTTAGAAAAATGCCAGAGCCTACCTTTGTGCAATTCAACNGGGTTGCGANGGTTTACCCCAAACATACTTCCTAAGCCTGATGTACTTCTGTTACCAACCTCGACGTGAATAGTTCCATTTGCTGAATGATGTGCATGTACTCGGTGTATCTTAGGGCGTGTCTTTGGAAACAGGTCGTCTTCCAAAATATCAGCCCGAGAGTCCCTCGCCATGCTGCTTTCTAAGCACGGTGGGATTTGAAGCCTCGCGTGCAAGGCTTCTAGTCACAAGTCGGTAAGGGAAGGGCACAGGGGACTAACTACGCCCCTATGCGGCGAAATAAAATGGGGATTTCTATGGGTGATGAAAATTGGGCGGAGGTCAAAGATATCGCGTTTTTACACGAGTCTGGAGTTTCGCCCGAGAAGATTGCTAAGGTCAAGAAAATTAGTATTGAAAAGGTAAACAGAATCCTTGGTAATTTGGATGAGTTAGTTGCTAAAAGGAAGAAAATGAATATCGTTCAAGATATTGGAAATCAAAACCCCTGGAAAGAAGAGTTGCCGCCTGAAGAGATACTAGACTTGATGGCTGAAAGGTTAGAAGCAGAGGATCGTCAAGATGGGGCCCGTACTGTCCCAAGCCGCCCTATAGCCGCAGTAGACCGTTCAGACCGTGTCGGAGAAGACCGAAAGATGGTTGATAGGCTTGCGGGAGAAGAGGCGGCGTCTAAAGTTTCTAAGCCGTTAAAAGAAGTTGTAGAAGCTGCTACAATCGAACAACGAATTCGTTCACGTAAGGATTGGGATGAAACTATCTCAGATGTTTCAGAAATGTTAGATGATGATTTAGACTTATAATCTTCTTGATAAGTAAATAAAATTAACACTTATTGAAAGAGGTTTGGGTTTTTTCCTTGATTTTAAGACTCACAGCCAGAAAGTGTGTAACTTACACGAGTTGTTCCTTTGCCCTTACTTTTCTTACCAAGAAATTTCATCTCTCCTATTTCNCCAATCGNCTTCACGTGTGTGCCNGCACAGGGNCATAGGTCGACATTATCNCCNATTCTTACAACNCGTAATTGCTTGACAGAGATAGGTAATAAGTCCATGTTTGTCCTATCTGGAGGCATGATCTGATTGATTTCTTCACGGGTCATTATGCCATCNGTAACCTCTAAATTACTTTCAACCAATTCNTTTGCCTTCGAGAATACCTCGTCTATCATTTCNTCATCAAATCGTACTGGATTAAAATCGATTCGAGAACGGTCTGAATGAATCTGATTACCGACAGTTCTAGCTCCGTCATACATCTCATAGACAAGNCCGCTAACCAGGTGTTGAGCAGTATGCATNCTCATATGNGCAAGTCTTCTATCCCAGTCAATTTCTCCCTCNATAGNATCCCCTACACTGAGNCCATGGTCTTCTCCAACGAAATGCTNNACATCATTACGTCCACGTACCTCGCTTACCTGTAACTCTCCNCTATCCCATCNTATAGTTCCAGTATCCCAATTCTGGCCCCCTCCTAATGGATAAAAGAGGGTTCTATCCAAGACTACTGAGTTTGTATCTNTGCTTGTGACTTGGGCTTCAAACTCTGTTTCATAGCCCGCTAAGATGCTTGTCATGTACAACTTTTCAGTTCCCATAAAATCCACTAGTCGCTTCTCACTCATATGCTTGTACATCTATTGTTTTAGTAATGAATATCATTGTAACCATTCGGTCCATTCATTATTAGTTTGAGCCTGCCTGTACCATTTCCTNCCCTCATAATCTAGCCACTCATAGCCATCGTCACCAGTATATCCGCTTAATGTATTGGGGGGTTTGGAGACAAAATTATTTCCTGCCATAACTCCTGTTTGTTGATTAAATTCTAATGATTGTAAAGAAGAGCGTCTTTCTTCCAATTTTGCTTTCAGAATATCATATTGGGCTTGGCTGATTGTATCTTTAGTTGCAAGTTGGTTAAGTGATTCTTTAATTTCATCTATTTCCTCGTCATATTCTGACAATTCNATTTTCTTGCTTAAAGATTTGACAATGGCTGCTTTCCTCTGTCTAAAAATCACCGAAATTGAAATTCCTAAAACCGGTAGAATCATCGCTAACATTATCCCAATCGCATCTAAGTCTCCATCAGCAAGTCTTTCCATAAATGATCCACTAGCTAAATCTGTCTCTGTCTCAAATGATTCTTCGCCATCTTTACAGCCGTCGCCATCTGCATCATTATTCGCAGTTGACACCCATAATGTCAATCCTAAAGGACATAAATCCTCACTGTCTAAGACTCCGTCTCCATCATCGTCTAAATCTTCATCAGCGTCCCTACATCCATCGGAATCTCTATCAGAAAATGTATTTGAATCCCAGTTTGTAACTCCTTTTGGACAATTATCTCTTGAATCTTCTGAACCATCTCCATCATCGTCTAAATCTTCAGACAGATCATTGCATCCATCATTATCATAATCGGTTTCATTTGATGAAGTCCAGCCAAAGTCGCCTTTAGGACAACCATCTAATCCATCCGTCACTCCATCCCCATCGTCATCAGAGTCTTCTGAACCATCTTGGCATCCATCTCCATCATAATCTAATAAAATCCCCGAAGTCCAGCCTATAATGCCTTGAACACAATTATCTATTCCGTCATGAATTCCATCATTATCTTCGTCAGTGTCACAGACGTCACCATATCCATCCCCGTCATGGTCTTCTTGTAATGGATTATTACTATTGGGGCAGTTATCATCAAAGAGGTCATCTAGACCGTCTTGATCAACATCACTAGTTCTATCTGCATCGAGTGGGAAATCATCAATTTCATCACTCATGCCATCTCCATCTGAATCTAAGCATCCATATCTATCAAAGGTTGAGTTGCCCCAAATAGTCGGGCATGAATCGGGAGTTGTTGCATTAACCGAAAGGTTGTCTCCATAACCATCGCCATCAAAATCAGACCATTGTGTAATATCTTGGGTGAAGTAATCGATATAATCCGCATAAGTATCTCCATCAGTATCAAGACAGCCTAGAATTTCACTTCCTGTAGAGTTTCCAAATGCGTTAGGGCACGCATCTTGTTCAAATGCATCTTGAACATAAGTTCCTGGCCAACCACTTGGTCTGTTTAGAGCCCAGCTCTGATTGCCATAATTGTCGCCATGCCCATCACCATCTGAATCAGACCATTGTGTAGATTCGTTAGGGAATAAATCACCAGTATTACTCCATCCATCGCCATCATCATCAGTGCAACCCATTAG
>PALS01000046.1 GCA_002706615.1 Methanobacteriota archaeon
TTCAACTTGGCTTGGCGGTAAGTCAGCAAGTTTCAGTGATAGTAATCCTTCTCTAAATTCTTCCGAAGAAATAATCCCATCATTGTTACTATCAAAACGCGAAAACAAATTATGAATTGTAATTCCAGTAGATGATAACCACCCACTCATCACGTCTATAACATCATCAGAAACAAATGATACGCCACATTCACTACATGATGTTGAGTCGATTGGTTGCAGTGCTCCACATGCGCCACACTCTCCTAGAGTTTCATCTGATACTCCACCAAATTTAACTCCACAAGAGGGACAAATCTCGCAATCAATTGGTACAATTGCNCGGCAAGCACCACATTCNGCCATCTGTTTTTCGGCACTTTTNTCTTCGGACATTATTGTCTCACCGGTTTTGCGAAGTCCTTAGATGATATAATGGTTCATGGACTTGAAGCCCTACGGATAGGATAAGCGAGGCATATTGAGGTGGCGAGATGAATGAAATAATCACCGGTAAATCATATACACTACATCTNGAAGATGTAACTGAAATGTTAGCATGGGTAGATGCTGCNTCAATGAAGGACCAAGAGCAACTTTTATTGATTTCACGGCTCCCACAGCGCCGTTTAGTTGACCACATTCATTTGGAGAAAGTNGAAGCATATTGGCTCACTTCAAGAGANGAAAAAGGTACNCTTTTACCCGATTTAGATGAAATCAAGCNATTATTATCTGGTAAGGTAGAATCTGGCAACGGAATTGCGGTGATTGAAGGTATTGAATGGTTATTATCTTTGTATGATTTTGATGATGTAATTAATTTCGTTATGACAATGAATGATACTATTAATTCTACTAACTGGAGTTTGATTTATACTCTTGACACTGCAATNTTGACCACTAAGGAATTGGCGCGATTACACAAAGAATCTGTTGAATGGTCAATTCCTAAGACAGTTGATATCAAAATCATAGAAGAGGAAATACAAACCGCTGAAAAAGAACTTATCGAAGAGCAATTGCCAGATGACAAGACTTCTAGTTTGGCCTTTTTAATCAAAATTCCTAGAGCTGGTTATAGCAAGGATATATTGCGTAAAAGAGTTCTACAATGGAGAAGGATGGGGCTTGATGTTTCCGAGGTAGAACCTGCCTTGTTTTCTGAATCTTTAGATGATTCATTCAAGTTGTATCAAGAAGTGGAAAGTAAAGTACGTAAAGCAACTGAACTCGATAACAGATTAGATATTTTAGAGGAAATAGGTCATCGTTCAGAAGTAACAAAAATGAGATTCAGAGTACGTCAATTGACCGGATTTAATGAGGTTGAAAAAAGAATCGAGGAACTTATCTAGGCAGTCTTCCACACTCAGCTTCAATCCTCGAAATCCATCCACCAGATTTTATTTCATCAGCTATTGCCTCAATCTCTGCTGAAGTACTTCTATCACCTTGTAAGGCAGGACAAATAGATCTAACTAATTTGTACAATGATGCAACATGAGCAGCAGGTTCAGCATTCCTGTATTCTAATGCTTCACAAGCAATTATTAATTCACAGGAAAGTACTTGAGAAAGAAAATTAGTTGTTTGTAATAAATTCCAACACGAGGTGGCCCCCATAGAAACATGGTCTTCTTGACCTGCTGAAGTAGGGGTTGAAAAAGCAGAGCGCGGCATAGCATTTCCATGCATTTCAGCAAGTACTGCAGCAGCAACATAATGCACAATCATCATTCCAGACTCAAGGCCAGAATCATTTGCTAAGAACGCGGGGAGTTCACTTTTGTTTGGATCAACCATTTGATCAATTCTTCTTTCAGAAACACTGGCTAATTCGAAAAGAGCATGCGACATTGAATCTGCAGAAAGAGCTAAAACTTCTCCGTGGAAGTTACCTTGAGAAATCACCTCATGCGGGCCGGGGTTAGATAAATCAGGGAAAATGAGAGGATTGTCTGTGGCACTATTAATTTCTATTTCCAATGTATTTCTAAGTTGCATGAAGCGTTCATTTACCGCTCCGTGTATTTGAGGTATGCATCTAAAGGAGTAGGCGTCTTGAACTCTGTCACAATCTGAATGGGCTGCTAAAATCTCTGAATGTTTCATAACTTGGGTGATACGTTCTGCTACCAATGACTGACCAGGATGAGGTCGAGCATCATGAACTCGCTTGTCCATTGGATTAATCGAACACTCTCTCGCTTCCATTGAAGTACAAGCAATCAAATCTGCCATAAGTAACAAATTAGAAATTTTCTGTTCTGAATTTACTAAAAACGCACACATTTGTGCAGTACCGTTGATTAATGACAAACCATCTTTAGCAGCTAAAGACACAGGAATTAAGCCTCTTTGTTCGAGCAATTGTTTTGTTTGACATATCTCTCCGTCATCACCCCATACACTACCTTCTCCAATCAATGCTAATGCCATATGAGATAGAGGTGCTAAATCTCCAGATGCGCCAAGGCTACCAATACGTGGTATGACTGGAATTACATCTTCATTCAGGTATGATATTATTTGTTCAATAACTATTGGTTGAATCCCTGAAAAACCCTTGATAAGTGAATTGACTCTTATGCACATCATTGCCCTAGTGTCTTGTTTTGACATTTTTTCNCCTATGGCACAAGCATGCGACCTNATNANATTNACCTGTAAAGATTCCAAGTCTTCTNGNGATATTCTAGTATTTACTAGGGCNCCAAATCCTGTATTAATNCCATAAACAGTTTCNCCGCGTTCGATNATCCCTTCAACAACCGCACGNGAATTTTTGATAGATATCCATGAATCACTAGCCACTTCTACCNTTTCACCGTTTGAAACTAGTGAAACCTCNGTTGGCGAGAGGGTNGAACCATCGAGTTTGATACTACTCATTCAGCATCACCGTTAAACAAGGAGTCGATAAGTTCGTCTGATGCTATGTGTGGNAAGGTGACGTTTAGATTTGGATTTTTTTCCATTGCNTTTTTNATTGCAAATATTGCACCTTNATTGCGNGCCCAAGCCCTACGGCTGATACCATTATTGACATCCCAATCTAGCATAGAAGTCAAACGTTTTTCAGAATCATNTGAACCGTCGATAACCAGGCCAAATCCACCATTTATTACCTCGCCCCAACCAACACCNCCNCCATTGTGNAGGCTTACCCATGTAGCGCCTCTAAANGAATCNCCCACAAAATTTTGCACAGCCATATCTGCGGTAAACATTGAACCATCTCTAATATTTGCAGTTTCNCTATATGGNGAATCGGTNCCGGAAACATCGTGATGATCTCTACCTAATACAATTGGTGCAGAAATTATTCCAGATGCGATTGCATCGTTGAATGCCTTAGCAATATTTACTCTTCCTTCAGCATCTGCATATAATATTCTAGCCTGACTACCTACTACCATTTTGTTTTGATTAGCATTTTTAATCCAGCGAATGTTATCATACATCTGTTGACTGATTTCAGGAGGTGCTTCCAAAGCCATCTTTGTAAGAACCTCTGTGGCAATTCTGTCGGTTTCAGCCAAATCATTAGGGTCACAAGAAGTACAAACCCATCTAAATGGTCCAAAACCATAATCAAAACACATTGGACCCATAATGTCCTCAACATAAGATGGATATCTAAAACCAGAACCATTACTGTTCATAACATCCGCACCAGCTCTAGATGCTTCTAACAAAAACGCATTACCATAGTCCCAAAAATAAGTACCTAATGCTGTCAACGAATTAACGGCGGAAGCGTGTCGTTTTAGCGTATTTTGTACCTCTTTCTTGAATTGAATAGGATCTTTGGACATCATGTCTTTTGCCTCTTCAAAAGATAGTGAAACAGGATAGTAACCGCCTTGCCAGGGATTGTGCAGACTTGTTTGGTCAGATAATAAATCAGGAACTACTCCTCTCTCAACCATTCTTTCTAACAAATCTACAATATTACCAACATGGCCAATAGAAATTGCCTCGCCCTTGTTTTTCGCAACTAACATCATATCAATCGCTTCATCGACATCATCTGAAATAGCACTTAACCACCCTTGCTGATACCTCTTATTGGCAGCATGTGGATTTATTTCACTAACAATACATGCAGCTCCAGCAATTACTCCTGCTTTCGCTTGTGCCCCAGACATCCCCCCTAGTCCAGAAGTAACAAAAGTAATTCCCGATAAGTCGTCCTTAGCACCTGCGTGTATCCTTGCGGCATTTAGTACTGTAATTGTAGTGCCATGNACNATNCCTTGNGGACCAATATACATGTATGAGCCNGCAGTCATTTGCCCATACTGGCTAACTCCCATNGCATTCATTTTTTCATAATCTTCTTGAGATGAATAATTGGGAATTACCATTCCATTAGTTACCACAACTCTAGGTGCATCCTTACTAGAAGGGAAAAGNCCGAGTGGATGTCCTGAATTCATNACCAAAGTTTGCTCATCATTCATCTGAGATAGGTATTGCATAACNAGCCTATATTGCGCCCAATTTTGAAATACAGAACCATTACCTCCGTAAGTAATTAATTCGTGAGGAAATTGNGCCACTTTAGGGTCAAGGTTATTGTGAATCATCATCATTATTGCAGCGGCATCTTTACTCAAGGCTGGATATGATTGCAAAGGATATGCATGAATTGAATATTCAGTTGGACGGTACCTCATCATCCATATCCTGCCATATTGATTCAATTCATTAGCGAATTCTGTTGCTAGTTCAGCATGTAATTGTTCAGGGAAATACCTCAGAGCATTNCTCAGAGCCAAACATTTCTCATCATTGTTCAATACTTGCCTCCTAACCGGGGCATGGTCTACACTTGGGTCAATGCCGGGATGAACTGGTAAACTGGAAGGTATNCCCTCCGCGATATGAGCCTGCATAGCACCGATGTCACTGCCCATGTAAAGTGCAATAGTTCAACGGACTTATTGATTGCCTAGAAATTATCATACCTTAGATGGAATATTGCTATTTGAAGGNCGCCAGGCAGCAAATAGTATTCCTGCAGTAATCATCACTAATGAAAAGTAGATCATACCTTGATCGATTTGCAAATTAGTATATTCCAAAAGGGANCCTGCCACGATTGTACTAATGGAGAATGTAATAGACATAACCAGCATATCCATNCTAAATACACGTCCACGCATTTCATCTTCAACCCATTTTTGAGTAAGAATAGTTGACAAAACCCAATTTGCCCCACTAGCCGAATGCGCAATCACAACTAGCAGTATAGTTAGCCACAAGTAATCTCCCAAAGTAATGCCAATCGCTAGATAAAATATNCCTGATACTGCAACTAATATTCCAATTAAAGGTGGCCATTTATCCTCATCTGTCAAAAACTTCCTAGCTAATATTGGTCCAATTCCAGTACCTATNCCGCGTGCCATAAAGAATAATCCAATACCCCCTGCCATCTCAACATTATTTAGNTGCGAACCTGCAGTAACCAAAAATACAGCAGCTAATCCACCTCCTGCAATATTCCACGAAGCCTTAGCAAATACAATTCTAAATAATCTCGATTCTGTAGTAATTCGCTTTAGACCTGCCTTGATGTTGGTATATGCTGTTCTAAATAGCGGACCTTTCATTTCCTCACTAACCGATTGTGGTACTGTTACTGTCAATATGATTAGTGCNCCAAATACAAATGTTATCGAATCGACAATAAAGGCAACATTAACTCCATACTCTGTAACTACTAGTCCTCCTAAAGCAGCACCTATCGCTAACGATGCTGACCATGTTGCAGAATCTAACGCATTTGCGGTAGATAATTGCTCCTCGCTTACAATATTAGGTAGTGCTGCTCTTTCAGCTGTAAGATAACTACCNTGCAATAGCATCATAATTCCGCTCATAACCATGAGCCACCACATATCTTCAGGNCCATTTACCATCAAAAATGATAATGCAAACCCTGCTTGCAAAATATTGGTNATTATCATTATCCATTTTCTAGACCATCTATCTGCAAGTAGGCCAATTATCGGTTGTAACAACGCGAAGCCTAGCATTCTAATNGTGAACAACAACCCNAGTAGTGCTTCAGAACCAGTATANGTGAGTATCAATGTNAATAATGCAATA
This sequence comes from Methanobacteriota archaeon, assembly GCA_002706615.1. Lineage (GTDB taxonomy): Archaea > Thermoplasmatota > Poseidoniia > Poseidoniales > Poseidoniaceae > MGIIa-K1. The sequence goes on from PALS01000046.1 coordinate 6,103, forward strand.
GTATTGAACCATTCACCCANCATNGAAACAATATTNGCNGACCAAAATCTNCGAAATTTAGAATTTTCTTTCAATAATTGNAGATAACCTACTTCGGACAAAATATCACCTCNAGTAATTACCAANCGATTCTATTCGTATCGCCAATTACGACACCCGNATTTTCACGTGCAAATCCGATTANAGTCATCCCACAAGCGCGCCCAAGATCNGCCGCAGCAGAACTTATNGCTCCAACTGAAACCACAATTTCAATACCNACTCTAGCAGCTTTAGCAACAAGTTCCCACCCCATACGNCCAGATANNACGAGGANATATTCGGAAGGATNTTNATTCNTCATTATNGCTGCTCCAACTACCTTATCNACTGTATTGTGACGTCCAATATCTTCCTTCANAGNCAACATTACTCCATCNGGAGAAAATAGCCCTGATGCGTGAACNCCACCTGTTTTTTCAAATCTAATTTGNNCCTTATTCATTGAATCAATCAATTCACTTGGTTTTACTATTAGCTTTACATTGTTTGTAACAATTGTATCTGGAATCGATATATCTCCCTCTGAACAAGCACCACATGCTGCTGTTAGCAGATCTTCTTTTGGACGCTTAGTAATCGCCCCATCAAGATATAGAGAATTGCCTTCTAATGATATCGAAGAGATATTTCCTCTACCTTCACACGCGATGTGGCCTATTGCCAATTCTTTCAAGTCTATTGGCGAGGCTAGAATTCTAACTACTGTTTCATCCCCATTGTATATTGAAATAATTACTTCTTCAGCCAAATCATCGTATTCGGAAATCAAACCGGAGGGCGATATACGATGGATTGCCCTCTTGACCATAAACCGTCCAAACTAGTTCATACTTTGGCTATTGTGGCAATAGTTGCATCAATAATATCGGTTACATTATTCTGGAACTTCACCATCTATATCAAAAAATTCAAATTGTAATTGTACTAATTCTTTTGACGATTTAGCTTTAGAATAGGCATCCAGTGGTTCTTTATTCAAAATGAAGAATTGTTCACCCCATCTAAATGCGCTCATCAGTTTACGTGCTTGTTCTTCTCTGCCGATTAGATATAATGAGGCGGCTAAAGCTTCAGCAGTAGTCATTTTACCAGGCTTGCCCCAATTAACTGGATTTGCAGCCAACAATAGCGGTAGCATGCGCCCCTTGAGTTTTGTTCGACTCATAACTTGGTTAACGGAATCCTCAATTTGAGCCCAAGAACAATCAAGACCAACCAATGAACCACCTTCTTCCAATAGTAGAGAATGGTCTTCGGGACCCAGCACTTTACCGCACAGGGGTTCCAAAATTATTCCACGACGGGGCAATCTGTTGAACCTTTCATGTAACACTAAATCATCCCTGCGTGATAATTTAACTGCAGTATTTTTCTTAGGATCGTCTTGCGCAAGCCAAATCGCATGCACTGGAATATTCGCCACCATTATCTTCAATCCTTATCGCCAAGCAAAAAATCTCCTAATGTAAATCCTCTTGAATCTCCTGAAAATATCTGTCTATTACCATCAGAAACTCTCTCAACCATCAATTCAATCCCTAAAGTCATCTCTAACTTTCGAACGACAGAATCTGTTGGCCTTTTTCCGGATTCAACATTTTGAATAACATTAATTTTTTCAGCCATCCTATGGGCTAATTCTTTTTTATCCCATCCTTTCGAATTTCTTGCTGCAGTAACACGTTTATTAAAATCCGAGGCTAATTCTTTTTCTCCCCTGGACATTATATCTTTACCTTTTTTCCTTTTGCCAGTATTTTGAGAACTAGTACTTTGAAAAGATCTTGCTTGCTTTAATCCCGGAGCGATCTTTTCATTCAAACCCATCTTTTCAGTGCACCGATTACAGGCTTGTACTTGCGCCCTGCCCATGGTGACATTTCTGGTTGCTACTTTCATAGCGCCACACAATTCGCAATCGCCCATACAACTACCTAGTTATCTGCTGTATCGCGCAGTAAATTAAGGCTTCTTAATCATATATTATTGAGAATGTACGCGGTGACTTCATGAACGNCCGGTTCTAGGCCCATCTATGACTACCGAGGTCGAGTCTGGTAAATCNGCTCTTAACAATTCAGAAGACGAATTGAAGTACCTTGAAAATGAATATAAGAAATTGCATGATGAAGCACAGAGATTGCTATCAGAAAGAGTGCATTTAGAGAATGATATAACCGACTTAAAGAAAAGGGCAAGTAGGTTAGATGAAGAGGTTAGAATTCTCAAAACCCCACCACTTATCATAGGGCATCTACAAGATATTTTAGATGAGGAGAGAGGCATTGTTCGTTCTTCTAATGGAACGGTTTTCCANGTTTCAATNAATCAAAGGATAGACCCTGAGAAATTACGCCCAGGTACAAGNGTGGCATTGAATCAAGATACACTCTCTATTATCGAGGTACTTACCGATGCGTGGGATCCTATGATTAGTGGAGCAGAAATGATCGTTAAACCTGATATTACCTACNATAAGGTAGGAGGGTTAGACGAGCAGGTGATACAAATAAGAGAAGCCATAGAATTGCCTCTTGAGAGTCCTGAATTATTTTCTAAAGTAGGTATAGAGCCGCCNACTGGCGTTCTTTTAGTCGGTCCACCTGGCTGCGGTAAAACAATGCTNGCTAAAGCNGTTGCAAATCAAACAAATGCTACATTCATTAGAATGGTTGGTAGTGAATTGGCACAGAAATANATAGGCGAGGGTGGAAGAATGGTACGTGAATTATTTTCTTTNGCCAAAGAAAAGTCTCCAGCAATAATATTCCTTGACGAGATAGATGCAATAGGTGCAAAAAGACTCGACTCTGCAACGAGTGGCGACCGAGAAGTACAGAGAACATTGATGCAATTACTCGCTGAATTAGATGGATTTGATGCNTTAGAGGATGTAAAAATAATTGCAGCTACAAACAGGCCAGATATTCTGGATGACGCCCTNCTTCGACCNGGTAGATTTGATCGTATAATCGAGATTCCTTTACCTAATGAGAAGGGTAGAAAATCTATTCTATCGATACACTTGGATAAAATGTCAACAACCAAGTTAAACATTGGTAAGGCAGTTGATTCTACAGAAGGATTTAGTGGAGCAGAATTGAAGGCTACTACTATTGAATCTGGAATGATAGCAATACGNGCAGGNAGATCTAAGGTNACTCAATCCGACCTNAACGATGCTATTGATTCTTTGAAAAAGAAAAGNGAAACAAGCGGTAATTCATCNAGCCCTGAAGCACTTTATGGCTGATTTTCCGGTAATGTTCATCATGCCCCAATGAAGGCCTTACTTTATGGCAGGCGCTATAGTTGAGTGTGTACCTAATTTTTCNGAGGGTAAAGATGCTGATATCATCAAAAAAATAAGCGATNCAGGCAGAGGNATTGAAGGAGCAAAAGTACTGGGTATAGAGCCAGATGCCGATTACAATCGTACTGTTCTNACGATTGCAGGAGAACCAGATGCTGTTTCTGAAGCTGCATANAGAGTGATTAAATCGGCATTAGAAAATATAGATATGAGCGTACAAAAAGGCGAGCATCCTAGAATTGGTGCGGTTGATGTATGTCCATTTGTCCCTTTATCGGGAATAAGTATGGATGAATGTGCTGAATTAGCAAAGAAACTAGCATTNCGNGTTTCTAAAGAACTTGGTATCTGCTCATTTCTATACGGNGCNGCNGCTATATCNCCNGATAGAGAATTATTATCNGATTTACGTAGNGGTCAATATGAAGGATTTAGAAAAAGGCTGGAAGACTGTGGNCCNCANCTACCCGATTATGGNCCATTAGATTGGAATGAAACAACAGAACGTTTCGGTGCTGTTGTAATNGGTGCTAGAAATATACTAGTTGCNTACAATGTAAACGTGGATGAAAAAGATGCAAAGGTATCTCGTAAAGCAGGTTCTTTAGTNCGNTCTACAGGACGNCTTCTAAAGAAAGAAGATGGNCGGAAGACTAGAGTTCCTGGAATGCTCGATATGGTTCAAGGAATGGGTTTACCATTGGAAGCGCAGGGNATATCTCAGGTTTCGATGAATCTAAGGGATGTAAATGTAACACCNATGCACATAGCATTTGAGGCAGTACGTGAGATTGTAAATGATCATGGGGTCGAAACTTGTGGTTCTGAATTAGTCGGCNTAGTCCCTCTTTCAGCGATGCTCGAGTCGGGTAAATGGTACGCTCATAAAGACTGTATAGACGAGAATGAATTAGTTCAGGCTGCGATTGATGGTTTAGGTCTTGATTACCTCGCTCCATTTGATAGTAATGAGCGAATAATTGAATGGGCACTTGAAGGTAGGGGAGAATAATGAGTACTAAATGGCTAGATATGAGTTTGAGGGATTTCCAATCCGCGTTAGCATCATCTTCACCNACTCCNGGTGGNGGTACGGCTGCNGCTGTTGCTTTGGGACAGGCCTCAGCACTAACATTGATGGTNTGTGACTTGACTATAGGTAAAGAAAAATGGTCAGATGGGTGGCCTATTGCTGAAAAAGCAGTAATGTCGGCAATAAAAATAATGTCACGNGCTGGTGATTTGGCAGATGAAGATAGCGATTCATTCGAANAGGTGATGCAATCATTCAAATTACCAAAGAATGATGANNATGAAATTCAAAANCGTCGTAATNAAATTAGAAAGTGTACACTAGTTGCAGCAGAGGTTCCTTTTGAAACAGCAACTATGGCATTGGAATTGATGNAGTTGCTACCAGAATTAGCAAAAAAAGGCAATTCTAATGCTGCATCTGATGTTGGAGTTGCAGGATTATTGGCAAGTGCAGCCTGTAAAGGCGCCCTATTCAATGTGCAAATTAATCTCGATAGCCTACCTGAGGACATGGGGTCTGATTTAAGATCAAAAATACCTGAAATCCAAGAACGTTCACGTCTAATTTCACGTGAAATTATGGATGAAGTTCGCGCTATTATTGGAAGTGATTAGCGCACCAAACTACCTGGTGAAATATCACCATCAATTGTTACAAGACGGACATTACCATTATCATCGTCTGCTGCTAACATCATACCTTCGCTCATTACCCCGCGCAGTTTACGAGGTTTTAGATTAGCAACAAATACAACATTCTTACCAGTCATTTCGGATGCGGAATAATATTCTTTCAGCCCAGCACATATGGTTCGCGATTCTTCTGAACCATCATCTATTTTCACGACAAATAATTTGTCTGCATTTTCGTGGTCTTCAACCGATATGATTTTTCCAACCCTTAGTTCTACTTGCATGAACGTCTCGAAATCGAGATATGTCACTCCTTCTGGCACCTTTTTTTCCTCCTTTGTCTTTTTCTTTCCACCCTTAACTGCATGAGTGGTATCTTGGTTTGAATTTGAATCATCTGATGATACTAATGCATTTTCTTGTTCTAGAATTTCTTCTAGATCTAATCTTTGGAATAATGGTTTAATATCTCCTTTTGGAGTTTTTTGATTTACACTCCAATCCAAGGCGTCATTCCATAAAGCCTGGCTAACATCTCCGCTTTCCCCAAGCGTTTGCCACAATCTTTGAGCACTAAATGGTAAAAATGGTTGGGTAGTGATGGATAAGAATCTACAAATCCTCCAGCCAAATGCTAACTTGGCCAAGGAATCTTTTCTTCTTTCCTCATAATCATCGCTACCATCGGAATCACCGAGGTACTTCCATGGAGCTGCATTTTGTAACATTTGGTTACCAAACTGTGCAGCACTCATAATGCTCCTAAGAGCCTCCTTGAACCTATGTTTCTCCAAACTTTTTGTTATTTGAGAATGTATATCGCTCAATTTATCGATTTCCTCAGAGCAAATTTCGGGGTTTTCGTAATTCATAATCGGATCATCTTCCGAAAACCTAGCACCAAGTGTAAGAACGCGATGTACAAAATTACCATATGCAGCGATTAATTCAGAATTTATTTTTTCAACAAAATCGGGCCAATTAAAATCAGTATCATGATTTTCTGGCATGTTAATTGAAAGATAGTATCGTAGTGTATCTGGATCAAACCTCTCTAAAAAGGAAGGTAACCATACAGCATGTTTTCTCGACTTAGAAAATTGACCACCCGCTAACATCAGATATTCCATTGCAGGAACATTATCTTCTAGATGCAATTCTCCAGGACCAGGTAATGACGTGATATCATCAGCATTGAGCCCTTTAGAAGCATGATTTAGCCCCATTATTAGAGCTGGCCAAATTACAGTATGGAATGGAATGTTGTCTTTTCCAAGGAAGTATAAATGACGAGGCTTTGTCCCGTCGGCAGAAATCTTCCACCATTTTTCCCAATCTGATTCAGCACCACCATGCCTCTGCGCCCATAATCTTGCACATGAATAGTATCCTTGAACCGCTTCAAACCATACATAGATGCACTTTCCTTCCCAATCTTTTCCATCTAGTGGCAAGGGAATCCCCCATTGGAGGTCACGAGTGACCGCACGCGGCCTTAGACCCATGTCGAGCCATTGTTTTGTCATTGCACGGACATTGGATTTCCAAACCCCTTGTCTTTGTGAAGCATGTTCTTCCAATACCGATTGAAATAAATCCAAGCGATAGAAAAGGTGTTCAGTATCTCTAATTTCTATCTCAGAATCAGGATTCATTTTTGATCGGGGATTTTTCAATTCATGAGACTCGTAAGTAACTCCACACTGGTCGCATTGATCTCCTCTAGCACCATCCTCGCCACAATTTGGACATTCACCTTCTACATACCTGTCAGGTAGGAATCTGCCACCATCGGCCCTTAATTCGTAATACTGCTGCATTGTTTTTTTCTCAAACAACCCTGCATTTAACANAGAAAGGAAATTTTCTTTAACAAATTCGTGATGTTCTGGATCGCTAGTACGNTTGAATAGAGANCCACCATATTCTACTCCTCTAGGATCGATATTAGGNTCCCATGAACANCCTAGATCGAGTAATGCTTTTGTGTTGAGTGCGTGGTATTTGTCCACTACATCTTGAGGAGAGATGCCGAGAGTTTCAGCTGTTACTGTAATCGGTGTTCCATGCTCATCTGAACCAGATACCATAAGCACTCTATTGCCCTTGGCGCGTTCAAANCTAGCCTGTATGTCTGGTGGTAAATAACAGCCTGCTACATGGCCTAAATGCAACGGACCATTAGCATATGGCCATGCNACACAAACCAGTACATGCTCGCCAGACATAGTTGCCACTAATTTTGTCGAATAGTAACCACTACATCAGTTCTATGCTAACTTAGTCTCATAAACACTCAAGAACCTAATGCATACTACGTGTAATTAGCCAAGGCTAGGATTCGTTGAACAAATGGCCGATTATACAATGCTAATCATCTATGCTTCACTAGCATTAGGTGTTTCATTTCTATGCTCTATGTTAGAAGCAGTCCTCCTTTCTATGTCTGTTTCCCAGGTTTCAATTATGGAAAAAACCAATAATAAAATTGGTAAAATCTGGTCGAAATTGAAAGAGGAGGATTCTGTAAAGCCTCTNACTGCTATCTTGACACTCAATACAATCGCTCACACAATGGGTGCTGCAGGAGTCGGTGCAGAAGTACAATCGCAAATTGGTGATACCTACCTTACGATAGCATCTGTNATTCTGACTTTGGCAGTTTTNATATTTTCAGAAATTATTCCAAAAACAATCGGTGCGGCTTATTGGAANTCATTAGCATCACCAGCAGGNTATCTTCTGAATTTAATGACAAAAATGATGTCACCTTTATTCATACCATTGATGTGGTTCAAGAAGTTATTACCAACAGCTGCAACNACCATTGTCACAAGGGATGAACTTGCAGCACTTGCAGATATTGGCGAGGAAGAGGGGACATTAGAGGAAGATGAGGAAACAGTAATACATAATCTGTTGAAACTTCGCGAAATACCAATTGCAGATGTCATGACTCCACGAACGGTTACAACCGCGTTTGACCAATCATGGTCNATACGCCAAGTTCTCGATGATACACCAGTTTTGAGATTNGGANGATTACCAATTTATGGCGAATCTATTGATGATTTAACCGGNTTCGTAATTAGATCAGACTTGTTAATGTCTGCTTCTAGGGATGAATGGGATTCAACATTATCTGAATTTGTCAAGCCATTGTTAACGATTAAGACGNTAGATAGTGTAGATTTAGCATTAGAGAGATTCTTGGAATCAAAACAACAGATTTTGGCTGTAATCGATGAATTTGGTGGTACTGCNGGAATAGTTACTATGGAAGATGTCATTGAAACTTTGTTGGGAGANGAAATCGTTGACGAACTTGACGAGCATGAAGATATGCGCAAATTGGCAATGGAACANGCTGAAGCTAGTGAAGAAGAGTGATCAAACAATTCTTTTTTCAATCCATTGCATGATTANTTCATCTCTTTCAGNATCNACTTGGTTTTGGCTATGATGTAATGTTTGTATTATATGGGNTTCATGNTCNACATCCAAGTGTTTCATCAATAGATCATAATGCTCACGTCCCAGAATATGGTCATCNGCCGCTTGCAGCACCAGNGTTGGTNTATTTGGAAGGCCCCAATTAGGGGTATCAAAATCAGAAAAANTAGGATTAATTAATTCNGGGTGTATTTTTTTTATCGCGGAAACTGAAAGTGATTTCATCAGTGGCATAGTAAATGCTAGNGGCCCCAATAATTTTTTCAGAACAAAGGAATAGGCAGTCATCGGCGATTCTAACATAACAGTTGATAGNTTATCCTTCCACCAACCTTGACAGCGCTCATGTTGAAGNCCCAAAGCAATGAATCCGCCCATNCTATGGCCATAAATATGTACAGATGACACTAAACTTTGGTCAACCTCNTCTAATAATGATTCNANATCAAGTGTTATTTTACGGGCAGTCCATTCNTTAGTCGAAGGNGCTAAACCNTGNCTTCTTGATTCCAAAATTAATGTATGACAATTTTTTGATTGAAANATTTGCATTCTCTCTAAGAATCTAATAGATGATGATTCCCATCCATGTAAAAATATGATAAGTGGATTTTTACCATCTACCAAATTAATTTGGCCAAATATCTCAAAACCATCCCTCTTAGTTTGCATTATCTTCCAATCGGGGTGTTCAAGAGGACTTCTCCTTTTACTTGGATTCCTAAACAATGCCATTGTAAGTAATTGATGCAATATCAATAAAACAAGTAAAATTCCAATAATAATTGTCCATTTAGAATAAAGTAAGAAAAACACTGCAGTGATTAATAAAATGAATACCACAGTGCCACTAAAAGTAGCCTGTCGATTCATAAAAATCAATCTTCTTTATCTTCTGTATCTTCAGCAATTAATTCAGCTTCTTTTGCTGCTTGCTTTTCTTCAGCCTTAGCCTTNGCTTTTTCTGCACGTTCTAGTTGACGGGTTTGCCATTTATCCCCGAAGTCTCCAAGTCCTTCGAATCTAGCCAGCCAGCCGGTTTCATTTCCTGAAGCAACGTGCTTTACAAGGTATGAGTTGAAAGCCATATCGAAAATACCCTGGGAGTAGTCGGAGTTTTTCTTGAAAAAGGCATTAACTACCCACAATATGATGAAAAAGGCACCAATTCCAACATATGTTGCTCCTTCACTATTGGTAATGTTTTGGAACCCTACAGCGAAAAATATGATTCCAATCAAAACCAAAAACCCTAGACTATTATTTAGGATGGCGTGTAAGAATAATGGTTTATTTCCGTAGGAGTTCATATATTTAGTACGAGATACGAATTCTCCTATATTCCGACCTTGCCATATAGGAATAATTAGCCAGTTAATCAATATCATTATCGCTGCTGCTAAAAATGGCCATGTAAGGTCTGGATCACCGAATATGAATATCGACATAGTACCTAATAGAACTCCATAATTCCATGCGAAGTTAACTAACCAGCCGACATAACGTGGCATTTTACCTGCTAATTCGAATCCCTCTGGGAGTCCAGATGGACGGATTTTTTCAGGAAGGTCATTCTTTGGTGCTGCCTTCTTTGCAACAGCCCTCTTTGGTGCTGCCTTCTTTGCAACAGCTTTCTTTGCTACTGCCTTCTTTGCAACAGCTTTCTTTGCTACTGCCTTCTTTGCAACAGCTTTCTTTGGTGCTGCCTTCTTTGCAGGTTTTGATTCATCTAAATTATCAACTTTGTCTAATAGACCCATATTGTTCACCTCAACTATACATTGCGCCTATGGCGCGATATGTCTCGAATTCTTCTGATTCAACGAAACTCGAGACCGCTTCGTCTGGCATTCCGCCCAGTAATGCATCGACTACTAGGAAAAATTCCTTTCTCATATCTTCATCAGCATCTTCAGGGCTAGAACCTACGCTCCTGTATACATCAAATCCTTCTGATTCGGTAAATTCTTCAATTTTATCTTCAGGTAAATTACTGCCTAATAGTGAATCTACTATTGCTACGAAATCAAGGAATATGTCGTCGGATTCCTCTTCCTCGTCATATTCTGCTTCATATTCCGCTTCATATTCTTCGGAATCATCAATTTCAGCATCGAGTTCTTCTTCATCATCTTCGCCCATAGATAGTAGTTCATCTAGTTCAGCATCACCGGAAATAACCGCTTTGATCATTTTACGTTCTGCCATGAGACTTTCCAGTGAAGGTCTTAGTTCTCGCAACTGCGCCCTATCTCCAACTTCTTTAGCCGCTTGATATTCAGGCTTTAATCTTCGAAGTTCATTTTCCACATTGGTCAATTGGCTATTTAGCTCAACAAGAGTTTCCTTGTCTATCATACCTTCTTCATCTTCTTCTGCATTAAGTAGTTCGACAGTAGGTGAGTCGCGTATTTCAGAAAGGCGCTCGTCTCTCTCTCCCTTTCGCATTACGATGATATCGCGGTCTAGTTCATGGCCGAATCTATCTGAATACCTTTCAAGCAAACTACCGATCTCGCCGCTTCCAATACGCTCGATGTGACCGTAAACTTGTTGAAGTGGTTTACCACTTTTCTTGGCATAAAGACTGGAGTACTGTTCTGGGCTATCTTCTTCAACGATAGGTTGTGGTTCATCAATAGCAGTAGGTGGTAGTGCCTCAACAGGAGGCGCTAAATCTGTCTTTTCTTGAGAAATATTCAGAGTTAAACCAGTCGGAGCTGCAAGAGCAGAATCAGATTCAGCAACTGCTTTTGCTTCAACTTCTGGTACGGGAGCAGGTGCNGGAACAGGNACAGGTGCTGCAGGGGGGGCATGGTGCNGCAGGGTGCGCAGGNGGNGGCATTGGTGCTGCAGGAGGNGCAGGTGGAGGCATTGGTGCTGCGGGAGGGGCAGGTGCAGGCATAGGTGCTGCAGGAGGNGCTGGTGGGGGCATAGGATTTGGCGGTGGAGTTGTATTTAGAGCNGGAGNATCGGGCATTGGAGGCTTAGGNGGAGGNACAGCGTTCATCGGAGGAGCCGGAGGNGGCATCTCAAGNCCTGGNGGNGGNGGCATAGGAGGNAGAGGCATGCCGCCGGAAATAGGGGGCGGTGGNGCTCCTGATGGAAGAGGTGGTGGTGGTAAATTAGCCGCATCTTCTGTCTTTTTGCCTTGGCTCATGGTATGCACCCACAACGTCTGGGTTGGAAACNGGTCTTGAACGTTCGCATTGTAAGTACCATACTACGTATGGTCTAAGAGGTTATTTTACCATGCGAGCCCAACCTTTGAGAATTAGGAAAGTTGCACCNGCTTCATGGATTTNAATTATGTCNCCTTTAGAAGCNTCAATTACCCTATCATCAAATCTAGCAATAGCGTCATCNACAGTNATNTCAACCTTAACAACATCAGTTCTAGANAGAACAATTCCTTCCGATAAACAATCAAATGGATTCGAACTATCTGGATCAAGTCTTTCNAGAGGGAATTCAGTNACTCTCATTCCAGACTTTCCATGCAATGAACCGGGCCATCTAATCTGNCTTCTAGTATCGATTGTAACNACTTCATCGGTTTCACCCGCATTACCCAAAACTACTGATGTATCTGCACGAATNAGGTCTTTGAATAGTTGCCCATANTTATTCAANCCTCTTAAATTACCAGATAATACTCTTTCTTTGCGTCCTTTATCTTCCATTAACTCTGCGAGTTTTTCTACGGATGCCTTGCCTCTGTGTCCTTTTTTGCCTTCGCGGATTAGCATTTCTTTTACTTCTGCTGTCATAGTCTTCAAAAGTTTATTATCACCTGAATTAATTTGTCCTAGTTTTTCAACAACACTTGAGATTCCTAATCCTACCCTTCTGGCCCAACCCTTTGAATTTGGATTTCTTGAACGGTCCATAAGATCAGCAACTTCAACACCTTCACCTCTAATATGACTTACTAACTCTCTCCTTGATTCGGAGTTGAGATGGAAGAATTTCGGGTCGCGATAATGCAAGTGGAAACCTCTGTGTCCTGAAAATGTAACTTGCAAATATTCTTCTTTAAATCCGAAATCTGCAACCAAAAAATCGTTCCATAACGACCAGGCCTGTTCCTGAATAACCTCAATCATTGCCGGGAAGTCTTTGTCTGTGACTCCAGGCAGGTGATCGCCATCGAGATCGAAAATTAAATCGGCTCCTAGCCAGTCCTTATCTGCCATTTTTAATTCGTGTGGCTTTTTCCAATATGCGGTGGAATAGAAACAAGAATGTTGAGGCCTTTCGCATAAAAACTGCCTTACACTATTCATATCGCTGAATGATTTATGACGCAATGGTTTTCCATTACCAAATGGAATAAACATCCATTCTCTAGAACGGAGTCTAGGAGGAGTCCATAAAGGTGCTTCACGGTAATATTGCGTGAATCTATGTGCGAATCTAGCCCATCCTGACATAGTACCCATTAACCTTGAGATAATCGGGGTTTGATAAAATCATTCTTTCCAGAAACGATTTTCTGTAGTGCGCTCCACAGTTACCGAAGCTGCACCAGTAACTTCAACATAATGCACCCAGCAGAAATAATCTCTATCAACAACCATGGCTGAGCCAAATGTCATTCTAGTTCCACACGATTTACACCTAGGCCCCAATTCTCCATTAGGTGATTGTGCTAACTCGATATGTTCGTGTGGCATATAACTCCTCATATGTTCCTAGGGGGCAGGGGTCTTTGAATGTGTGCACTACCAATCGATATTTT
>PALS01000047.1 GCA_002706615.1 Methanobacteriota archaeon
ATCTTCAATAGAATAAATATTTATCATCAAAAGTTACGAACTTTTTTTTCACAAACACATTGTACCAAGGAGTATTTTTCGACAATATTTAGTGTTATTTTCTTAAAAAATCAGGGGACTGCTAGCCGATGTATTTTTCAATCAATTTACTTATTGAATCCTGCTGTTAACATTTCCTTTTGCCAAGTCATAAATACCCTACATAACCTCGTAGAGGCCAACCGACCTGTTGGAGGACATGACATGAATAAGTTAACCCCCATGATTTTGGCATTTTTGATGATGGCTAGCACCTCGCTAGTTGCATTGGATTTGACAGAACTAGAAGAGAAAGAGAATAATGAGGCTGATGGCCGCGTAGGACCTGATGCAGAAGTAGTAGCAATACTCTCACCTAGAGAGACTACAACCGAAGCAATAACTGGTGAAGTACGCAATTCCATCAAAGCCGGAGAAGATGTAGAATTTGAGGTATTTGTCCAGAATGCTGGAGATGCTTCGATCGAAGAGATGGCATTGACCGTCACTGTATATCTCTCTGAAAACGGCAATCGTGGAAACGTTGCTATGGATGCTAATGGTAACCTTTTGTCCTGGAGAAATGGTGACGTCGTTTGTGACGATGTACAAGTTTGTCCTTGGGCTGAATTGGCTGCAGGCGCACTATTGGATAATGGAAAGTATGCAATGACCTATCAAGGAGCTCAAATTACTTGGACTCCTGCAGTAGGTGACTATATCGTNGTTGTAGAAGCAGAAGCATTAGGCGANAATGAACCTGCTAACGATTACCAAGAGCANNTAGTTTCNGTTACAGACTGGACTGANATNATNNTAGACTTGTCTTGGGATTCAGGAAAGGATGTAGAATCTGGAAGNANNNANAAANCNTTNACATTGACNGNTNCTACNGGCGGGTCTTCTGANTGGTCNGCANGAAANATCACNGTNGCTCTTGATGTACAAGGTACATTNTCTCAAACNCTGAACGATAACAGTGGAAGTGATNGCGATGNNGGNNNCATNGACATATTAGNTGTNNNCANACTACNNGNTACTNGCTTTGGTACNNNNGGNGNTGTTGAGACNTTCCGTCACGAAACCGATGCTAACAATACATCAACCAATTCAAGAGTATACATGAACTTTGGAGATAACTCTTCATGGAATGGTGTTGTAACTCCTGATGCAACCGGCGATTCTGGAGATTACTCAATTTCAGTATCTCTAGTAAGCTATGTAGTATACGGGCAACAACCAGAATGTGAAGAAATGGTTGAAGAATTACTCAATGGAACAAACATGACCGTTGAAGTTTCTAGACTACACTTCTGCGAAGTAAGTAAAGAACAAGATGATGACGCTTCCACTAGCGAAGATGAAATCACTGGAATGATCGAAACTTACCACGATATAGGAATCACTGGATTCGTAATCAACCAAGGATACCAACTTGATATGAATAACGAACCAGAAGGCGTACCTAGTATGCCTGGATTAATGTCTGGTCCACTAAATCCTGGATGGGGTTCAGTACAAGCTACTGTACAACACCGTGGAAGTGACTTAGCAGTATTCTATGATTGGGAAGTATCCTTTACAATCGAGAACACAATAACAGGTACCTCGTATACTGAAACTGCGGATTCCTGTATGGGTGGTTCTGGAGAGGATTATGTCCACGCACACTTGGGTCTTGACCCAACAAACTCAGAACCTGCAGAGCCTGCAGGTCAAGCATGTATCTACTATGATTTCACACCAGGAATTTACAACGTGACTGCAACAGTCTCTATGGTAAACCCAGGTGACATAGTCGATATGTCTTCATCTAACGATGATGCTGACATGTATGGTTTGACCGCAATGAACAACCGTCCTTCAGTAACTCTAACTCTAGAGACTGAGGGTGACATCATCCGTGGGCCTGAACATACTATTACTTTAGTAGCAGATGCAATCGATGCAGATGACCAAACTGGAATGTCTCTGTCCTACTCATGGCAACACCCTGGTATTCCAGACGGTGAAGTCTCACAGTGTAATGGAGACGGACCAGCATACGCTACATGTGTCTTGATACCATTCCCAGAATCAGCATGGGCAAGTGGAAATATCTACACTGTAACAGCAACTGACGGATATGGCTCTAGTTCAATTCCTGCATCNCAAGATGTATTTGTTTGGAATCATGCAACAGCTTTCGCTACAACTGCTAGTGGAATCAACATGACCTACGACCTAACATATGATGGAACAGCAGATTTCACTATCACAATGACCGATAATGACGCAACTTACACACAGGATCTATCTTCTTCATACGCTAACCCTCCAGAAGATACTGGAATTATTGGTTCTTATGATTCAGTAGCGGTATTGGACTACGCTCCATCAACCACTTACTCTAGTGTACTTGCACAATCTCTAGAAATCGATTACGATGCATCTGCAATGACGCCTACAAGCGTATGGTGGATCACCAATGGTAACTGGGTCATGCTAGACGCAACAATCAGTACTGCAGGTAGCGATGGAAACATCGTTATCGATGTCGGAACAGCAGTATTGGGACAAGGAGAAATTGCACTAATGGGCGGAGACCTACAAATGGTTGACCCACCAACTGCAAACCCTACCGGATTGACAATGGCTGCATCTAAGGGTGGAGACCTCGATGCATCATGGAGTATCGCTGGAGTCGCAGGAGCTAATGACTGGGTCATGGGCGAAATGTGTGACTCTGCTGGCGATTGTACCTCGACACAATACAGTGTAGATACAATCTCTATGAGCATGGATGGAGTTCAAACCACTCACGGTGAGACCTACACTCTAACTCTATCACTATGTAATGCAGGAGGATGCAACTCGGTTACTCCATCTGCATCAGCAGTAGCTGATAAGATGGTAGACGGAGATGCTGCAGCAACAGAGATGACTGTTGCTGACGGTGAAGGCGCATGGACAATCAGTTGGGTTGTTACTGGTGATGCTACTGATGTAGACCACTGGAAGATTTGCTGGACTAACAGCGAATGGACATCCCCAGGAGATATGCCAAGCACCTGTGTAGATGCTACTAGCGAAACAGGCGGAGAAGTTTCAAAGCCTGGAGCAAGTGGAGTTTACTTCTTTACTGCAGTAGCAGTAGATGACAAGATGAACTCTAACACAGCAGCTTCAATGCAATCAATACAACATACTGTTGTCTCTACTGTCACAGATTGTGAAACAGACCCAACCCTAGAGGGTTGTGACGACGTATTAGACGATGGCGCTGAGTCAGATGGTGGAGTACCTCCATGGACTTGGGGAGTAATCATCGGTCTTGTTGTAGTCTCCTTTATTGGAGGAGCATTCATCCTCTCCCGTGGCGGAGATGGTGACGATGGAAAAGACTGGGACTATTGATCTCAGAATTATCCATTTGAAGTAAATACGGTGCATAGCACCGAGGCTGCCATAGGGAGCGGTTCGCCGCTCCCTATGGCTCCCCCCTTTCNTTCTTTTTTTTCAACTTCTAATATCCTAGATTCGAATATTTNTGGTCAGANTTAGAAGTGTAATTTTTACACCGAAACCANTGTTTTTATNCAGAACAGTTCNAAAAAAANAGCCAAATCTTTGTTTTNANATCGATNAAATNANCCGATAAATACAAGCTCAAATNTNAATTGATATTTTTTGTCAGATCTAAAAATGANTAAAAAAGCCAATTAATCCTCTTAGTCAATTCTTTCAACAGAGAAAAATCGGCTGAAAAATTCATTTTTATTGGAGGAAAAAAACCGTAATTTTTTGAAGAATTTTATTCACTTTTCATGAAAAAACTCTTAATCAGATACCTTATTTCCGTATATGTGTAAAAGCAGATGCACCCCAAGGCTCATAAGCAATACAATGCCTGAGACGCTCTGCATATAGTCCGTAAGGAGATGATGACGTGATGTTGGGATACAAAAACACGAAAAAGAAGACCGCAATGAGTGGTGTAGGAATTGCCCTACTGCTCTGCATGTTGATGGTAGGTATGACAATGACCAACCTAGTGCAGAACGACACTGTAGAGGAGAAAGTTGATTTTGCTGAAGCAAAGGAAACGAGCGATGATTACTTCGCACTCCCCGAGGTCAATGAGCCTGTAGAATATGAACAAGATGAAGCCTCGGAACTCGAGGGTATGAGGTCTAGCAACCAAAAAGCGTTCCTGAACGATGATGGAACCACGACGTTGCTAACTTCCGCAGATCCAATACACTACATGAGTAGTCAGGGATCTTGGGAAAACATAGACCTTAACATTAAGGCAACCGTCGACGGTTGGGAAGTAACTGAGAATCTTTACGAAGTTGCATTCCCGTCTGAAGTTGGCGATGGTGTCGCAGTAATGGTCAACCCATACGTTGACCCAATCGTAACCGGTATTGCCCCTGTGGTAATGACCCTGGATGCGACTGGAACTGCGCCAATGCCTTACATGGCACCCCCGGCTCAAGAAGGTATTTCTGTCGGTGGTAACGTAATACGTTACCCAATCGCAGAAGGTTTTGATTTGGATTACACCGTAGAGGAAAACCAAGTCAAGCAAAACCTTGTCATTAGAGAAAAGCCAGTACTTGCTGAAGATGTTGCATGGTTCGGTCTAACCGAGCAAATGCGCCTTCCAATGGGATATGGCCTTTATCTTGGTGATGACATAATCCGTGAGGATATCGTCGAGACGCAAGAAGAGTTAGTAATCCGTAACTTGGAAACTGGTGAAGTATTAGCTTACATCCCGGTTCCAGTAGTTACAGAGATGGGTGCAGAAGCGCCTTATCATGCAACCTACTTCGTCCAGACCTACGGTAACATCGTGATTATCACAACAGCAGTCGAAAGTGATTGGTTGTTAGATGATGAGCGAACCTTCCCTCTAGGAATTGACCCTGCTGTAAAGGTATACAGTGGTGCAGGTGGATATTGTTATGTTTACTACGCTAACTGTTACTCAAGCAGCTACCGTTACATGTATCGACAATACAGCACTATCTACTATCTGCCATGGCAGAAGTACACCTTCACAAGTGCTAACGCTCTACCATCTGGTGCAAGCGTAGACAAGATTGAATGGCAACAATACATTCGATACTGGTCTGGCTATTCATCTAATACAGTTACCGCTGTAGTAATGGAAAAGTGTGGAACATCTAACCGATATTCCTGGAGCATTCCAACAGCATCATGTTCTGGTAAGTATACCAATCCTTCAACAGGATACGGTACTACAAAGGCTAGGCAGATGATCAGTTCGATTTGGAACTCCGCAGCAGCAGGAACTTACGCTGTAGGAACTGGCTGGAAGGCAGCAACCATTTGTAAGGATGCAACAGCATGTGCTGCTACTTCAGGTAGCCACACATACATCACTGATGCACTTGCTAACGGTGGAGAAGTAAACATGGGATCAAAGTATACCACGAGTACTCGTGCATACACCTATGCTTATGCTGCTGGTTCATCCAACAGTTATCTTTCAGTGACCTACTCTGGTGGTACCGATTCTAAAGCACCAACTTCTAAGTTCGTTCCATACTCTGGAATAACTTCATACAAAGAAGGTGCAAGAACTCTCTTCACAACTTTGGAAGATAGTAGCGGTATTCTAACCACTTCAACAGGTGCTCCTCACCTGCACTACAGTATGAACAACGGTTCTTACACCGCTGTCAAGGCAACAGCCATTGGAACCTGCGGTTCCTCTGACACAACCTGTCAATTTAGTGCAACTACTGGAGATATCCAAGAAGGAGACTATGTAGACTATTACTGGGCTTTCCAGGACTTGGCTTCATCACCCAACGGTGAAACAGATCCTGCAACAGGTTCCGATACCGGTTCCTCTAGCACAGCAAGCGCTCCATCGTCAACACACTGGTTCTTCGTAGATTCCCCAGATAACGCTGGTAATGCAAAGAAACTAACCACATTGGCAACAAATGTCCACGCTGGTAGTTATTTCAACCCGAATGGATTCTTTGACCGCCAAATGACTTACTATGACAACTCTGACGAATTCGTTTTCGAGTTTGATACCTCAAGATGTGGTACAGGTAGTTATTCTTGTTTCTATGCAACAAGTTACTACTTCTACAGTCAGTGGGAAATGATGTGGACCACCACTCCTGGTGGAGCATACAATGGTATGGGTGGAACCAAATCTGGTGACATGATGATGCACAAAGATGACGACGGTTACCTATCTATCTCTGTAGATGAGGGACCAGGTATGAACTTGATTTACCTATATGACAGCACCATGAACAAATGGGCTATGGTCGGTCTTGACGGAGACAGTTCAACTTCTGGTATGCAAACTGGAATTGATGAAGTTCTAACCGGCGGTAACAGTGCAGCTAAGGCATCCACATATGGATACACAGCAGCACACCGCGTACCATTGAATGATATCACTGGTACCTATGGTAAGTTTGACTTCAATGGAACATACAGTACTTCAAAGGCTAACTGGCTCTGCATGGGTACAAACGGATACACATACTTCTTCCGTAGTACCAGCAGCTCTCCAAGATGTACTTCGAGCTACTACAATATCTACAGTAGTTCATACACATGGTCTGGATTCGCAATGGGATCTGGTTACTATGGCCGCCAAGCAAGTAGCGGAGCAATGACTTACAAGATCGCTAAGGTCGCTCCAGAACCTGACTTGTCACCACCTGTACTAGGACACACTGGAATGCTTGACAGCCACAGCCGAGATAGAACTGTAACAGTAACTATTGGCGATGCTGGTGAGCCACCAGTTGGTCTAAACGTATCAACTTCTGTTGGTGTAGGTCCTTCTGTATATTACAGAGAGACACTAGCGGATGGAACAGTTGGTAGTTGGGTTTCTGATGTACTAAGTCCAGTTGGAGCAACTCGCTCTTCCTGTGTATTAACACAGTGTGACTGGTCATTTACTATCGAAGATATTGAGCGTGGCAGCACTCTAGAATACTACGTAACTGCACAAGACGTTCAAGATACAACAGGTGGAAATGGTCCAAACACCAATACAAGTTCAACCTANNNTTTCGAAGTTGGAGACCCGAACAAGGTCTTCGTCGTAGAGTGGCACGACCAGACATACGTCGGTTCATACTACTGTACGTATCAAGTATTGATGTATGACGTAACCAACGAGATTGAATTCAAGTACGACAAGAATTGTAAGGTCTACTACGACTATGCAACTGTTGGATACCAAGACCAAACTCGTTCAAAGGGTGCAACTCTGCAACAAGACCAAGGTTACATGGCTGGAGGAAACCCATATTCGCACAACTATCGAATATCAACCTCTAGCACAGCGCATGGTTACGAAACATTCGATCTAGGTATGGTTGAATTGCCTACATGGGANACTGCAATCGCAGGTTCCAGCAATGGATANCCATACGGTTACTACTGTGTATCTAGTTACTACTGGAACACATACAAGTCTGGATGCAACGCTAACATCGATATGCCTGACGGTTTCACTTTCGATTACTTCGGAACTGAATACAATGGTTCTGATTCGAAGAACCGTGTGCACATTGCACGTATGGGTAACATGTATCTGAAAGCCGATGGTTCGACTGCTCTAGAGCGCTCGATGACCACATGGTACAGTAACATGCCAGACCTGCCATACAGTGGTAACTCATTCAGTAAGGCTGGAAACATAGCACCTGCATGGAGCTATTACTCCAGTTACTACTGCTATGACAACACTGCATACGATTGTTCAGTCCGTACTCGTGTAATACCATTCGAAGGTAAGGGTACTGATGTAACAGCGGATCTTGTGAATCCGACCACATGGTCGCTAATCGATTCACCAATCCGTGTCAATCCATCTAACGATTATCTATCGATTAGTGCNAATCTCACAATCGAACCAGGTGTCGTAATTCAGNTGGGAGCTGGAAAGGGACTNTCATTCGATGGCTCCTGTGACAACTTTATGGCAATGGGTAACNCAACTGACCACATTCTAATCGAAGGTCAGGGCGGAGCAGAATGGAAGGGATTGGCCTTCACAGGTGCTTGTAGCACTGCTGAAGGTACCGATGACCGCCATCAGATGTCTTACGTCGACTTCGCTAACACCTCCGATGCAGCAATTTCTGCAGGTAGTCGCCACGGTGCAACTCCAAGCAGCAATGCAAACGTTGGTAATTTCACAATGGATCACGTGACCTTTACCAATGTTGGAACTGCGTTCAAGCATGGTTCTGGTCAAGGCACTGTTTTGACAATGTCTGATTTCGAAATCAATGATGCAAGCGATACATGTTTCGATCTAGCTGAAGATTCAGTAGTGACTCTAACAGATGGAGACATGAATGATTGTAACTCTGCTGGCAACAGCTGGGGTGGAGCAATAGTCAACTACCCAGGTAGTACTGGCGGTGCTCTAACAATGGAGAATGTCGACATTACCGACTCTCTAGTTAACTTGATCGATATCGACCTAGCAGCAGTATGGATAAGCAATGTAACCGCAACTTCAACATCAGGACAGTCTGGAACTGTTCTTGATGCAGCAGGTGGCGGAACAGGCTCTAGCCTCTATGTGTACAACATGGATGCGTCAGGCTATTCCTCTGCTTCAGTCAATTCTATGGATTCAGTATCTATGGATACAGTTGATTGGGGAAGTGCAAATATTGCAATGGCTCCAGGAGGTACATCTAGTACCGCTGCAGGACCATATGGTTCTTCAGCAACTATGGATGATGTAACCGCTGGTGATTTGACAATGACTCGTATGGGTCCAAACATGAACAATATGGACATTGGAGTATTGACCATCATGGGTAATGCGCCAACAACTTCTGCAATGCGTGGTTCTTCATGGACAACTTCAGGAATTTCAGTTTCTGGCTGTGGATTTACCATTACTGCTACGGCTGTGACCTCGGACTGGTTATCTGGTTCTTGTTCTAACTCTGCAGCACCAAACACCATTGTCATGGAAGATTATGATGCAACCTACTCCGGTAACATGAACGCAGTTTACGCACGTAACTCTGCAATCACAATCGGTGAAGGTGACATTACAATGCCAAGTTCTTACGATAAGATGGCAAAGGCTTCTACAAACGGTAAGATTGTTCTGATCGATGTAACCCAAGATAGCACAGACTGTACTGATTCTAGTGCAGGCTGTGACGTTTCATCTAGTTCATCTGGTGCAATCTACTTCGGTGGTACTGCTACTGTAAAGGTGTACAAACTAGCCGGTGACGGAGTTACAAAGCAATACAAGGCAGACCATACTGTACAAGCAACAGTTGTAGACAGTGGTGCAAACCTGTTCACAGTCGGTACACATAAGACCGACAGTACAGGTGAAGCTACTGTTTGGGTTGTTTCAGGAAATGATGCTGGTGATTCATACACCTATCACAACCTTGCAGCATGGGGTCCATCTGGACAGAATGAGACAATGTGGAACGACCTATGGGCTCCTTCTGGATTCGGAATTGGAGATAGTATCGAGCTACGTCTCGAGCCTGCTCCTGTTTCCCTAAATGGAAGCAACATGGATTGTGCTTACCTATTGACCAACACTGAGGCAGCACTTGGATACGATGGTTCAATCGCAGATGGATACACCAACACATTCACCTGGGAAGGAAAGGTTACCATGTCTGGTGACCTAACCATCGACGGATGTAACATTATCATGAAGAACGTGTTTGCAGTAGCATCTGATGCTACAAACAGTCCTACACTGACAATACCTGCTGGTGGAACTTTGACCTTTGCATCGACTTCAACCGACACAGCAACTCTCAAGGCAGTATCTTCAACCTATCCTCTAGATTTGGATATGGATGGCGGTGCATTGACTCTTGACGGTGCAGTAGTACGTGATTTGGCTGGTGGTCTACACCTTGATTCTGGTACCTTGACAGTGTTCAACGGAACCACTATCTACGGTAATTCAGGAGCATCTTCTACAGATGCAACTGTATACGCAAACGGTGGAACCCTAGATTGGGATGACTCGACAATTATCAATTCTGCACAAACCGGTATTGGTATAATGTTCGAAGACTCACTCGGTGCAGTAGACAACATCGTTGTCCAAAATGCAGAAGTAGGAATGTACTCCCACAATTCAGCACCTCAAGTTAATGGATTTACATTAACCGACAATGATGTTGGAGTAGATATCTATGGTGGAATGAGCCTACCAACTCTTTACAGAAGTACTCTATTATCTGGACAATCCAGAGGATGGACTACCTATGCAATCGACCTTTCCGCATACCTTGGAACTGACGATTACCTACAGATGGGTCTAACATCCGTCTACGGTGGAGGAAATGCTCACCCAACATACAACTATGCAACAAGCAAGTATTACATGATCTACGATCGTCTAAACATACAGTTGGAAGATGATTTGGGTAACACATGGAACGTTACTGACGAATCTCACACTGGATATTATGATGGTTCAGATGGTGGAGCTGGTGGTGCACCTTCGTGGCATTGTAACTACTACGGTTACAGTTACACAGAGTGGTACGGATACAGTTACTTCTACTATCTAATCAGATACGGTGGTTATACATCTAGTGGTAGCAACAACAACTACCCAAGTGACTTTGGATTCCGTTGGGAAGATACTGATAACACACCAAGTACTTACTACCCAATGATGTACTGGGGTTACTATTACAACGCATATCACGGTGGATATGGTGACATGATGCCTCCAGAAGGATATGGATTGGGATACCCAACTTCATACAACGTATGTCTAAACTACGCTTACTCCTACTATAACAGTCCAGGAGATAGTGCTCGTTTGTCATTCCCTGCTGTTGATGTTTCTGGAAGTAACATCACAGGGGCTACAATGTATATCGATGTTCTACACAACCGTGCAGACAACTACCAAGACCGCTTGGAAGTTGTAGCACGTACTGGTGACGATCCATCTGACATGGGCGCATATGCTCGTGAATCAGGTACTCCATTATTCGCTGATGGTACAATCACCGGAGCAGAAAATGGAATCGAAATCGGTGGCGAGTGGGCTGCTGGAGAATTCTCCAACGTAACAGTTACCTCACCAACAAGTTGTGGATTAGATGTCACAGGCTCAGTCTCAGCATCGGTTGATGATTTGACTGTAACCGGTGGTAACTACGGTATGGTATACGGCGCAGGTGCCTCAGGTACTTTGGAAGCTACAAACTTGGACCTTCAATCAAACTCCCTTGCTGGAGTATACATGGTTAAGGACGTTGCAGGAGCAATTTCAGGTTCAATTACTGGATCTGCAGGACCTGCTATGAAGTTCGGTTCAGCAACTAGCAACGATATTTCCTGGGATAGTATGACTCTTGCAGGCAATGCGATTGGTATAGAAACTGCAGGTACTGGTGACTTGATGTTGGAAGATTCGACCTTCGCTAATACGAAGGACTTCTACATAACTGGGTCGTCAACTGTAACTTTCATTGATGGAGATGTNGATGTAGATACTGTTGAAGTAACTGCAAATGGACTATTCAGTCGTGAAAGAAGCCTAGATGTTTCTGTAACAGCCGACTCTAGTGCGGTTGAAGGAACACAAGTTCTACTATTAGATGCTGGAGATCTTGTAACAGGGTCTGCAGAAACAAACAGTGCCGGTGACGCTATAGATCTACTATACGTTACTAGCACAGTAGATTCTAGTGGTAAGACAGTTGCTAATTTAGCCGGATACAGAGCGGTAACAGTCGCANAGATTGGAACTTACAGTTATTCTTCTGCAAGTTCTAACTCTGCNGATTTCCGTTATGCATTCGAAACTCTAACCNTAACAGATGATTCTGATAACACTGCAACTATGGATTTAGTTGACAATGTTGATGCACGTATTTGTTACAGTTTCTCGAGTTCTTCATATGTATATAATGCACCATGTGCTGGTTATCTCAGTACCAGTGGTAGCAGAACCTACANCTCTGGATTGAAGGAATATGGATATTATGGAGCAACTCCAGCTGACATGTCCGGTAAGGTCGTCATGATGGATGCACCTACTATTTACCTGAAGGGTAATGGAGCGATTAACAACTACAATGGCTCTACTATCTTGAACACTGGTGGATATACAAGTTCTGATATTGCTAGACTGTATTCAATTTCGCCATATCGTGGCCAATTCTGGATGCACGAAGGTGAGATGTTCAGCCTAGGTGTCGATANTTCAGGAGATGCACAAGGAATGCAGATTGGATATTACTATGGAGCATACCTATTGCCAAACGTACAGAACTCAACTCTGAGTGGAGTGTCCTACATAAGTGCCTCTCATGGTTACAAGAGTTACTGGTCAACATCCAANACTTGGGAAGCAGATATGTTNACGGTTAAGAACAATCAGATATCTCACTTCAATACCAAGAACATGGAAAATACCGGTAGNNCATCTTACAATGATATGTGTATGATTGTATCTGGTAGNAATGTAGNAATNGAAGGTAACACNNTTACTGGATGTANGGTTGGAGTATTCTTAATGAGAACTCCTTACTACTACTANCACACCANTAGTTACTGGGGTGCAGATGATGCAATAATCAAGGATAACCACTTCAAGGATACAGTAATGCTTGATGTTTGGTTCTACCTAGGTTCTAATAACGAAGGTACAGTAATCACTGGAAACACTATGAGCGGATCTNCAAGTCCATCATATGCTGTTTACACCCAGGATTCAACAACAACTGACCTGACNATCTCNGATAACANAATCAGTAACGCAGATGAAGCAATTTACATGCGTGGTGCAACCGACTTCACAATTACTGGCAACGTAATTACAGGAAAGCAGGATGCATCATTTGCAGGTATCTATTCATTGAATGGATATGGAGTAATCTCTGGAAATACTTTGACTGATGCAGACGGTGGAATTCTGGTTGACGGTGTCAAATTTGGATTTGATATAAACATCACAGATAACACACTAACACAAACACCAGGACGNACTGCTCCAGCAGCAGTAGGTATCTGGGCTGAAGATTGTGGAACATCTGGTGTTATGACTGGTGGTAACGATATCACCATCATGGAGAATGCAATTGTAACCGATGGCTGTGATCTATACGATACAGGTTCAACCTTGAACGCAATCGGAGGCAGTGGTGGTACAGTACACTCTGTACAGAGTAANGCTCTATCATTCAGTCCTGCTAACCTGACAATTAAGACAGGAGACACAGTTCGATGGCGTGCAAATGAATACAACAANGGTCAAACGCATAACATCTACTTCAACGACTCTGGAGACAGCTCTGGTAACATGAACCTAGGTTCAACATGGACCAAGACTTTCTACACAGCAGGAACATACTGGTATTACGATGCTAATNNACCANCAATCATTGGTGTAATTATTGTCGAAAACGGTACTTCTGGCGGATTTACTTCNGTTGGATTTAACGTTGCAGGTACCAATGATGATGTAACACTTGATGGAACTGAAATCTCAGGATTTAACTCTGCAATTGAGCAATACGGTGGAGATATGTTGCTAACTGGAGGCGCAGTGCTTTCAGGTGGTGAATATGGAGCATACGCAATGGATACTAATGTCGTAGTAAATGGCGCAGAATTGATTGCTGGCTCCTCCGGATCTGGAATGTACATCACTGGAACAACTACCTTTGATGCAACCGACATGGATACATCAGGATTGTATGGACTAAACACTGATGGAATCGACTTCCGCTGGAATGGTGGAGAATCTGATGCAGTTACAGCCCTAATGGTTGATGGCGGCGCAGAAGGTTCAGTCGAGAACGTTACATGGGGAGATACAACAAACCAAATCGATGCTGGTGCTTACACAACAGTAACATCTGTTGGTAACTCACTAGATGCATCCAAGTTGATTGTTGATGCTACTGCAGTAATACACGAAGGTAACTTGCTTAACTTGAATGCAACCCACAAGGGTGCAGATGCAACTGACATTGGATTGATGATCAAATCAACTGACAGTTCAAACGCAGCATANGTTTCACCTGCTTACCGTTCAACATACATGACCGTAGACGGTGATATGAGCGAGTGGTATGGAAACACTCTGAACCCATCTGATGATGCAATGCCTGGTGTAATGTCTGGCGATGGTACAGAAGACTTCCTTACCACATGGGATGCTAACAACATGTACTTGGCTCTAACAGGAGTCGATATGGGAACTGCAGACCTGCAGATTTACATCGATTCGAGTACTGGTGGAGACACTGAAGGACTTAACTGGAACAGCCAGTCCATGAGTCTGCCATTCGCTGCAGACTATGTGTTCTGGGCAGAGAACGGTGATGACGGAAACAGCGGNCTGAAGGTGAATGGATTCACTGGATGGTCTGAGGTTTCAGGATCATGTACTGCTTTGAACAGCCAAATNGGNGACTCATCTGATACAGATACCGAAATTTCAATCCCATGGGATTGTATNGGTTCTCCATCAGATACAGTTAGGATGATNGTAATAGTTCAAGATGAATCTACTGGTCAAGTATCATCAGTACACCCATCTCAGACTATCGCTACTGGAAACAACCAGTCGTTCAATGAAGAGATTACTCTAATCATGGGACACAGCGACTTGTCATCAAGTGACGAACTACGTAACCATCTGCTGATTTACCGCAGCTACGTTGGATCCAACACTCCAAGCACAGCAAAGAACTACGACGTCAGCGTCAAGGTGGATGCAGCTTGTGAAGAGGATTGGGGCAANATCGACAATATCGATATGTCTACCAATGTATGGGAATCAGTAGATATCCTACGTGCATGTCCAGTCATTACCGACCTAGTCGATGTAACAGTTGATGAAGACAGTGGAGAATACACACTAGTTCTAACCAACCTTGCTGACGATGTTCAAGATGAAGAGAATACTTTAGCATGGTCTGTTGCAGATGATGCAGATGCGGCTAACAGCCCAAGCATGCTTCTAGACAGTTCTCTGAACGCACAGACACAGACTATGGTAATCACACCTGACAACGACCAATTCGGAACATACATCTTCCACTTTGATGTTGTCGANAGTCATGGTTTGTCTGCTTCTAAGACCATCACATGGACAGTTAAGAANGTCAACGACGCACCAGTAATCTGTAACAACGACCGTGAAGACTGTATGCCAGTCTTCGCAGATGATGGAGCAGGTAACCTGAATGTATTGGATGAAGGATTTGGAAGCGTAAGCAAGGCACTAGGATCTGCTGCTAACGCAACTGGCTCCTACGTCAATGACATGGCAAGCAACGACATGGCTAACGAGCAACCACAGACATATCAGTGGGGCGCTCAGTTCAAGGGTGCTGATGTAACAGTAGAACCATACTGGGTACAGAAGAAGTTCGATTCAGTAGGCGCAATGTTTGCTGAAGCAGGAATTGCAGTTACCGATGCTGGTGGATGGCAACAGATTGAGATGTCTGGTGACCCAAGTGCACACAATGATACCGATCTAGTGTACACACTACCAACATTGAACAACGTAACTCTGCTAACCTACTTGCTTTACCAGAATGGCTGTGGCACAGTATACTACCAAGAATACATGGACTCCGCAGGAGAAAAGGTAATTGCAGTACGCTCTGCTGAAGGAACAGCAGATTGTGACAGTACAATCGATACCTACGGAAATGTATACTCTGGTCTGAATTACACTGACTTCTGGATGACTGCATATGGAGTAGACACNTCAGCGTTTGATGACTCATGGGACGATATCTTCCCAGANGGTTACACAACNGCTGGTGGATACAACCCATGTCCNGCATTCTCAATCAGTGTGGCTAACAATGAGTTGACCATTACTGAGAACACCGAGAATGAAGCTGGTGGCGGATGTACTATCGTTCTAAGTTTGAAAGACGATGGTGGATACTGTGAGAACTCTGATCTTGGAGAAACCAACGATGTAAGAGCAGCTTGTGTTGCATACACCTACTTGATTGACTACCCTAACCCGTACGCACCAGGAACAACCATCACCGGTTGTTACAACGTGTTCATCGGATTTGCATCATTCAATCCATACACACCTGAGGCAACTTGTTTGGCTTACTCATGGGTTGAAGAAAACACCGATGCAGTANCATTCGAGGTAGACTTCAATGTAACACCNGTTAACGACGCACCTGTAGTACAGGATTGGAACCGTGAAACCGGAGTAGTAATCTCTGACGGAAACGGAGATGTGCCAAACTTCCCATGGAAGGTAACACTAACCGAAGACGATGAGAATACNGACAANCTNACCTATGACTTGTCAGCAATGAAGGATGACGACGATCACACAGACGATCAACTAACTTGGTCTATCGCTAAGGCAGAAACTTGTGACTATGAGAATTACTTCACNGCTACAATTGATGACGATGAGATCTCATTCGACCTAATCAAGGACGCAACAACAAACGCTCCTGAGTGGGAAGTTGACTATCTGAACAACGGTGGTATCCATCAGGCTAACCCTCTGTCTGGTGAATTCTGTCCAATTACTCTGTACCTACATGACACACCTGAAGCACCACCTCAATATCCAAACTACGATATGAGTACTGCTAACTATCAGCAAGGTGAAGACAGTGTNACATTGTTCGTNCGTGTAATGAACGTNGCAGAGAATGTACCGGATTACTTCGTCAAGGAGAGCTTCGGATTCAACTTTAACGGAGTTACNAATATCATGCCAGGAACNTATGTACCNACNACAGTAAAGGTTGGTCACAGTGGAGATGAAGGTCCTTACAACTACGACCACATGCTACAAGTGACATTCCACAGCAATGGATACAACAACGACGATCCAACTGCACCGGAATACATCACTCTTGGAACACAGTACATCACTCCACCTGCATATGGTGAAGAGATACCTGTAGACGATATGGTATACATCTCAGGATCTACCACTACCAAGGTATGGGTAGAAATCGATGTATTGACTTGTGTTGATACCGAATGTGACACCTCTAAGGCACCTGAAGACCGATTCTTCGGTCACGACTTCCCTGAAGCACACCGCTGTCTAGACAGTAACAGTGTACAAGGAGAAGCATGGAGCTGTCCTGGAGAAATAGGTGAATCATCCGTTGACGCTGCTGGTAACCCAGTATCTGTTACAATGAAGAACAACCGAAGACCAATGCTAGAAGATCAGAACTGGTGTAACAACATCATGACCTCTGAAGCTGTTGGAGCAGATTGTGCACAACCACGAACAAACGGTTTGACCACAACTGCATCTAACTCGACTCTACCAACAGTAGTGCGCTTGATTGGATCATCTTCAGTACCGTCCTTTGCACCATCACTGATTACTATCAGTGCTGCTGGTCTATTCGTGAGCGCTCTGGTTCTACAGAGTCGCCGTGACGAAGAAGAGGATGAACTTGAGGAAATGACCCTTGAAGACGACGATGCTGCGGTGAGCCCAGTTATTGCAACTATCTTGATGGTTGCAATCACAGTTGTTCTATCTGGTGTAATCTATGTCTGGGCATCTAGTCTGGCAGACACCTCTGCAAAGGGTGTACCTCGTCTGACTTTCGATCTAGATAGTTCTCAAAGTGTGGGCACAGATAACCCTCACCACGAGATTCAGGTCACTAGTAACCAAGTAGAATTGGCAACACAAGCGATTAGTGTTCGTGTGCAGTGGGAAGATTCTAACGGTGTTCAGAATGAAGTGTACAACCTTGCAGACACATTAGTCTATGGTTTCTCAGTTGAGAATAGTCCGGGAATGGTAACATTCGCAGACTCTGTCGACATGGAAAACGGAGCTACAAAGTCCAGTTTCAACACTGGAGATGTAATCATGATCCGCAGCACAAACGCTGCTGGTGAGGANATCACAGGTATGTCAATTACAATTAGTTACGTACCTGATGGAAACCTACCAGGATCTGTTCTTCGAACATGGTCCGGTATTTGAGACACATAGTTTTGTGAAACATTGAGCCTCTCGCCCCTTCGGGGGCGAGTTGGTTCTCTGTAGTTGATGAAAATATACCCGCTTAGCCGGGGGATACCCCTACACAGGAGATGGGACCCAAGTTCTACTTGGGTCCTATCTTCTCTGTTACTCTTTCTTTTCTTTTTTCAATAGCCTCAAGAGTGTTAGCCTTCTAGCACAGGCTGTTCCCATGAATGATGACCTACCGCTTTGTGTCGCCTTTGATTGCGATGGCGTACTTGCTGATTCAGTTTCTTCATGGAAAACTCTTCATGATCATTTTGGTACAGATTCAGGAGAACTCTTAGCTCAATATATGGCTGGAGAGTTCAGTGATGCAGAATTCATGTCCAAGGATATTGCGTTATGGAAATCAAAAATTCCTAAAATTCACAGAGACGATATTTTCAGAGCCTATTCTGGATGTAAATTGATGAAAGGTGCGAAAGAAATCGTCGCAGAATTACAAGAAGCCGGAGTATATGTTGCAATAGTTTCCGCAGGTGTCGACCTATATGTCCAATCAATTGCTGCAATGCTAAAGGCTGATGATTGGATTGCTAACGGTTTTGAATTTGATGAAGATGGCTGGCTATTGGATGAGGGAGTCCTGCGTGTTCCCTCGAAAGAGAAAGACGTTACAATCAAACGATTGATAGAATTAATCGATTGCCCTCCAGAACGATTGATCTGCGTAGGTGATTCAAGTATGGATTTGTCGATGATAATTCCGAAATGCAAATTCATTGGTTTCAACCCAACAAGAGATTCTGCGAAGGAAGCATTCGCAAATGCTGGAGTAACTGTTGTTCCAAGTAACGACCTAGCAGACTTACGCCAACATCTTGGATTGAAATAATTCAGGCAAATGGTATAGCTGTAGTTTTGTGTGTTCCTAGATTTACCACTGTTAGCATACATGGCTTAGGTTGGAACCCTAGCATTCTTTGGTATGAGGTTTGGTCTTGCCAAGTCGAAGAGCAAACCAGTGTTGTACCACGGAAATCAACACACTCGTGGCCATGAACGTGTCCAGTAACAAAAATATCAGGGACTTCGCGAATAATCAAGCCATCTTCAGGTTCTGGGGATAATGGGGTTTTACCCCCCCATTGAGGCGCTAAATGTCTTCTTCTTAGCATCTGACGCATTGCTTCCACAGGGTCTGAATAGGTGACAGTACGAAGTCCTGCAACGAAATCATCAATCGATTTTCCATGGTAGGATAGTATTCTAACACCATGTAAACTAAAATCACAAGGATTTCCAACAAAGGTAGTTGTATTGTAGTCCTGTTGTATTTCAGGTTCTAGAGTAGGTTGCGGCTCTGCTGGTCTAACAGCATCATGATTACCTGGTAGCATAATGCACTCAACCCATTCAGGTAATAATTCTAGTAATTCAGCGAATTTAGTATATTGTTTGTATAAATCCCCAATTGCTAACTCTTTATCTTGACCAGGATAGATTCCAACTCCATCTACACAATCACCTGAAAGAACGAGATATTTGATAGTTCGAGCCAGCGGGTCCTTGTGAAACCAACTAACCATCTTGTGCCATTGTGCTTCTAAGAATGTTTTAGATCCAACATGAACATCTGATAGGAATGCTACAGAAACACCTACAGAAGAAAATACCTTTTCATGTCTTGACTGCATAGGGAAATGTAAGTCATCAACATAGAACATATCCCCATTTTGTGAAAAGGTTCCTGATACTCCTAATACATCATCAGGCATCAAGCCGGCTTCGATAACTTGAGCATGCTCAAGAATACGATCATCACCTTGTCTATTCATCAGCAAACACGGTAACTCTCCACTTGAATCTTCGATTGAAAACATTAGATGCCCGTTTTTAGTATGCCTTGGATCATTTACTAATCCTATAGCAACAGCAATATTATCGCGTCCTTGGAATCTTCCTCTTTCAGCATGTAATCTAGAGATTTCCATCGGTGTTCGAGGTAGGCTAGAATTTTGAATAATTAATTTTCTTAACCTTTCAAGACGGTTACTAAAAGCCTCTTTAATATCACCCATCTTGCCTTCAGTGATACTATTTCCTGTGATGTCATAATGTATTGAAAGATCAAAATCAGTATCTGTCGCTAGCATAGGATAATCTTCTTGGCGCCAATCTGGCAAATTATTTCTGTATTCTAGTTCTACAGGTTCAGGTTGTGAAATTGGTGCTATTGTACGACCAAAATTCTCGACTTTGGGTGGTGCTATTTTGGTCGCCTTGAGCGTAATCAATTTGTCCAAGACTTCATCGGTTAGCATGCCACCTTCTATTTCGATTTCCTCTGCCATTTTCAAAAGTTGAATTGGGTCATCCATGGCTAGCAATCGCTCTTTAATCCCTCGAGTAGCCATCAATTTGGCACTCATGAGGTGCGGAAAAATCTCCCCCCATGTTGCCGCCATATCTCGACGAGGTGTACCGATGTTCAAGAGGTAATCGGAAGCAAAGGAATTTGCTCATCCTTCCCATTCAATATTATTGTCATCTCCTACAGACTTTCCTTTTTTCTGCCATGACTCATCTTGCCAAGGCGCACCAGCAGCAGCATCTGCTGCTCTCCGGGCTTTCTCAACCTCACTTTGAGCTTGCTTGACAGCCGCTTTTGCCGCTTCATTATGTTCCTTCTGTAGAGCATCACTCTTGCGTATTTTCGCCTTATCCCAGCAATCGATAGCCGTCTTCAGAGCAAAGTGCACGAAGGCGACTTTATTTTCTTGACGAGACCCACCCATCTGAACCGATTCAGCATTAGCCCAATGTTTGGATGCGATTCCGACATATACCAATCCAATCGGTTTATTGGAATCTCCCTGTTTAGGTCCAGCAATTCCTGTAATCGATAATCCCAATTCAGCATTTGCACGTTTACGTGCTCCATCTGCCATCTGAATTGCGACAGTTGCATTTACAGCCCCTTTAGTTTCAAGTAATTCAGATTCAACATTCAATTCTGTGATTTTTGAATCATATGAATAACATACCCATGATTGGTTAAACCAATCAGAGGAACCGGCGATATCGGTGAGCGTACTGGCTAGAAGTCCACCAGTACATGATTCAGCCACAGTAATTGTGGCTCCAACTTCCTTTAGTCGCCGTACCAAGCGGGCGGCGATGGCCTGAACTTCTTCGTCCATTGTACCGTCTAACAGCCCTAGGGTTTTGAAGTTGAGGGGTTTTATTCAATAATGAGAGCCGAGTCGGAAGGTTGGGCCTGTGGTCTAGCGGTTATGACATCGCCTTTACACGGCGAGGATCGAGGGTTCAATTCCCTCCGGGCCCACTACCACAAATTATCGAGCAGTTCACCTTCAGTGATCACTTTTGTGATGCCTGAAATGCCATTATTCTCATCAACTAACAATAGATGGATTGCACGATTATGTAACCCTGAATTAAATTTACTTCCCCGATGGTCAATCGCAATAAGAACTCCGTCTAATTCAGCAAACATCCACGCTGCTGTCGCTTTAGGCAAATCATTAGCAGTCATCAAAAGCCAGCGTAGACCTTGCATTTCTTTGCGAATATCTTCTCCTAATTCACTAAACCATGCAATACGCACAATCTCACATCCTATACCTTAGAAGTGCCACAGCTCCCCCGTAACCTTCTGCCAATTGGTCTCCAGCATCATGGTCGGTTGAACATTGGATCAGTTTTGCTCCAATATCAGATAGCCCTTTGATTACAACTTCCCAGTCTTCACTTCGTAGTAAATCCACATTGACAAGAAGTGTTTCTATTGCGCCTTCAGCAAGAGCCTTTTCAATCATCATTCGTCCATAAGCAACAGCACCATTTGTGGCAATTCGCTTGAAAGCCTCTTCCAATAATGCAGTTTCTTGAACCATAGAATGGTCGGATAAAACATCACCAGCCAGACCTTGAGTTATCACTTCGTTAACAGCACCTCTGCCACCCATACTTGTTGCAACCAATTTCTTTTGTCGCTCGAATAGCGGTGCTAATTTTTCTCTAGCATGTCCTGGTCCACATAGGATTAGTGGAGTTTGTTCAGAAATGGATTCATTGGTTTCACGTGCTAGGTTTTGGAAAAAAATATTTGAAACACCATCACTGGTTTTAGCGCCAGTATATTTTCCACCACCACGTCTGGTCCAGGTATGTACTTCTCGAATGCCTCGTCCAGTTATTTCAAACAAAATAGCCTCATCATTTTCAACGACTATTATCGCTACCTTTGGTTTGCCACTCGAACTTACAGCATCGGAAATTAATTCCCTGTCTACTAATGGGAAACCCGATTGTGAAGTCAATTCAATTTCATCTCCGACTTCCACTAGGTGTGTATGATGACTGCCATGGTCGAATTTAGCTTCTTCAATAATCCCATGCACTCTTAGATTATCAGAAAAGGTATGGAACTCATTGGACTCAATAGCCAGACGTATCCACATTTTCTTACGCTCTGCGGATTTAGCNCGTCCACCTTCTTCGCCTGCAGTAGTCTGGTCTCTTCTCTCACCTAGCATTCCTAAACTACGTTTTTTCACACAAATTCTTGCGATCACCCAAAGGTCATCTTCGCAATCAATGCGAAGTCGAAACATGTCAGGCTCGCGCTTTAGGATGCGCATTTTATTCACCCAAATACGCCGACTAGATTTCCATCTTCATCCATATCCATGTCGGCAGCAGCAGGNCGTTCAGGAAGCCCAGGCATAGTCATGATTTCCCCTAGAACCGCTACTACAAACCCTGCGCCTGCATTCAATCTAAACTCGCGAATAGGTACTTCGAAACCGGTCGGAGCACCTAGTAGACTAGCATCATGGCTGAATGAATATTGGGTTTTAGCCATACAAATTGGTAGTTTTCCATAGCCCCATGATTCAATTTCCTTCAGTTGTCTGTGTGCCTTTGCTCTGATATTTATTCCATCAGCACCATACAGCCTTGTAGCGATACGAAGTGCTTTTTCTTCGAGTGGAACATCTGTGTTGAATAGGGGAGTAAATGGCCTACCTGCTGCGATATGGTCTTGGCAAGCACCAACTACTGCCTTTGCTAAGTCTGTACCACCTTCGCCACCTTTTGCATGAACTTCTGTAACACATACTTCATTGGCTCCAGATGCATTTGCACAATCTATTAGACAGTTAATTTCATCATCAGTATCGGTGTCAAAACGATTGATTGAAACAATTACAGGAGTGCCAAACATCAACATATTCTTGATATGACGATTCAAATTTGTTGTAGCACCCAACTTTACTGCCTCAACATTTTCTGCCTTAATTTCCTCTTTACTTGGGCGCCTTGAAGCCTTAGCTCCAAATGCGCCACCATGTAATTTCATAGAACGTACTGTGACATTTAGTACTACACAATCAGGAGTTTTTCCAGAATTGCTGACTTTGATATGCATAAATTTTTCAGCACCCATATCCGAGCCAAAACCTGCTTCAGTAACAACATAATCAGCAGCGCCAAGAGCNAATCTGTCAGCGATNATCGATGAGTTTCCATGTGCAATATTTGCAAATGGCCCTCCATGAATGAATGCTGGGTTTCCTTCCAAGGTTTGAACCAAGTTTGGTAAAAAGGCATCGCGTAGGAGCAATGCCATAGCGCCCGCTGCACCGAGGTCTTCTGCTTTCACAGGGCTACCATCCATTCTTTGTCCAATTACAATATCACCAAGTCGAACTCTCAAGTCGGCATAGTCTGATGCTAGAACTAAAATCGCCATAACCTCGCTAGCTGCTGTGATATCGAATCTGTCTTCCCTCGCCATCCCATTAGCAGGACCGCCCAAGCCGATTGTGATATTCCTTAATGCACGATCATTCAAGTCCACAACTCTGGGCCAAATTATCCTAGTTGGATTGATATTTTGCTTATTTCCATGTTTGAGATGATTATCGATTTGGGATGAAAGAAGATTATGTGCGCTGGTAACTGCATGTAAATCACCAGTGAAGTGTAAGTTGATGTCTTCCATCGGAATAACTTGAGAATGTCCACCTCCAGCAGCTCCGCCTTTAATTCCAAAAACAGGACCCATTGAAGGTTCACGAATTACGCAAGTTGCACGTTTTCCTATGTGATTTAGAGCCTGTGTCAGTCCAATTGTAGTTACTGTCTTTCCTTCACCGAAAGGAGTAGGGTTTACAGAGGTCACCAAGATAAGAGAACCTTGTGGTTTTTCAAGTCTTTTTTTCATAGCATTCCAGGAGATTTTAGCCTTTCCGTTGCCCATTGGCATGATTTCGTCGCCACCAATACCCAACTTCCAAGCGACATCACTAATCGCTTCTAATTCAGCCTGTCTCGCTATCTCGAGATCGCTTTGCATAGGTTGCTGACGCATTGGAGGGTTCTTGAATACACGGTCCCTTAAGGGACCGGTAAAAGCGATTTCACTCCTCTTTCATCGAACCCAGGTAATCTGGAAGTTCAACGCCTGCCATCTTGGCTACATCATGTACCGGAGGTAGGCTGTGAATCAAGCTAGAGACGAAGTTAGCAGTAGAGCCGCCTTCGCTGCCTCCTGCTGAATCCCAGACAGTAATCTTGTCAATCTTCATGTTAGAGATTGCCTCAACTTGTCGAGCAACGATATCTTCTATTTTCTCAACCATTAGCAAAGTAGCAGCTGCTTTCGCATCGCCACCAGCACTCTTGACTAGGCTTGCATATCCTGTTGCTTTTGCTTCTAGAACTGCTTGTACACCTTCTGCTTCTGCTCTATACTTAGCAAGAATTGCATCTGCTTCTCCACCAGCAATACGTCTTTGACGCTCCGCTTCTGCTTCTGCAGCGATTTCGATTTGTGTCTTTGCGATTTCTTCACGAACAATTTCTTCAGCCTTGAGCCTCTCTTGCTCTAGTAAATACTGTGCTTTCTGTACTTCCATCTCTGCAGTTCTCTTAGCAACTTCAGAGCGGCGCATAGCATCAGCTTCTTTCTCAGCAAGTCCAGCATTGTAGCCTGCGATATTTGCTTTCGATGTGTTCTCACCATCAATTGCCAGTGCTTCTTGCTCTTGAACGAAAATACGTTGGTCAGCTCGAGCAGCCTTCATTCCTTTTTCAGCCTCAGCCTGATTCTCTGCAACTTGGATATCACGAGCTCTGTTCGCTTCTGCTTGACCGATTGCTCCATCACGGTCTGCTANNGCAACATCTGCTTTTGCTGCNTTTACAGCAGTAGCNGCTGCTTTCTTTCCGATACTCTCGATATAATCTGAGTCATCGGTGATATCAGTGATATTTACGTTTATCAGATTCAGACCAAGTTTGTTTAATTCATGTCCAACGTTNCCACGAATTGACTCTAGGAAATTATCTCTATCTTGNTTGATNTGTTCAATTGTTAGAGATGCTACGGTCAAACGAAGTTGACCGAAGATAATTTCAGAAGCCATAGATTCAATTTGGGTTGGTGATAGATGCAGTAGTCTCTCTGCTGCATTGTTCATAATTATGGGGTCTGTACTAATACCAACTGTAAATGTAGATGGCACGTGAATACGAATGTTTTGCAAAGATAATGCATTTGTCAATGGAATATTTATGGTCATAGGTATCAGACTGAGTTTCTTATAATCTTGAATCAAAGGCCATACTAAAGTTGCACCACCATGAATACATCTTGATGCCTGACCTCCCTTAACTTTACCAAAAACTACCAAAATCTCGTCGGATGCACAACGTTTGTAACGTGTCACCAATATCAGGATTCCAAATACAACGACTAATAGAGCCGCTCCCATTATTCCTACTAACCAACCTTCTGCTGCCATGTGTTCACCTCATTCCTCTTCATCTATTAATTCTTCAACGATAAGTATCGAACCTATAGTATCAACAACTCGTATTAAAGTGCCAGTTTCAAGTTGGTCGCTATGCTTTTTTGATCTTGCAGTCATGGTGCGAAGTGAACCTTGGATTGGAACTTGTACTTCGCCGCTACCGTTGCTTTTTATACGAACATAAACCTGGCCTTCTGCACCAATTGCTTCCTCGATTTGCATGGTTCCATCAGTCTGTAGATTGACGATACTCTTCATCATGACTTTGACCGCATACATCGAAGCAACAGAGGACAATCCTCCAGTAAATACAGCTAAGAATTCAGATTCAGTCGATGTTACTGTGAACATCCCGACATAGCCAAACATCATTATTGCGGCAGAAATACCTTGTAAACTAAATAATTCAAAGGATAGGTCTGTATCCATACTAAAATCAGTATCTAGAGCGGTATCGACAACTCCTCCAAGAATATCTCCTACTAGCATTAGTAACATCATGACTAAGAAGAACAAAGTTCCAAAAAATGCACAAGACATGAAAATAAGTTCCATTGTCGAAGGAGCGCTAACTCCTACCAAATCTCCAATCCATTCTAGTAAACCCATGTTACGCCCTAAATGTCTCTACGCAATCACATTTAAGATGTTACCTGTCATCATTTTGAGGGTTTTCTTGTGAAAGTTTATACTTTTCAAAAACTATGATTAAAGCTAAGGAAGAACCAGCTAATATTGATGATAAAATCAATGGTAATCCCGCAGTCACACCCAAGAAATAAACCCAAATCGGCATGAATAGAATTAGTACGCGCTTCAAAAATGGCCAAAACCCGCCCAGTAATTCATCAGAGATGTCATCTATCATCTAGCAGTCCTCATAATGCAATGGAACCAGTAATCATTGTAACAAACCANAATCCAACAACCATCCAAACCGCTTTACCCTGCTTCTTTTGTTGATCATTATGAACTTCTTTCTGTACGGTCTTAAGCGGATTTAGCAATAATTCACGTTGTTCTTGTTTGAATACGACCAGACCAATAATGAACAATGCAGCAGCAGAACTTCCAAACAGGGTTGTAATAGCGCCACTTACGTCATCTAGTAATTTTATTGACAACCATGTTTGGGTAGCAGCCATCAAAAACCATACAAAAGACCCTCGTTCCATCATTGCCATAGCATTACGTGTATAACCACATTATTCAATTCATTGGAATATTGCTCAAATATAGGCAAATCTTGAACTATCTATTTTCAGACTGTTTCAAGTACTTCGTCCAAGCCATGCGAAGCATGGCGAAGGTGCGTCATGGAGTGGCAGGCGAACCAATAGCCCATTCGTTGTCGCCTTTGTTGGCCAGTTTGGTACAAGCCCATCTCGCACAAATAAAAGGTGACCAAATACCTGAAATGAAAACTTTAGCAATCATTCCAACATCAGGAATTGAAAATGCATTAGCATGGGGATATGCTGGTTCTCTTCCGAACACTCCCGATTGGGA
Source organism: Methanobacteriota archaeon (assembly GCA_002706615.1). GTDB lineage: Archaea > Thermoplasmatota > Poseidoniia > Poseidoniales > Poseidoniaceae > MGIIa-K1. The sequence goes on from PALS01000047.1 coordinate 27,361, forward strand.
GATAGTGGGTTCACCATTAGGAAAGTTCCGCGCTAATACATTGTTACAAAGAGCAGTAGATGCTGCTATGGAGCATGAAGTTGCCGACCCTCATCTGCCTGACGCCAAATTACAAGAACAAAATCAAGTTTTGATGCCGAAGGGAGTGGAAGAGGTCTGGCTTTCCATTACATCTCCGCTAAAACACCAACTTTCAGCTGCTGCAGTTAATACCGTAGATGATTGTATGATTACTAAAAGCATCAATTCGTTACGATGGGATGGCCAATCTTGGTGGGCAGCATCTACNGATGGTGCTGGCGTTTTGATGGTGGCTGAAGCATTTGGCCATGATACCTCATCTGTATTAGGAATTGTTGGAGGCGGNGGTACTGCTCGCTCAACTGCGGCTGCATGGACAAAGGCAGGTGGTAGTATCAAACAGTTAGAGGGTAATCGTAATCTTGATGATGAAGGGCCTTGGAAATTAGTTGATCAAGAAGCTGATTTAGTAATTGATTTTTATTCTGATAATGGCGANATAATCGCTCCNTATGGTAAACTAGAAGGAGATTATGATGAGCGCATAGAATATCTGTCAAAGGTAGCAGACGGTCGATGGCTATTGTGTGCTCAACATTTGGTGGCTTGGGCGAGGATTTGGATGCCATCCAGTNGTGAAGATTTACCTTCNCTNGCTTTNCTAATGACGCGNTTGATTGAAGCAGAGGTGTATTTATCATGAAAAGAGCGATAATCATATTTTCAATACTATTGTGTTCTACAATTTCAGTTGCAGAGACATTTCCTTCGCAAAATGTCAACACAAACCCCGTCGGTTTCCAATCAGATGAAGATTATCTGTTAACCTATCCAGGTATATCTGATGGCGAAAANGTCGCAATGGCACAAAATGGACCATTTGCAATAGTGGTTTTCATACCTGATGATGGAGAGGATTTGGATCAGTATACATGGTTACAATCCGAACTTAGCAAATGGGGATATATCGTATTAGTACCTAGTGAAGACCTAGTTTCCGANTGGGATGAAATCATTCAGNTACTCAATTCTTGGAATAACGGNTCNATCTTGGAGGGGTCATCAGCNGGAATGTTCGCTTTGGANCACATTGCAGTATCNGGTCATGGCACAGGAGCNCATACAGCAGCAGAGTTGTTGCGTTCAGGTCAGTTTGTCATCGACGGTTTGTTTGGACTTGGATTTGATGGTTCATCAACAGATTATCCAGACGCATCATCAAATTTGCTTTCTAGACCTTCTTCTGCTCTCTTTTTGACAGGAACTAATGACGAAATCGCNGAAGCNAGTGAAAATGTAATTCCATATCTCAATGACTGGCCTGGTGCTTGGCAAGTCATGCAGCCACTAGGTGCTAATCATCTGCAGTACCAAGAAGAATCGGGCTTTATTGAAGGATTAATTGATGGAGATGCCTCGATTTCAGAAAGCGAACAAAGAAACAATGCATTTCACCACATTCTACCATATCTAAATCTGTCTTTGAGAGGGGATGATTCGGCATACCAACAAGCATTCAATCGTGAAGACAAAACTACTTCTTCAGATTCAGATTCATACATCGAAGAAGATTTATCTCGCTCTCGTTTATACAATATTACTGGAATGTCAAGTTCTTTGAATTCAATTATGAAATCAGATGATTTCACTATTTTGGCCAATGTGACCATGCGGGATGGAAGCATTGCAAATGGGAATGTTACTTGTGAGGCAAGTAATGGAATAATGGTGGATGGTATACTTGATTCAGGAATAGCATCTTGTGAACTTAATGGTACAATGCTAAATCCAGGTCCACAAATTNTCAAAATTTATGTCGCCGACCACTCCTTTTCAGACTGGCAAGAATTACAAGTTAACCGTATAGGTAGNCCAATGATAATTGCNGATCCTTTACCAGATATTATTCTAAATCAGCACGGTAATATTACNATGGCTTTGTCAGATATTGCAACCGACCCTGACCAACAAAATATCACAATAGTCAATGCATCAATATTGGGTGATAATCTTTCAAGACTTGAGGTCAATNATGCTGGAATTACCGAACCAATAATCACCATATCTCATGTTGCNGANCAGGAATGGTCTGGNACNCTGTTGNTATCTCTAACCATCAATGCTGGCTTAGGTGATTGGGCTAACTTATCTTTGCTTGTGATTGTTTTACCAGTGGATGATCAAGTCGTTCTTAACAGCAATGTTTCTCAGCAACAATCCATAGAAGATGGTGAAAATATCATTGTTGATTTTTCTGATTATGCAACTGATCCAGAAGGTAGTCCAATCGTAGTAGCAACCGACCGAGATTATGCTGGTTTGAGAATTGAAGTTGTTGATTCTGTAGCTCTAATTGACCCGCATGAAAATTGGAATGGCGCTGAACTGTTATACTTCCAGTTATCAGATGGTTTAACGGAATCTATTACGGCTTCAGTACCGATAAATGTAGTTGCAGTAGACGACCCAATTCTATTTGTTTCAGATACATATGAATTGGAATTAGATGAGGATGGTGCAGATACCATCGACCTTACTAGTTTGACTATTGATGTTGATGGCGATGTTCTCAATTATTCTATATCTGGTAACTCGAATATTACTTCAGTTGGCATTTCTGGTACGATACTAACCTATGCTGGCTCGCCAAATATGCATGGCATTTCTGAATATATCCTCAATGTTAGCGATGGAAATAGTTCTGCGGAGATGTCGATTTTGATAGATGTAAAATCTGTTGCTGATTTACCATCAGTGGCAATAACTTCATTCTCGGTTATAGAGCAAGATGTGGCATTATTGTGGGTTCTTTCAGATGAGGATGGTTTAGAGAATTTGATTTTCAATATCACTTATGATGGTCAACCAGTAAATGATAATACCATTTGTACTGGTGATACTCAATTAACTTGCTCTACATTATTCATCAGACCAGAAAGTGAACCGGGAATAGTAAGAATCGAAATCAAAGTATGGGATAGTCAAGCTTTGCAATGGTCTAATACTGCATATCAAGATGTAGAGTTTTCCAAAACCACACCCAGTTCAACCGATTCAACCTCTGAAGAAAGTATTGGCCTGTGGATACTTCCTGTTGGATTGGCAGTAGTGGCGATTCTACTGTTCGCAATCATAAGACAATCCAGTTCTAAAGATTAGTCAAAGTGGAATATTTCCATGCTTTTTAGGCGGACTCCATTCACGTTTTGATGATAGAATCCGCAAAGATCTAATCAATCGTAATCTGGTTTCTGATGGTTCGATTACATCATCTAACCAGCCATTTTTTGCTGCAACATAAGGGTCGCCGAATTTAGACTTATATTCATCAACTAACTGCAATCTTACATTTTCTTTTTCATCATCATCTGCTGCTGCAATCTCTCGTCTGTGAATTATGTTAACCGCACCTTCAGCCCCCATTACTGCAAGTTCTGCAGTTGGCCAAGCGATATTGTAATCGGATTGAAGATGTTTGCAAGACATCGCTAAGTATGCGCCGCCGTAAGCCTTTCTAGTTACAAGTGTCATTTTTGGTACAGTTGCCTCAGCATATGCAAATAGCAACTTTGCTCCATGACGAATAATTCCTCCCCACTCTTGTACCACGCCAGGTAAGAATCCCGGTACGTCTTCGAATGTAACCAGTGGGATGTTAAATGCATCACATGTTCGTATGAATCGTGCNGCTTTTATCGATGCATCAATGTCTAAACATCCAGCCAAAACCTTTGGTTGATTTGCTACAACACCAATAGGCATGCCATCCAATCTACCAAAACCTATCACAATATTCTCTGCATAAGAATTGAATAATTCCATGAAAAACCCATCATCGACGACCTCTTCAATCACTTTGACCATGTCATATGGACGATTTGGATTGTCTGGAACGAGAGTTTCTAGGTCCGGATTCAATCTAGTAGGGTCGTCACTNCTATTTTCTCTAGGGGGGTCAGCCATATTGTGGTCTGGTAAGAAAGATAGAATTTCACTNGCAATTATACAAGCCTCTTCTTCATCTTCTGCAATTAAGCATGCAATTCCAGAACGGCTTGCATGCAAATTGGCACCGCCAAGTTCCACAGCATCGATTTCTCCACTGATNACTTCGGGTGTTTCAAGNGGTGACGAAAGAAATAATTGGCCATGTTCCTGTCCGAGAATTGTAAAATCTGCAAGGCTGGCTCCTAATGCAGATACTCCAACAACCGGTCCTAATACTAGTGAAATCATCGGTATTCTACCACTGCATTGGACTAATCTATCCAATAATTCACCAGTTCCNCCAAGAGATGAAATCCCATCATGGGCGCGCTGTCCTCCTCCATCCCAAATACCGATTAATGGTGCTTTAGAGCGTTCAGCCATCTCNACAAGTTTTGAGATTTTTCNTGCATGCATTTCTCCCATGCTACCNCCGTGGACCGAGAAATCCTGAGCNAAACAATAGATTCTCCGNCCATCTATCATTCCATGNCCACANACTACTCCATCTCCAAGAATTTCATGCATAAACATTCCATGNTCTGCAGTTCTATGTGTGAGGAAAGTATCAATTTCNACAAATGAATCCTCATCTAGTAGCGACCTTATTCGGTCCCTTGCAGTTCCTCTGCCACCCATTCTTATCTGTTCTTGGCGCTTTAATCCACCACCAAGTTTTGCTTGGTCGCGACGATAGCGAAGCTCTTCGACAGCATCGCTAGCACGCTTCACCATAGCCTGTCCAGTACTGTGAAGTTCTTCATTAAAGCGGTCATGACATTAGTTTTGAGTCATTTTCNCCACATAAATTGNTTGATAGCACTTCAGNAAGTTCTTTTCCATTNGATAAAGCCCAATGTATTTTCACCATCAGAGCCTCTGGNGAAGAGGTAGATCCATGTCCTAATACNCCCATCTCCTGCTGCATTCTTCCTTTAGANTAGACATTCAAATCTACGGGTCCATTGANACATTGNTTTGCGATGACAATTGGTATTTTGGATTGTCTTATTGCATTAGCTAATTCGTCGTTTTCNGGTGCATCACCCATCGNATTTTCTACAGGGAGGTGTCCTAANCCAGTNCCNTGAATCAAGATAGCAGAATATCCATTTTGTTGNGCAGCAATTATCATGTCNGCATANAGGTGTGGACCTGCTAAGAATTGGGCTATTTTNANTTCCAAATCATANAANGTTGGTTTGCTATTCTCTCTTGAAGAAGCAGTAAGATTGGATGTATGAGTAATACCTGTTCGTTCAATTGTAATACTTCCAATTACTTCTGAATTTACTGCCTTGAAAGCATCTCTTCTTGTCGAATGCATTTTCCGTGCACTGACTCCAGCAATTACCGANCAAACTCCATCTCCTGAGCCAGCATGCATCACGGTAACAGCGGCATCTCTTGAACCGTTAACATCTGGNCCATTTGCTGCCCAATATACTGCTGAAAGGAGATTTTCACCTGCGTCACTTGAGCCTCTGTCAGATGATCTTTGTGAACCGGTAAAGGCGATTCTCCCTCCTGGTTTACCGCCATTTCCCGCAAATGAGAATGATAATGCAGCAGCAGAAATATGCAATGTATCTGTTCCATGAGTGATAACTACGCCAACACTTCCTGAATCAAAGGCATCCTGTGCGGCTTGAGCCATTGCATTCCAATGCTGTGGACGTATATCATCTGACCACATATTTCCTAATTTGATAGTATCAATTTGTGCATANTCCAGAATTTCTGGAACACTTGCTAGTAATTCTTCAGGTTCAAAACGAGCTACTACTGCACCNGTTNCGTAATCTACNTTGGATGCGATTGTACCCCCTGTATGAATAATTGTTACTTTAGGTAATTGAGCATCTTGTATGATGTCAGCATGTGTAACTGTGGTTTTACNTAGTTGCTCCAGTATAGAAATANNGGTTATGGTATTGATTGGATGACTTACATTGTATCCATTAATTAGTTTGATAGTAAGGTGCTGCTCGGCTGCTCCAGGAAGAATTACTCCTTGATGAGTNGTAGTACCAGCAAATCCGCTAACCTCGATTTGAACCCTTGTACCGACCTCAGGGATAGTGACCATAGGAAGTGCTGGTAGCAATCATACCTTGAAACATGCCGTTGCAATTCCACCTTAGGTGATGATTCGGCGTGTACTGTCGTTTTTGCGAGCGGATTGTTCAAAGAGGGGTGGTTTGTGCGGTGATTACCTGCCGGGGTGGCGTAGTTGGTGGCGCGTCGGACTCATAGGGCAGCTCTTCGGAGCTAATTGAGACGTGCAAGGCCCCTTCTCATGTCTGAGACATCCGAAGGTCGCGGGTTCAAGCCCCGCTCCCGGCACCATTTGTTTGACTACTTTCGACCGTAGGCTTCATTCACTGTGGGCTATCCGGTGGGGGTAATGGTCGATATCAATACCGCTATGGCTGCTGCTGCTACTGAGCGCAAGAGCCGTGGTACTGGAGAACGTGAACGCAAAAAGAATCGTTCTGGTTCAGACCTTGGAATCGAACTGTTCGACCCATTGAAACATGTCAANAAAGAAAAAGCNGACACTGCATCTATGTGGTTGGTTCTTGGATTCGCAATTCTTATTGCCATTGTAATGCGTTATTTTGTAATGGAAACCGCAGAGGATAATACAGATTTGATGTGGTTTTTACCACTGATGTCTGTCTTCCTACTACCCTCTTTACATCGTGCTATAATGCCGGAAAGATTTGTTGAACACTATACTAAGGGTACATGGTTCAAGGCATCATTTTTACATGTATTTACTTGGCTGGCAATCACCTTTTTACTGACCAATGCTCCTTTTGGCGACATAGTTGCCCCTCAGCCTGATGATGGCTGGGGCTTAACTTCTCAAACCGATGATGAGTGGGAATTTACATCCTCGAAGAAAGGGGTAGTCACAGTAGAAAATGGTAGTATTGGAGAAAATAGTTGGATGATAATTTCATTCACAGACAATGTTGCTGCTAATTTAGCAGATTATACTTTCACTCTAAACGGAGAAGAGATTGAAAATCAATATGATACCTTTACTGGTAATGATACTGCAGCTTTAGATTCAGTACGTACCCATGATGATATTGATGTACCAGTCGCATTGCATGTTCCTTCTAATCTATCAGTAGGTACGCATGAATTTGTAATTCAGGTTGAGGAAGAGGGTAGCCCTTGGCACAATTCTAGGACCGTTACAATGACGCTAAAAGTCGTTGAGCCAGTGGTAGATGAAGAATAATTCCTATCAGTTAACAAGCAGTCTGCATAATTTTGCAGTTAAAGCATCAAGTTGCACAGTTTCTCCTCCACCCTCAACCAATCTGAAATCGATTTCTGCCATCAATTCGGTAAGATCTAATTTTTGCATCTCAGAAAGGAAGTCAGCGCCATACAATTCTCTGTGTAGTTGATTGACAAAATCAGTACCTGCAAGACCGTAGCGGTCAAGTAATTCTCTCAAGCGTCTTCTNGCAGCATGGAATCCATCTTGACGGCACGACATTAAGTATTGATGGAGTGATTCGGGCGGTGCCGTTGCACTCGTTTCATAGATTAGCGAGCGGGATATTTTTTTATCTAAGGCGGCTGCAACTTGAAGTGCAGTTATCGCTTTACGCAAGTCTCCTTGAGATATTCTGACGAGTGCTTCAGCTGCTTCATCATCTAACTTTACCTTCTCACTTTTTGCTACATGTTTCACTTGGTCTAGAACTTCAGCATCAGCAAGTGGCCTAAATCTAAACACTGCGCAACGACTTTGGATCGGTTCGATAATTTTAGACGAATAATTACAAGATAGTATGAATCTACAAGTCTCAGCATATTGCTCCATGATTCGACGTAGTGCGCCCTGAGCATCATGAGTTAGAGCATCNGCTTCATCCAGGAAAATAATCTTGAATTTAGCATCTCCATATGGTGCAGTTCTGGCAAATTGTTTGACCTTCGTTCTGATGCTTTCCAACTTACGCTCATCACTTGCATTCATTTCAAGCAAATTTTGTCGAAAATCTTCACCAAATACATCTCGAGTCAAAGCCATGGCCGCAGTAGTTTTTCCAGTACCGGGGGGCCCAGCGAATAATAGATGAGGAAAATCCGCCATCGATGCATAGGAAGCCAATCTCTTGACTACATTTCCTTGACCTTTTATATCGCCCACCGTCCGAGGGCGATGCCGTTCGACCCATAAATCACTCATGACTTTGCGAGGTTATTGAAGGATGACTTTGAACCTTCGCTTCATGGTGAAGTAGTAATTTTCTCTCGGCCACCCGTAGGGTGGCCAGCCGAAAGGAACCTATACTTGCACTGACAGTGGCTATGCGAGCCCCATGTCAAAGAATACCCACGACCGCCGCAAAATCCTACTCTCGATGGCAATGGTAATGATGTTTTTATTCGCCGATTTGATGCAGCCTCAAGCCATGCCTGAATGGTCTGAAGAACTCGATGAAGAAGTTTCGATATCTTGGACTACAACCACTTCGAACGTCACGAAAGATACTGGAATAAGTTCAGTAAATCCTTCATCTTCCTATGGAAGCGATGCTACTTTCGAGTTAGGACCTTCAATGATGGGNGAGGGAAAAATTCTGATCGAATTTAGTAATACTTTCAACACAACAGAAATAATTCGTGATGCAATCTTGGAACTAACCTGCGGAGTTGATTCTTCAAATCTGGGTACAATAAACATTTTTTCAGCGAGATTAAAGAAAGACTGGAATTCATCCAATGCTAATTGGAATGGCCCTGATACGGGTGACAGTTGGGATATGCCAGGTGCTGATGGAAATGCGGATCGTGGTTCATGGGAGCCACCGTTTTTCGGTTATGATAATCATACATTCAGCATCAATGTAACAGCGATTTTACAAGATACAGTCAAAAATAATCGAAGTTCATTAAATCTCGTTATTGCGGCATTGGGAACTGCCTATGAATGCCATCTTAGCGAATCCAGTGATGCAAATTCTCGTCCACAACTCGTAGTGACTCACAGCACGGGTTCTAGAGGAACGGGTGGTTCATTGGTTCCAGATTTCGTTGAAGATGGAACGGCTTTGATGGATGAGACCTCATTCCTTCTGAAGGCAGCAACAAATCCTGAATTATCCTGGAATTCGCTCAATGGAGATAATGTGCAAGTCCAATTATCGCTCTCGGACAATTTTATGACAGGTGCAGACGATACATGGTATTACAATACAATCGATAACAGTAGCCTATTCACACTTTCCTCCTCTTCGGGAAGTATGATTGTTCCTAGCGGAGATGAATTNTCTAATTCTACGTCAATGTATTACAGGATGCGAGCAACTGATTCCACAGCTCAATTAGGTTCCTGGGTTGAAGGTGAATTCCACCTACCTGGGCATGATGTCACAGATAATGGGGATAATACTGCTTCTTTCGAAATAACTGTTGGTAATCTTGGTTTATACAGTGATACGATAGAAGATACATTTGTTGACTCATCTAATGCTGCTAAAAATTCTAACATGGGAGGAGATGATACATTCACCGTAGGTTCTTCCTCAAGCAATGACCAATACGGTTTGATGAGAATCAATCTAGATGATGTTGGAATGCATTCTAATTCTACAATCGTTAATGCGACGCTAAGTTTAACCCGTGAATCAAATAGTGGCTCTGCAAACTTAAGCATACATTTGATGGAATCTGGACTTTGGACTGAGGATGGTTCTACATGGCGTAAATCTGATGGAATCTATTATTGGGATGATGGGGGAAGAGTTCCAAGTATGTCGCTTGCAACCGCAACAGGCGACCAAAGTTCTTCGACTTTCAATTTGGATATTACCGCAGGACTTCAAAAGTGGTTCAATAGCGGTTCAACAAATGTTGCTCCAACATCTTTGGATTTGATGCTAGTTGCATCTACATTTGGTCGCGATGTAACATCTACTAACTCAGTAAACTTTGAATCAACTGAAACTGGAGATAATGGGGAGCCGGTATTATCGGTGACATATGCATACGGAGGAAGTGCACCATCTGATCCTTCGCATCAATCACCACTTGATGGCCATCCAGTATGGAATCTTTCTGGCCACAATTTGAGCGGCAATACGACTCCTGATATTATTTGGAGCCGAAATTCTGCAACATCAAATACCGACTTCTTGTTTGAAATTGCAACAGACCCCGAATATCGAAATGTGGTTGAATCTTATGATACTTCCATAGACGGTACAGGATGGATGAATAGTGCTGGAACCACATGGACACCTAGTATTACCGATAGTAGTTCAGATGTTCTTGAGACTGGCAATCTTTACCATTGGAGAATCGCACACAGAGATAGCGATGGATATCATACTTGGTGGCAAACATCTTCATTCCTAGTTTCTGCATTAGAATCAACTCATCTTGGTAATGATGAGTATGAATTACGTTTACGTCATGGTAATGCCACTACAGCAGGAGACTCTCCAGTATGTGCTGATACATACATCGATAGTGGTTCATCTTCGACAAATTACAATGGGGAAGATGATATGCAGGTTTCTTACAACACATGGCCTTCAGAGACATCCATTTTGTTCGGATGTGACTTAGTGAGTCATTTACTTCCTTCAGGATATGCTGTAAAATCAGCATCTTTCAGTATGCGTCTTTCAGATTATCCGAACGGAGCACCTATTGTGGGTGCTTGGGAAAGCCGTCAACATAATTGGACTGAAGATGGCGCAACTTGGGCTACATACGATGGAACATCTAGCTGGGGTACGGCGGGTGCTAAAGGCTGGGAAAGAGCAGGATTATTAGACTCAGAATCTCTTGATAGTNNCTATTCTGCTGGCGATTGGATGGAACTAGATGTCACCTTGGGNGTACAGAATTCAATGCGAACNAACAGTTCACTAGATTTGGTTGTAGGAATTGTTTCAGCAGGCTCAGGGTCTAGTCGTGATGCACTATTCTATCCAAATCATGTAACTTCTACAAGTAGACCGCAATTATCTTTCATATATGTTCCCGGCTCTAATGCAATACCTTCTGACCCAGTGCCGGTTTCTCCTCTAAATGGTAGTTGGTCGGTTGAATCAGGTATTGAACCTGCACCGGATCAAGAACCAACATTGAAGTGGAACTTTACTGCAGGGAACGTAACTGTTGGTGGTTGGTCACTTGAATTAGATACAACTGATGCCTTCGATTCTAGTGATTTGATTACTGCAACCAGTTGGACAGATAGTGGTTTTAATGTAACGAATATGACNTTTGATGTATCGACNCCGCTAGAGACTGGTAATACTTGGCACTGGCGAGTAAGAGCGACTTCGGACACTAATCAGATCGGAAATTGGTCTAACAGTTTCCATTTCCTATTGCCTGAACTTACCACTTGGAGTATAGATTCAGAAACAGCAGCAGTAGAACTTCATCATCAAGAGGCTATGCCTGATTTAGGCCTTCCAACTTTCATCGATACTTGGGTTGCTGATTCAGGTACTGGTTCAACTCAGAATCAAGCATCTTCATCAACTTTCAAAGTAGGTACTAGTTCAANTGGAGAAAATGCAACAGGATTGTTAAAAATACCTCTAAACGATTTACCGATACCACAAAACGCACATGTTTCGGAGGCTGAATTGCACCTTTATGCTGAATTTGGCTCCTCTACAACTAACTCCGTTTCAGTACATTCATCCTTGGTAGATTGGAATACGAGTGCGAATGGAACAACATATGATGGTCAAAATAATTGGAGTGTACCAGGTGGGTTTGGAAGTAACGATAGTGGTGCAATGTCAGATGTTATGTTTAGTGAAAACGCAGATTGGATGACTTTTGATGTCACCGAATTAGTTCAAGCAGCCTATTCCTCAGGAGATAGCCATATCGCTTTGCACCTGATAGGTAGTTTCTCTAAAGGTCAAACTATTTTCACTTCAACAGAGGGTACTACAAGTCAACGCCCTTGGATTAATATGACTTGGTCAAATGGTACAGCGGCACTTCCACAGAATTCTGGAAATAATTCGGCACCAGCTAATGATGAAATTATTTGGGATACCTCGACTCATGCTTTGATTCCTGGAGAAAANCCTACTTTCGAATGGAACCATGCAACACCAGGAAGTGTTGATGATTGGAGACTATTCATCTGGGAAGANCATTCAAACTCTCGAGCTGGATGGACTGTATATGACAGTAGAGAATCTAGTTCTGGATGGACTGATGATTCGACAGGAAATTATTCTTGGACCTCATCTACCAATCTAACAGACGGTGAGAGTTACAAGTGGTTTGTTCAACCTATCACCGATGATATCTATGGTGCGCGTAGTGCTGAAACCATCTTCCACTTACCTGAATTAACAGGTGGAACTACTAACTCTACCGACGCATATATTTCTCTACAGGAAGGAATGATAGTAGAAGCATTGGATTATCCTGCAATATTTGTTGATACATATGTTGACAGCGGCTCGTCCTATTCATCATATAGTTCAGAAGAATTGCTGATTATGGGTCGTTCGAATGCGACTACAAGTTATTTGCATGAATCGTTTACATTGCTACAAATAAATTGGTCATCTATGCCGATTCCTGATGATCATGAATTCGTAGAAGCAAGTTTGACTTTGACAAAGATTTCTGGTGGAGAATTGAACCAAGAAAACGTTACAATCGCTATGTATGATTGTGGCGGATGGAATGCTAGTGCAACATATAATTCTCCANNCGGAGGTAATACCAGTTGGGCTAACTCGAATAGTTGTGGAGAAGATGTCCCACTCGACTTAGTAGAAATCGATTATGAAGATACAGGTGTCTTGTTCGATGTCACCTATGCTGTGCAACATGCTCATGCAGCAGGGCATGATGCAATTTCTCTTGGATTCACTGTTGTCGAAGATACTTCTGATGAATGGCACTTTGCTAGTAGCGATTATGATGATGACAATGATATCCGTCCTGAACTTACCTTGGATTGGAGAACTGGAATTCAATGGTTACCAAGTTCTCCTACTGGGCTATATCCACAAGATGGAGATACATTGTGGAATTATTCCTCTTCCAGACCTCAAGGTGTTGACCATNTGACTAGCAACTTCACGAGTAGTGTCAATAATGAGACTAAATGGATAATTCAAACCTCAGTTAATGATGAATCATTTATTGACTCCCCAACTACCTTTGATTCTTTAGATAATTCGACTTATCCAGCAAATTCCACTTGGTATGATGGTAATAATTCCCTATTCATGCCTGAAGTTGATTGGGATGGCGATCACTGGGTTTATTGGAGAGTTCGTGCAGAACAAGGACATAGATTAGGAGAATGGTCCCCGGTTCACAAATATAGGATACCAGGAGTTTATGGTTCGGATGATGGCGANGGAAATAATTCACTCACATTGTANCAAGGTTCAATGTTTATTGAGACGGATGACCTTCCAAATATGATAGATTCTACAATNGATTCTACCTCTCCAAATAATAATTTTGGAGATTCTGATTATCTGGATCTTGGTATTGCTGCAAGCGGTTCTGGGGAATCAAAGATAATGCTAGAGATAGATCTTAGCGAATTACCATTCCCTGCAGCTATGACNCCAACAAGCGCTTTACTACGCATGTACAGGAGNAATATTACGGGAACATCATCGNTAACTGTTAGCGCTCATGCTTGTGATACCTTTTATGAGAATGGCATAACTTGGAATAATGCAAGTACTTGCAGCAGTAGCGAAATTACCCGCTCAACTATGCTAATAGTGCCACCTACTGGTTGGCAAGAATGGGATCTAACATCCCTTGCACAATCAAATATCGCCAATGGTAATACAACGATGACAATTATGTTGAAATCGGTAGGAACTCCAGGTTCTTCAAGTAGTTTCTACAGTGGAGATTATTGGAATACTACATTCAGACCAAGACTATTTTTGGATTATGTTGACAATACTGATGGAGTAATCCCTCCAGCACAACCGACATTGATTTACCCGGGCGATGGAGATGTTCTTTACAACACTACAGAATGGGTTTTGGATAGTATGGACAAGCCTCAATTAACATGGAACGCAGTTCCGAATGCTACTGATTATGTTGTGACNATTGCAGATTTCAACGGCCAGATGAAGTATAAATCTTGGTTAGATAATGAAATAAACGGTACTACCTTTACCTTCACAAATAATTTGACTGAAGGTGAAGTTTACCAATGGTGGGTACAAGCAGTTAATGGCAGTATTCCTGGACCATCATCCAGTAGAAGGTCATTTGCAATCGGCGCCCCAGTCGCTAATGTTGACAATGGTGACAATACTTGGACTTATAATTTCCAAACCGGTAATGAAGTTGCAGATTTAGGACATACAAATGTCCGCGACTCATACATAGGCAGTGGTTTCCCTAGCGAAAATCACGGTTCAGAATCAATGTTAATAGGAACTGATTGCGAAGGAGCAAATACCGAATGTCGAATTGTAATGGGACTAGACACTAGTCAAATTCCACTTCCTCTTTTCGCCAATGTTCATTCTGCTTCGCTCAAATTAGTGGTTTCTGATCAGGATTTCAATGGAGCGACATCTATGACATTTAGTGTACATCGTTTACTAACAAATGCATGGTCTCAATCAGGCTCCTCNTGGAATAACTCTGCCATTGGAANTCCTTGGTCTGCTGGTGGTATGACNGCTGGTNTCGAATATGATGCTANTGCGGTATCTTCTACTACNGTTTATTCAGGAGATNCATTGGTTTGGCTTGATATCGGTCATGCAAATATGATGATTAGCGGTGATAATGCTTGGGTTATTATTGCCACACCAAACTCTGGTGCTGCGTGGATGGAGTTCTATCCTAGCGAGGGCCCACTTGAAAATAGGCCTTCGATTATGCTAAACTATACCGATGTTGATTCNGTATCTATGGCTCCAAAGAATATGACTACTGATGCAGATTCCACAATACAGTACTCGCATATATTGACCGACATTGGCGGTGCTATGATTGCAGGAGATGTAACTTGGTCAGCTAGTGATGGAACAATTAACAGCACTTCGGGATTATTCACACCTGAACATGTAGGGACTCACACTATCACAGCTTGCTGGGGAGTAATTTGTACCTCGGAAATGGTCACAGTTACACCTGGTGCACCTGTTATACTAATCGTTCCTCAAACTACAGCGAGTATTACTGCGGATGAATCTTACACGATTATTGCTGAGGTACAAGATCAATTCGGAAACACAGTTTCTGGACAAACGATCACCTACTCCCCATCTAATGGTTCAATGAATGGTGAGACCTTCTTGCCATACAATACTGGAATGCAGAACATCACTGTTGGATGGAATTCTCAAACCATTTCAGTTCAGGTCTCAGTAACTGGCGGAATTCCAACATACTACGAGACCACTGGATGTACCGAAGTGATTCATGCAGGTACAACCTGTACTCTAGGTTGGACATTGCATGACAAGTTTGGAAATACTCTCGATATTGCTCTTGGAGGAGGTATCACTTGGTCAGTGACCGGCGGAACTTTCACTGAAGAGAATGGTACATTCTGGGCGATAACAGTTGGTGAACATGTATTGTCAATGCAATCCACTGGAGGAATCACTCACCAAATCAATCTATCAATAACACATGGAGAAATGGTGTCTTTAGAAATTAATTCGTCATTGGAATATGCCACTGCAGATGAGATAGTTTACCTAAATACAACTAGAATAGATGTTATGGGCAATCGTCTTTCCGTTGAATTACCTTATGAAAATTGGACCTCAATCGATGAGGGAGATGGAATGATTATTGCAGGTCAGCCTGCTGAATGGCATGTGCAATTACGTGGAGAAAAGACCATTACAGCACAATATGCTGGAATGGAGAATAGTGTTACTGTACAGGTGAGTAATGGAGCGATAACAGGTCTAATCTTAGTAGTAGATTCAGTCGATTCTACTTGGTCTTTGCAAAATCTAACCGCTGATGATGAAATCTCTGTGAAAGCCAAAGCACACGATAGTGATGGTAACAAATGGACTGAGAATGTAGATTGGCGAATTGAACATATCATGCATGCTGATGAATCCTCTTTACAGGTTCCATACGGTTCAAGCACATATTTCTCGCCGACATATTCCAGTGCAACGCCTTACACCTTATGGGCTACATATACCGATCAAAATACTACAATAGAGGTCTCATTAGATATTTCGGTTGGTCATGGAGTATTGGTAAAGGTTGATTTCATCAATTATAACATAAATCAAACAGATCAGAGAATCACTGCAGATGAGGAATTGAGTTTTGTTCCTCAACTTACAGATGCTGATGGCAACTTTATTGATGCCTCAATTATCAGTTATAGATTGACAAATACTTTGACTGGTGAAACCACTAACATTACCGAACAACTTGAAGACCAAGTTTGGGAAGCTACTGAAGTGGGCGAATGGTCCATTACTGCATGGGCACCNGATGAAAGTGGAAACTATGAAATCTCAGATACAATCAATNTNGTAGTNGANCANGGAGTTGCTGTTAGCCTTTCGATAGANGTCGAAGGTGGCGCAATAGATGTTGANGCCAGTACNGCAACTGCNGGAGATAGTTACTCTCTCAAGATCAATGGTACTGATTCGGATGGAAATATATTCGCACAAAGTGTAATGTGGAAGCAAAATGGTNNNNCNNNANNTATCNCTACNATCAGTAGTTCAGGTTCGGAAGGGGTTTATTCNTGGAGTGCTACAACCGCTGGAAATCATACATTCGATTTTAATGCACCAGAAGGTGCATCTAGTACTTGGACCATAATGGTAAGTCCAAATTCAAATGTTGGCTCTGTTGTATTACACATGTTACAAGATTCAGTATTACAGGTTGAAGTATTCGAAATTTGGGTCCAAACCTATGACGAATGGGGTAATGAGATTCCAGTACCACCATCNACTGAAGTTCTAGTAACCGGTAGGATGGAAGTAACGCAACTNAANTCTAGNAATTGGGAGATTACAACTTTAGATGAAGGAGAACAGACAGTTACTGTTACNGTCTATGGTGTTGAAGTAAGTGATACAATACAAGTCGAAGGCACCTTCATGGGATTCTTCAAGTCNGGTGGACCGCTATATTATGCAGGTGCAGCACTTGGAATTTTAGTGATACTTGTATTGCTAGTAGTAGTAGTAATGGTGATGCGNTCAGGCTCGGATGAGTGGGATGATGAATACGATGATGATGATGATGATGATGAAGAAGAGACTCGAGAATATGTCGCTCTACCTTCTGATGGTCCAAGCAGCGGCCCTACAGGACCAGGNCCCGGACCAGGACCTGGCGGTCCTCCACCAAGTGCACAGCCTCAAGAGGATACTAGCTGGATGGTAGACCACCGTGTAGATGANGATGGAACCGAATGGGCTGAAGACGATACTGGAATNTGGTGGTATCGTGACCCAGGTGCCAGTGAATGGNCTGAATGGGTTGAATGATTGAAATCATTAGAATCAATTGGTGGTGGGTCAATGAAGCGAGGGGTGTTAGCAAACATTTTGTTAGCAATGTTGCTCTTGCAGGNTACAATNCCNCTGGTATCTGCCGCTCCNGCAAGCATAACCATAGATAGTTCAGCAACTACTGTAACAGCNGATGGAGCACTACGTTTCAGCGCTACAGTCAGNGATAGTTCAGGGACAGTACTCGATGAAGAAGTCACATGGACTTGTAGTTCGGGACTTATTGATTCAACCGGACTNTTCACTCCTGCTGAAGCGGGCCAGGTAAACATCACTGCAACCAGTGGAGCAATAAGTTCAGTATCGATTATTACAGTTACTCCCGGCTGGCCAGTTTCAATAGTTAGTGATTTTAATCAAACAGAATTCAGTATCGATCATCCAGTAAATCTAACAGCACACCTTGCTGATAGGGCTGGCAACATTGTGGNTGGAGATGTNACTTGGAGAGCACAGAATGGAGTAATTGATCACCAAAACCAAACTTGGAAACCAGGNAAAATTGGTAACACTACTCTCAGAGCGATTTGGCTCGAATTGGAAACGCCTATCGATGTACAGATTGTAGCGGGAGCTCCTGCTTATTTGGAAATCCCTTACGGNCTTACCGTTCAAAGTGGTTCTGTCTTNCATATCATACCNACTGCATATGATTCTCATGGTAATGAAGTTGAACTTTCAAAAGTAGGAGCGATTACATGGTCNCTGGAAAATGGTACAATATCTTCTGATGGGATTATGTCAGGAGGTGAGCCTGGGCTTTGGAATCTTACTGCTACCACTATGGTTGGAGCAAACGGTAGCGGAGTTGTAAGAGTACTTCCAGCCCAAGCAACTGGCCTTTCTATCGAGTTGAACAATTCAGATGTNAGGGCGGGAAGTCCAGTCATACTNAGTGCGATTAGGGCTGATGTNTTGGGNAATAATGGTGAAATCCTCCTNCCNGTTTCTAACTGGACAGTTCCCACAGGCTCTCTAGCATCAAATGGTGAAAATGTAGTTTGGGTCCCTTCAAGAATTGGAACCTGGACTTTGGCAGTTAACGACCAAGGATATTCAGCGACTATCGAGGTAGANGTCCGNCAAGGAATNATCNCTGGATTATCAATTGATCTTTCTCAGGACTTGGTNCGTTCTGGTGATTCAATAGTATCATCGCTTTCAGCGTATGATTCTGCAGGTAACCATCGGATTGTATCTGGTGAATGGACCATTTCTGAACAATTAGGTTCAGTACCTCATGATGGTTGGGTAGTGTTGAATCCAGGACCTATTGGTAATCATTCCATTTCTGCTATCTGGTTTGATAATGAAAGTGGTAGTGTCCATTCAATNGAAGAACAAATCTTTGTTCATCCTGGGGAATTAGCTAGGATCATATTGCCCGAAACTGGGACAAAGGTCCCTTCAGACGGTGTGTTAGATCTCAATCCCACCTTCGAAGATGAATTCGGTAATATCCTTCCTCCCATTTACATTAATTGGGAAATTGACGGAGAAGATACAACAATGGAATTACGAATCTCACAAGGATTGTGGACTCCAACAAAGTTAGGAATGCATGAGATTAGAGCGATGGGCGAAGGTGTGTTTTCGATTGTCGAAGTTGAAGTAATACCTGGAACGGCAAGACATGTAATTACTAATTCGGATTCTGGGCTAACAATTACTAGTGGTAAGGCAGTAGAACTTGAAGTCGCAACACTTGACGTTCACAGCAATATTGCACCTGCTGACTCTGTTGAGTTTATTTTTGAGGACCCACTTGGTCAAGTAACTCCATCACCCACGGGAGATGGTCTTTGGCTTGTTGAAGGTGGGCAATCTGGTGAATGGAATCTCAGAATCAATGCAGGAATTGCAACTAAAGATATCACGGTTGTAGTGGAACCTGGAGAAGTAGTTCGCCTAATTTCTGAACTTCCGCAGCAAAACCCTGAGGAAGGTTCTAAGTTGATTTTACGTGTTTATGGTGTTGATGAAGCAGGTAACCGGGTTGAAATACCAAATGAAGAACTAACCATTGAATGTACAATTGGAGATTCTACTCACCTTACAGGTGACACATATGAGGTGGATGTTGGTGAGTCGGGTAAGAGCCAATCATGCAATGTATATTGGGAGGGATTGGTAGCACAGAAATTCTTTGATGTCGANGCGGTTTTATTCGGTGGAGGATTGGGTGATACCAATTCTGCATTAACTTTAGTCATGATTATTGTGTTTTTATTCCTTGCAATTATGGTAGTGCTAATCAGAAGAATGGGTGGTAGAGAAGAAACCGGTTATTGGGATGATGATGAAGATTACGAAGATGATGACGACAATGAAGATGATAATACTGATTCTGATTTGAAAATAGAGGATTCGGTTCCAGAAGTAAAGTCCGAACCGGTTGTTGAGGAGGTTAAAGAAATCGAAGAATCTTCTGAGCAAATACGCACCCGTTTAGCTGAAGAAGCAAAGAGAACTGGAGTTATGCAAGCAGCACCTGGTACCGAACAAGGTAAGACCGGTTGGTACATCGATACCAGTGGAGAATTAACTTCTTGGCAGGTTACAGAATCTGGAGAATGGATTAGATTATCTTAATCATTCTTCTTCATCTATCTGCTCCACACCACTTAGGAACTCATCAATATCGAGTACTCCGTTATTGTCTGTATCCGCTTTATGGAATAATACACGATATTCATCATTTGAAAAATCTAAATTTAGGGCCTTCATTGCAGAAATAAATTCACTCAATGTCAGATGATTACTTCCACCAATATCGGCTGCATGGAATGCTGCCAACCTGGTTTTCAACTCAGTATTTGAGAACATTTCTTTGAATGTTTGATATGGTGTTTTTCTTGCAAGATAGTGCTTTGANCCATAAATCGAGTATGTGGCTAATCCAATAGCNACTGCTCCTAATCCTCCAATTATTGCCTTTGAACCCATCATGTAAACAAGAACTCCTCCGGCAAATATGCCCCATATTTGTAGCCAAGGATACAACGGTGATTTGAATGTAGGATTATACCAATCATGAGATGCGACTGCACTNCGTAATACAATTACGCACAAGTTGATCATCATAAATACCATTATTTGAAAACCTGATGCCAACTTAGCCACATCTTTAACTGGTAATNCAANAAGACAAACTGCCATTGTCACTGCTGTAATTATAATGGCCCAATGTGGAGTTTCATAGCGGATATTTACATCTTCTAATGATTGAGGAAGTAAGTTATCTCGAGCCATTGCAAACAAGAACCTTGATGATGCTAAAACTCCAGACAATGCTCCNGAAATCATCGTTAAGATTGCTAAAAACGCAATAGCAATCCCGACTCTAGTATCTGTAACCGCATCAACAAATGCATACACAGGGTCTTCTCTAGTAGTTCCATCTTCATTCAACCACCATGTTCCATCTACAGATGCCATCATGATGAATGTTACAGAGCAGTACAAGATTGTGACCAANAATAGGGACCACAATATTCCATAAGGAAGATTCTTTTGAGGATTTTTTACCTCGCCACCGATTGCACCTACTTTGATAATTCCAGCAAAAGCAACGAATACCAAAGCTGCTGCTTCGACCAATAAACGGGGATTATCATTTGTGATATTTACCGCTCCATCAATCGGGCGTGAAAAATCAGTATTGGAATCGAATAATTGTATGACACAAATAATGAGAATAAGAATTGTTGTTACTGCTAAAATTGGTGTCTGGAAAGATTTTACTTTCTTTATTCCAAAGATATTGAGTATGGTAATCAGAACCAAAGCGGCCATCGCTACGGTCATAGAATTCATTGAGGTATCAAAATAAGTAGTCACCGCGTACATGTATGCGGAGAAACCAACCAGTGCAAATGCAGATTTTAGCAAGAAAGAAGCCCACAGGCCAAGACCGCTGATAGTTCCCAACAGTGGGCCGAATGTTCTCTCTATGTATACGTAAGAACCNCCGCTTTCCGGCATAGTAGATGCTAACTCAGACTTGGAAATTGCTCCTGGTAAAACNACTAGTCCTGCNAATAAAAACGCNAACCAGATACCTGGNCCCATCACTGCTGCTGCGAATGAAGGTAATACGAATAATCCNGANCCAATCATCGCAGCTAAAGAAATAATGATGACNCCAATCAAGTTCAGAGACCTTTCTAACTTGATTTTAACATCTGAGACAACACCNCCGATATCGCCCTTGAGTAATTTACCAGCAGTATTTTTGATGTCCATAATTAACCCTCTTTGTTATTGATGGACTTCAGCCAATATATGCTACCACAGGAAAACAGTAGTTATTGCTTACTGCGTCAATCTTCACTTGCAAATCAAATCTTTGCAATTACCTTCATTTCCACTGCAATCGGTGTTGGAAGTGCTCGAATTGCAAGAGTAGTTCTGGTAGGTCCGATTTTTCCAAGAGTTTCAGCCCAGACTTCGTTATAACCTTTGAAATCTCGATCCATATCTATCAAAAATGAAGTGACATCGATGACATTCTCTAGTGAAGAACCAGCCTCTTCTAAGATATTAGCAATATTTTTGATTACTGCATGAGTCTGAGATTTGATATCATAATCTAATGGATTTCCTTCAGCATCTTTAATCGGTCCGCCAGGTATTGAATTGTCACCTGGTTGCCTAGGACCTACACCTGAAAGATAGATTAAGTCGCCTTCTCTTCTAGCATGAGGGTAAGAACCAACAGGTTTTGGAGCCCTTTCAGTATTTACTGAATTGGCACTTGTAGTAGGCTCATGAAGTTCGACTCCATGATTTTCAGAATCTTCAGAGTTGTCAAGAACTCCTCTATCTCCGCCGTAGTATTCAACATCATCTTCATCATATTCCTTATCTCCAGTACCATTGGATTCAGGATCGAGAATTACTACCGCTGCACCAGCACCATGAATTGCCTCATAAGCTAATACTTCGCCAGTCAAATCATTACGGTTACCATTCATCGCAGATAGCCACCACATTGGCTTGAAAGCTACAACCTTTCTGACACGAATTTGTTCATGGATTGTTCGAGATAATTGTCCAACATCTTCTAAGCGCCCTTCACTGAGGAATTCGAGAATTTTTCGATTCCATTCATCATCTTTCAGTGAATGGATGCGGTCCTCATGTGGCTCAATCGGTTCGGTAAACATACGATTGGAAAGAGACATAATTGAGATAGCAACCGCCTTTTTCCCCTGTGCTTTGACCACATCTAAGCATGATTTCGCCAAGACAGTAGTCTCAGCACGATTGGAATATACATTGGAAGAACAAATAACTGCAGGGATTTTGTTATCAGGGTTTAGCAATTTAAGTGCCACAATAGAACCTACATCTATTGGAAATCCATGGTATGCTACAGTTCTACTTTCTAGTCCTCGTTCCTTATTCGCATCGTTCCAAGCATGAGCAAATTCAGCATCGATATTAAGTGAATAGGGAATAGAACCAAGGTCGTGAAAATCAGCATCGACCATTACCCATTCTGGATTAGGGTCTGCTTGGATTTGATGTCCGATTACACTAGGCCACAGGGTTGAATAAATGATTATTAAATCAGCATCACTTTCCTCAATTGTCTTTCTAGCCTGGTCGAAAGCATCGCGTATTTTTTGCCATCCTTCATTTTTTTCAGGACATAGTACGGGGTGAGGGTGCGCTGGGACAACCAATGACTTGACAATCTCGCCCGACATCACTTTTCACCCCATTTGTAACATGGCCACTCCATAATAGCATTGCCAGTTCCTATAATTGTACCATAGCCATGTAAGGTGGCTGGTTGGTCAGGAACGCCCATAGCAGCAATCATCCAAGTCAAAGCACCACCATCTGATTCAGCAATCGCTTGTTCACAAAACTCTGGCATTTCATCGATTAATTGCTGTGCTTTGCCACTGCGCATCAAATCTATCATTCGCATATCCCATAGGTGCATTGCATGTGAGGTAATATGCTCTTTACTCATATCTTCAGGAGGATTAGTTTCAGTGACGAAGTGACGATGAGAGAGTGAATTAGATGCAAGTAAAACACATTTCTTTCCACTCTTTTCAATCGCCTTAGCGGTAGCCCTACCCAATTGCATCATCATTTCTTGCATAACCTCTACAGAGTAATAAGAAAGTCCACGATTTGAAGAGATTGACACAATTGGCTTGTCCCATTCAGGTCTAACCATTTGACACGAGGTAATCGTTCCATAATCCACTCGGAAATCCGGATTTTCCATCATCTTTACAGACATACCGTCTGATTTCGCTTGGTCATGAATAGCGGTTGCTAATTCAACATCGATATTCAAGTCATAATCAAATCTAAACAAATTAGGGAAAACAGGGTCTACTGATTTAGATTTACATTTTTCTAAACCGATAAAGTGAGTTCCAACATAGGTCTGCCAATGTGGTGAAAGTACTACAAGCACATCATAGTCGACATCAGCTAAACTCTCGCGTAGCCTTTCATATCCCCATCGTAACTGTTCCCATCCGCCTTCGGAAACCGGTTCATTTTGTGGCGGATTCTCAGCATAAACAAGATGCGGGGGATGAGGTGCGAGACATCCGGCTACAATACTACCCTTCGCCATGAACAGACCAAGAGGTTCCGCACCTTCTATGATTCGGCTTCACCTCGGCCTGACATGGGGGATAGTCTCGAGATGGAAAATGCCGCCTTGGAGCAGACAATTGTGGATGAAGAGGAATCACTAGAAGAATCTCATTTAGGAGTTGAATTAACTGATCTTAAATTTAGACATGTTTTGGTTCCCAGTATTTTTGGAATGGCATTAGGTGCATCTGCTAATTTATTATTTGATACATTCGTAATGCAAGCGGGATTACTTTCAGCAATACTATTTTCTCCACTAATCGCATTTTTGACTAAAACAAAAATCGGCTGGGAGCATTCTTTAGGATTAGGATTTGTTTCAGTGATTACATCTATAATTTGGCTTTTAGGATTTAATTATTTCAATACATTAGCGATATTCTTTGCTTGGGTTTGGATGTGCTCTTCTTGGTGGAAATATGACCTGCCTCCATTCCGATATGGTTTCTGGCATGGCTTTGGAATCGCATTTTCTACCTTTATTGGCGGGATTTTGTCATACAACATTTTTTAGGTAAATTTCTAGATTTTACTAAAAAGTAAACTTGATAAAAACGATTGTATCGCGAAAGAATATGGGAGTAGGTTCTATCATGTCTGATTTGTTAGACAAAATCGATGCATTCCCTGATGGTGTCAAGATTTCGATTTGTGTAATACTCGTAATCGCATCTCTATTCATTGCAAAGTATGCAATTATCCGTCCATGGTGGAAGCTAGTTAGGCGTACTGAGGCAGATTGGGACGACCATTTGCATAAGCCTTTAGCGAATCGTTTGAATTTATTTGTAATTATCACTGGACTACAGTTATCTCTTTCATGGATTTTAGAACCTGGAAGTTCACTGATGATAACTTTAGCACCAGNATTTNCTGCGACCTATATCTTGTTGACCACAACNATTGCTAGTGTTTCTGTTAAGCACTTNGTACCTGTAATTATGGAGCAGTTTCAAGAAAAAGGAAGCGTTACAGTATCTGGAAGTAACTCNATTGTAGCATTTACACTAAGGTTCATTTTGTACTTTGCNGGGCTTTANTTTGCTNTAGGCCAACTAGGAATCGAATTATTCGGTATTTTGGCATCTCTTGCAGTATTTTCATTAATTATTGGATTAGCAATTCAACAAACCCTTGGAAATATCGTCAACTCTTTCCTCTTGTCAATAGACCGTCCTTTCGAGGTAGGAGATAGAATTGAGATCGATACAGTGATTGGTTCTGTAGCCTCTGTAGGAATTCTGTCAACCAAGGTTTTGGATAGAGACGAGAGACTAGTTGTTATTCCTAACAACACTCTAGTCCAGTCTAATATCATCAACCATGCAAGAGGTGGTGGTGACGGAGTCGCTCGTAGAATTTCAGTTGTGATAGATATTGGCGTAGATTACCGTGAAAGTGTCGATCACGTCAAGTATACACTCTTGAAATTAGCAAGACTCTGCCCTTACACTATTTCCAACCCTGAACCCCGAGTTTTATTGAATGAGTTAGGAGACTTTTCTAAGATGTTTAGGCTTTACACTTGGGTGGCCGATTATAGCGAAGAATGGGTTGCTCGAGATTGGCTATTGAAAAATATCGATGAAACCTTCAGTGCTGAAGATATCAATATTCCATTCCCTACTGCTGTCGAGATTATGGGTGTCGATGATACTACTGATGAGAGCCGACAAAAGGCGAAACGCCAGCAAAGTGCAAAGGCTCAGATGACCAAGGAAGATAAGAGACTGAAGCGTCAAAGAGACGCTGCTCGTAAGAATTTGGAAGCAGCGAAAGAGAAGCTCAAGGATGCGGAATTAACTAAGGCTGAAATCACAGAACTCGAAGATGAAGTTCGCAAACTCCAAAACGAGTTGAATATGTTCGATACTGATGATGATTGAAGTAATCGTTTCAATACATTAGTAGTCTCAACAACTAATTATCATGATGAGGTAGACCCTTTATGGATGCTACAACGGCATTACTTCAGTTGTTGCTTCTTCTAGCACTTGGATTAGTTACTCCTGGTCCAAATGCTCTGACTTGCTTTGCACATAGTGGCATGTTTGGGAAGAAGAGCAACATTCCCTTAATCACGGGTATGGTTGTCGGATTTGTAACAATAGAGCTAGCAGTTGGCTTCTTGGTTGATTCCTTAGGTGACAACAATACTGCGCTATTGGTTTTACATTGGATTGGGCTGTCATTCTTAGCGACTATGGCTGTTGTAATGTACCGTTTTGACCCATCCACTATCAAAGTAACAACAGATGGCGGTAAACTCGGTTTCAGGACTGGAGTTCTAATGCAATTTGTCAATGGAAAGGAATGGGCTTTTATCATTCTAATGATGAGTCAATTTATCACTCCATTAGGCGGAGGTTTTGTCGGAATCGCAGTAATAATTTCAATAACAGTAACTCTCTGCGTTAGCGCCATGATCGCTTGGACATTTTTTGGTAATCTCCTTTCAGATATGTTTAGTGATGAAAATAAGGGTCCTTGGATTTTCAAAATATGTGGCGTTTTACTATTAATTCTCGGAATACTATTTTTGATTAGAGGACCTCCTATCTTTGAATAATCATCGTTTTAGGACCGATAATCTCATCAACATAAAACCGTTCATGATAGATAGGGCTGATGCTTTATTTCTAATAATCCAGATTTTCAAAATTCAAAAGATGCTGGCGGTTTGCGTTATATGCAATTAGAAATTTCTACAGAATCTGCTAATGAATTACCAGGGGGTAATTTACATGAGTCGTTCCATGTATTCGAGTTTCTTACTCAAATCGGAAAAACAGAACAAGGAATGATTTGTTATCTAAAATTAGAATTTGATAATCCTGAAATTCTTAAAAAACAACATCAGGCGATTGAAATTTTAGAAGTGAAATATCAAACCGAAAAATCTGCACTTGTCATTGCCTTAACAAAAGGTCCAATACCCCGAATTTTTTCAGAAAATGATGAGGTCTGGTGGATTAGTCCAACATTTGTTAATCATACAGGTATGACAATGACCATACGCGGTACCAAAAAAGCCATCAGAGAAATCCGAGATAAAATCTCTAAATTGGTCGGTGATGGATTTCGCGTTAAATTAGGGTTTGAAGCAATTCATAATCCTGTCTTGATGGGTGTTTTACCCGAAAAACAGCAAATAGTTCTTGACAAAGCTATTGAGATGGGATACTACAGTAGACCAAGAGGTTGCACACAACGTGATATTGCTAAAGTTTTGGATCTTAAACAAGCTACAATCAGTGAACACCTACAATCTGCCGAATCAAAAATAATAAATCCACTAGGCTAACCTATCATGAACGGGATTTAGACTATGTCCNTCGTACGCGTACGCGAGGCATGCGCCCAGTTTCACTACAAACATCTGCCCTTATGCTAACGCTAATCATGGTCTTGATGCCCATGACACCGTTTGCTGGTCAAGATTTCGAATCGAGCGACGCAGCCGATGAAATACTAACTGAAGAAGTCGTGATGAGTGCTGGNAACACTGGAAATGCGGATTCTTTAGCATTCGGCTTACAGTCCGGATGTGCTATTGGCGCATCTGGTAACATCAAGTGCTGGGGTAACGGTACAGAAGGCCAACTCGGTTTAGGAAATACTCAGAATATTGGAGATAGCGCTGATGAAACTGGCACTGACCTGCCGTTTGTAATTCTAGGAAATAACGCATCGGTCGATAAAATTGTGATCGGAAAAAGCCACTCTTGCGCACTATTCACCAACGGTTCAGTCAAGTGTTGGGGAGAGTCTTCCGTACTAGGTCTGGGATATTCTTCAAGCAATGGTGGATTTGGTGATGGATATCTTGAAACAGGCGATACCTTACCATTCCTTCAATTTCCTAATGGACGTACAGCAACAATGATCGAAGCAGGAAAGAGCCATACCTGTGCTGTTATGGACAATAATGACCTAATCTGCTGGGGAGATAACAGCAAGGGGCAACTGGGTCTAGGAGATACCGACAAGAGAGGAGATGCTCCTGGAGAAATTGGGACCAATTTCGAAGTAACAGCCGTGCCAACTGGGAGGACTGTAGATAGTCTCGCACTAGGTTGGGACCACACATGTGTTGTCTGGGACAATGGCAGTGTGTCTTGCTGGGGTGGAAATGACAACGGACAATTGGGTCTTGATTCTACAACCGATATCGGAGATGGTGCAGGCGAGATGGGGAACAATTTGGCTTTCATCGATTTACCAGGCACTGCAAGTGCGATAACAGCGGGTGATGGATTTACTTGCGCTATAATCGACGATAGCGGTAGCGACTATGCTTATTGTTGGGGTCTGAACGATTATGGTCAACTTGGAATTGAATCTACCACAAATGTAGGAGATGGTGTTGGTGGTTCAATGGGTAATTCAATGACTAACGCTGACTTAGACCATGAAGTTTCTCAGATTGATGCTGGNGANGACCATGTTTGTGCTGTAGTTATCTATTCATCTTACAGGNCGGTAAAGTGCTGGGGTAATGGAGCTGATGGAAGACTAGGTTATGGTAGCCAAGATAGCAGAGGTACAGGCCCNGGTTCNACCAATGGGATGGGTAGTAATCTTCCTTATGTTCGCCTAAATAGTGGTAATGCGGGATACGCATATNNGGTTACTGAAATCCAAGCAGGCGCAGGCTCAAATTGTGTCATAAAGTCTCAAGGTAACAATGACATAATCTGTTGGGGTGCTAACGGAATCGGCCAGTTAGGTTATGGNGATACTGAAGATAGAGGAGATGGTCAAACAGATCTTCCCTTCATTACAGAATTAAATTTACAATTGAATGAAGAAGTCAAGGAGAACTCTTGTAATATTCTTGCAGTTCCAGAGCACAGAGAGGAACTTGACAGAAGGCTTGATTCTGATTCAAGCGATACTGGCGACTTAATTTCTATGGTTGAAATCCCAACTACTGGATGTCCAGCAATAGCATACTATGACTCAGGTAATGGAAATCTCAAGTTCGCTGCCTATGATAACGGAATGTGGTCTGTTGAAACGTTGGGTAGCGATTCAAATATTGCTGATATAGACTTAGTTATCGATTCATCAGGTACTCCTCATATTGTGCATATGCGGGATAGTGATACCAATCGAATCACATACACTACTAAGATTAACGGAATTTGGACTGAAGAAATTCTCACTGGACTTTATGCATTGGAGGATTTCTCACTTACTATCGATTCAAACGATGTCTTAAACTTATATTCTGGAAAATTAAATTTACGTAATTACGAATGTTCTAGCGGTTGTAATTCTGTTTCCAGTTGGTCTCAAGTTAGTTCAACTGCTATAGAGAATACACTGAAAGATATGGATACCGTGATAGATAGTAGCGATAATATTCACGGCGTATTTGTCAATGCTTCGGGGTTAATTTATTTTGATACTAGTGGCAATCTCGCTATGATCTCAAGTCAAACCAATTCTGATGGTAATCTAGCGGTCAGTATTGATATTTCACCAGACGGTTCAATTTCTGTTGCACATACAAATGACTCATCATATGAGACCTACTATTCTTCTTGTTTAGCAAGTTGTTCTAGTCCAAGTTCTTGGACAACGGTGATGGTAACAAATAATTCTTCCAGTGAAGTAATTTTACAGATTGATTCAGATGGTATTCCGTGGGTCTTGCTTACTCATAATTCATCTGGAGCAACTCTATTCAATCTTGATGATGGGCAATGGAATAGTCAAGCAATATCTGCTTGGCCTGGTAATGCTGACTCCTTTGGAATGATTATCAACTCAGCAGGATATGTTTACACCTCTCTTCACTTAGTTAATTCTGGTGAATTGTGGACTGTNACAAATCCAATAGTTGCAGGCGCTGGTTTGTATGTTGATGCTGATGGAGATGGCTGGTCTGGAATGAAGGAAATTTCTTGTGGAACAGACCGTATGGACTCTTCATCTACTCCAAGCGACTTTGATGAAGATGGACGCTGTGACATCATGGATACAATCAATGATTTATCTGCTGTAGGAGATTCGAGTGTTCTAACTCAAGGAGCTGATTTTGCATGTGCAATATTAGATGGGGGAGATATCCATTGCTGGGGTCTCAATGCCTATGGCCAACTTGGAGGCTCTGATCCTAGTTCATCTTGGCCAACAAATTTCAAGGCTGTAGATATAGATGCTGGGGAACGTCATGCGTGCGCACTTTCAGATTCAGGAGAAATTCTCTGCTGGGGAAGGAACAACAAAGGTCAAATTGGAGTCGGTGCTGTTTCTGCCTATGAATCTCCTACTCTTCTTACATTACCAAATAACGAGTTAGCAGTAAACTTAGCAGCCGGTGCAAATCACAACTGTGTAACTACCGCATCTAGCAGTTTATACTGTTGGGGAGAAGGTAGTGATTCACAGACTGGTGAATATTATGTCGTCGATCAATCAGCAGGTTATGATGACGATTTTGAAAACCCATCAATTTCAACAGATTGGACTTTAGAGGGTACTACTGGTGCATTTGCCACTCAATGGTCTCTGGATTCATCCGATGCATCATCAGGGAGTAGTTCGATTAGGTCTAACGGCCATGCATCTAGTACCGATATTGGATTTTCAATCACTAAGATGTTTACAAACGGGCTATATTCTTTCGATTACAAAACCGATACCTGTCCAACTCTAAATTCATGTAATGATNGNCTATCATTTTCAATAGATGGTGTTGAAGTTAATTCATCCAAGGGTCAAATGAGTGGTTGGTCTAATTTTAATGGAAGCATAAGTTCTGGATTACATACGCTAAGATGGTCTTTCATCAAGGATGGAACTGCTGTTAATGATGCTANTGGAGATTATGTTGCAGTAGATAATATTCAGATTAGAACNGGATTCAGAATTGAAAGTGGCGGAATTATCGACGAGCCAGAAGTAATGAATGCCAATGTTGGTGGATTAATTGATACAGTAGTAGCTGGAGAACGCCACACATGTGTAACAAATCATCTGAATGAAGTTTGGTGNATGGGTTACAATGGCGGAAGTGATAGAATGGTGCTTGGTAACTCAAGTACTACAACNACAAACTCGAGTTCNTTTGTGAAAGTTGATNTTGNATATGGANCAAATAACGTACGCACAGTAACNGCAGGATATGACACANCATGTTCTATTATGGATAATAGTACTCAAGNAGTATGTTGGGGCCAAAGAGATAATTGGANTGATTCTGNAGGTAATAGTCGCTCAGGTGAATTACTTTTGGGATCTTCATCTCCATCTNATAATGGAACTATTGTTGNCTTAGGCACTGCNGGTGACCGAATTTATTCNATNGCNATGGGTGAATCNCATGCATGTGCTATTGTTGAGAATACAATCGAATGTTGGGGTGTAGAAGAGTCTGGTTCATTTGGACAGGGCTCTAGTACGGCCACAGCATACAGTACACCACAGACAATATCGGTACCTTCTGGATTGACTGCAAAGCAAATTGTAATCGAGCATTCGACTGATTCTACTTGTGGATTGTTTGAAAATTCATCTCAAGTGTTAACAGTAATTTGCTGGGGTGATGATACTGCGGTTGGATACACGACATCAGGTGCGGTTACAACCCTTTCAAATGCCCCTGTAGAAGATAGCAACGGGGATGGAATTAATTTGTCAGATTCTTCACAATCACCTTATGATATCGTAGACCTTCAATCTGGAGCCGATCACACATGTGCATTATCTCGTCAAGGATTGATTAAGTGCTGGGGGTCAAATCAACAAGCGCAATTGGGCATAGGTGGGAATCAATGGAATTCGATAAAACTTGGAGATGATATCAATGAGATGGGTGTTAATTTGCCATATATCGATTTAGGAGCAAATGTTACTGCAACACAACTGAGTGTAGGATCATTTCACAATTGTGCTATTGTGCAATCTAGCGCAGATAGTAGCATGAATGGAAAGGTTATGTGCTGGGGTTACAATAATTACCGACAAACCCTCTACTCAGGTTCCGTTGCCAATCATGAACCTATACCTAGGTTAGTCAACGCATTTTGTAACGATGTAAGTAAGGTTGCTGCTGCATATGATGTTACTTGTGTATTGAAAACAGATGGAGAAATATATTGTATGGGTCGTAATTCAGAACGGGCAATTGCTTCGTCAAGTACCAGCTACGGACAGGGGCCTGCGACTACTCTAGAATACTCAACCTCTGGTAAATTCATAGATTTGTATGCATCACCTCATAACGGAGGTGGAATGTGTGCAACTTCAGTTACTGGAGCAATCAAGTGTTGGGGTCAAGGCTCTTACATCAGTCAGACTAGCTCAAATCCAATTGTATTTTATGACTTCAATGGAATCATAAGTTCGGATTTATCTTTTGCACATGACTTTGCTTGTATGGTTGTAGGTGCGACAACTGAACTGCATGAAACTACTTCTCCATCGACCAATGTAGGAGATATTGTTTGTTGGGGTACTGGATATAATGGACAATTAGGGACTGGTTCAACATCATCTGTTGGTACCAATAACGACATACAAACTGCAAAACCAATTAATTTCAATGGAACAATAATGTCTGATGTCGAATCAGCGAATGATCACTCTTGTGCAATCTCTAATTCAGGAGAAGTATATTGTTGGGGATATGGAACTGTTGGTCGCCTTGGTTATGGAAACACTAACTCTTTGGGTGATCATTCAAGCGAATTACCATTCTTGAACGCTGTCGATTTAGAAGGCAGTGCGAAATTACTTGCTTTAACATCGACTTCGACTTGTGCTGCTATGCTTGACAATGAAGTCTACTGTTGGGGGTATGGATCTGGCGGAAGGACTGGTCATGAAAACACAGACAATATTGGAGACCAAGCTAATGAGATGGGGGCTAATCTTGCTCCAACCGATTTGCATATGCGTCCAACTGATTACGATTTAGACGGCACAATTGACCACTGGGATACTGATGACGACAATGATGGAACTCTGGATGAGGATGATGATTTCAGATTAGACTCATGTGCTGTATTGGATACCGATAGCGATGGAATGCCTGATTTGATTTATTCAAACTGTAATACTACTTTAGTAGAAGATTTGGATGATGATAATGATAATTGGAACGATACCGACGAGATTGCATGCCTGTCTAATCCTAAGCAATCTAATAGTAAACCTGTAGATTGGGATGGCGACGGGATTTGCGATATGGTCGATAGTGACGATGATAACGATGGATGGAGTGATTTAGAGGAATCATCCTGTGAACGCCAAGAGTGGGGTTCAACAAATATTCATACTACAACAACAAGTTCTTACTACCATTCCAATGGTTATAGGTCTGGAATTTCATTTATGGCCAATGATAATTATGAATTCCAATTATCTGGTCTTGATGCAAATTCAAGATACACTAGAATCTTCGCTTTTGCAGAGTCTAATTTGGCACTTGATCAAGGCCATAGTAGTAATCAGTACATTGGAGGATCTAGTCAAATATCCTATGATTCAGAAAACTATGGTAATGGAATATACTGGGTAAATGATGAAATTTTGTACTATTCAGAATATAGTTCACTTACAGCCTCAACATTAACGCATCAGACTAAGCATACATTCAATTCTAGTCATCAAAATGATCACCACGATCTATCTTTATCTGGCGATGGAACAGTATACATGACTCAATATGATTCAATAGTTGAAGTTCAAAACTCAGGTGCTATTTCTTATATCGAATATCCTGCCGGAGTAAGCACAAGTGCTAGTGATCATTTGTATAAGCAGATTGAAATTGATATGAATGGAGACATACATCTTTTGGCTTATCATGAGCAAGCATCGAGAATTTATACTTGGATTTATGATACATCATCTTCTTCGTGGAATAGTGGAATCAATTCTTTCCCTGGTTCAAAGGCAGATGTAGCGCCTGGGCGTTCAGTTTTGAGAGTTGATTCTAGCTCACAACCGCATGTTGTTTTGATGAAAGGTTCACATTCTACAGACGCATCATCTAGTCTTTCATACAATTTTTATGATGGCGCAAGTTGGAATAATCGTTTCAATGAAAACACGCCTTCTGGAAATACTGGGGTCAGCTTAAAGTTAGATTCGAGTGACAATGTCCATATTGCTTGGGTTGATACTGCTAATCGTTCAGCATACTATACATTCATGTCAGGGTCATCAAATAGCCAAAGTACAACTAAAGTCATAGATCTATCAAGTTACTCAAGCAGTTATTCTCAAAGCCATGCCGGTTTAACAATCGAATTGGATGATGGCGAAGATCCATGGATCTATTGGTCGCCTTTAGAGGGGTCAAATTATTATTACAGATATAACCAAATTGCATACTTTGGAGACTTCCGTAATACTGCATTGGATAATACTTCTATTCCTGGAGACCATGATGGCGATGGAATATGCGATATGAAAGAAGTGGCAGTATTGGACTATGGTGATTCAGAAATAATTTTTGAACAGGAACTTAATGTAAGTTATATTCCAGAAATGGTCGCTAAAAACCCTACTTCAATTTCAATTAGTCCGGCACTTCCTAGTGGATTACACTTGGATTCAACAACTGGAGAAATAAGCGGCAGAGTGGCAAATGCAGACTTTGCAGGAGCAACATATATGATTTCTACAACTTCAGATGTCGATTCATGGAGTACAAATATCACCATTAAATCTTTGATGGAATCTCCGATTTATATTGGTTATCAGGGGACTCACAATAAACAGAATAACTACCATTCTAAGACTGCGTTCACAAGTTCTGGAGAAATTGTAACAATGGAAAAATATCAATCTGCCAGTTCTCACATTAATATTGATGGAATTGCAGCAGGAGGTTATCACGATTCGGATGATATTGTAATCTCGATGCGTTCAAATTCAGGAGATTATCTGTGGGCCAAGAATATACAAGTGGGTCCAACTGCTACGATTAATGATGTAGATGTAGATGATTCAGGAAATATTTATGCTTTGTTTTCAGCACAAAATTCAGCTAATTATCCAATCACATTTAATTTCGAATCAATTGTAATCAATGACCCTGCTACCGAAACAGTATTGCTTGCTAAATGGGATTATTACGGCAATTTACAATGGGTAATCGAGACTGAAAGCCCATCATCTACTTCTAGAAGTGAATTAGATCTAGTCACTAGTTCAATGTCATTAGACAAATCATCAGGAGATGTTGCAATCTCTTCAATAGCATATGTTCCTAATGATGATTTGTCATTTGGTGGTGTATCTGTCGGTCCATTTGGAACCTGTTTGAACAGATATCAGCCTTGGGTTTCCAAGATTGATTCTAGCGGTGTTATCGAATGGATTTCGGTAGGAAAATATACTGCCAATGACTGTCCAAATAATAATAATTACAAATTAGAAGACTCTCAAGTAATCCTTCATAACGATGGGACTGTAAGTACTGCAGGAATGGTACCAAATGGAAAAGAGGTCAATTTTGGTTCATTTTCTGCCTATCAGTCTTACACCAGTGGGATGAGGTATGGATATGTAGCGCATAGCGATGCTTCAGGTAATTGGCAATGGGCTGAAAATATTACTTTGATGACGGCTACAGGTTCGCGAAGTGATGGGCTTTTGACCATGGTAATGGATAAGTTTAGTGATGATTCTTTGATAATTGGATTAACAGAATCTACCAATAGTTATCTTTCTGATAATCTCAATGTTGCGGGTACTACGATTTATACAGGTGTTACTCATCAGTACGAAGAATGGTTTACTTCATCGATTATCGATCATAATTCAGGTAATGTCCAATCATATTACTTGGATTGTACATGTGCAGGTTCGGACCTTAGCGCTAACAGAAACTTTGGCTACGCATCACAAAACTATCAAGTTGTAGTTGATTCACAAGACATTGCACATTTCATCTTAGATAGGAATCCTGCCAATAATTGGAGATTTATTGGAATCGATAAAGATAGTCAGTTAGCATACAATTCGTCTTCTTCGAATAGTGATAGAGATCCGGTAATACATGACTTTGGTTTAGATAATTATGAGGCTCTATTTGCTGTTGCTAAAACCAATAATGATAACCTCATTACTTACACAGGTTCTTCTACAGATACTTTAGAAAGTTACTCCTATCTTGGAACTTTACCCAATTCACAACGAATTTTAATTCGGTTCTGGGGTGGAATTGACCATGAGATTGCCTACACTAGTCCATCAGAGGGAACTTATTCCAGTTTCTCTGCAATTGGCGAATACTCTACCTATTCAAGTGGAGGACTGGTTTGGCAATTAAATGATAGTCAGGGTCAATTCGGTGGTTCGGCGCTACCTTGTAGTTTGTCATTTAACACAGCAACAGGAGTAATCTCAGGAACACCTGTTTTGGGTTGTGCTGATACTCAAAATATGACATATACCTTGACAGCAAGAACATATTCAACATCGTCTTATTCTTGGACTAGGGAAATGTCGATACAAATCACATTTGGTATTTCACCTGCAACACCTGTAGTGACATATGATTCTTCAGACAAAACTCAAAATCTTGTTCGTGGTTCAGCAATCACTCCGATTGCACCAACCGGGATTACAAATTCTGCGAATCTGCACCATTTCACCTCATATCCACCATTGCCATCAGGATTGCAAATAAATGCAACAGGACATATCAGCGGAACTCCAAATGTCAATCAAAGTACTGCGAATTTTAAGATTCGCTCTTGCAATAGTTGGAATGTTTGTAGCAGTGGTGAATTATTCACAATTACAATCGATGAACCCGTGCCTGTAATCTCATATCCTGATAACGAATTTGAATTCTTCAAGGACGTACCTGTGACTCCAGTTGTACCAGTAAGTACAGGTGGAGTGCCTTCTTCTTGGGAGGTCTCTCCAGACCTACCTACTGGATTGAGTTTGCGGGGAGATGGAGCTATTGTCGGAATTGCATTCGTTGATTCTCCAACTACAAATTATACAATCTGGGCTAATAATTCAGGTGGTTCAGCCAGTGTGGTCTTAGAGATTACAATAAATGGAACTGGTGTATTCATCAACTACCCTTACAATAATGCTCGATTGGCGGTATTCTCGCAAATGATGTCACTATACCCTTCAACCTCGGGTGCGGCTGTAGTCTCTTGGTCGATTGAGCCTACACTTCCTTCGGGACTATTCTTTGGGACTAATAATGGAACAATATATGGAACACCAAGCATTCTCTCAAATCAAACAGTGTATACCATAAATGCAACAGGAGTTGAAGATTATGGAATTGCTACAGTAACAATAACCGTATTACAAGATACAGATTTGGATGGTATACCTGACATTGATGATAGTGATATGGATAATGATGGTTGGAGTAATACTGATGAATCCAATTGTGGTACAAATGAAACCAATGGATCAGATTATCCGAGTGATTTAGACCAAGATAGAATTTGTGATATCGAAGATCCCAGTGACGACCGTTCTATCATTTTGGTTTATTTGTCAAACAATCTCGAATTGGCAAACAATTCACAAATGGACCCACTGATACCTATTACTGCTGGCGGAGATATCGACACTTGGGAAATTTATCCTGCGTTACCATTGGGACTAGATTTCAGTGGAAATATGCCTAGCCGCTCAACAACATTTACAGGAATTATTACTGGAACACCAACAGAAATTACTCAAACAACTACCTATACCATTTGGGCTAACAATACTAATTCTGGACAAAGCGGAACCTTCGAAGTTATCATTAGAGTACTAACTGACTTTGATGGCGATGGCATTCCAGATGTTTATGATGATGATGCTGATGATGATGGTTGGTCTAATGAGATGGAGATACTATGTGCACATGACCCACTAGATGCTGATAGTGTGCCTATAAATTC
>PALS01000048.1 GCA_002706615.1 Methanobacteriota archaeon
GATACTGTTTGCCAAACCGTTTGGAGTTTCAAAAAGGGGTAGTTCAAGGAATTAAGGACGGCGCCGGTTACTTTATTCCAGACGAAGGTGGCGATGACTTGTTCCTTGGCCTCCGCGAAATGAAAAGATTATTTGATGGCGATACGGTTCTAGCTAGATTTCGGGGACTTGATCAAAAAGGCAGAAAAGAGGGCATGGTTGTAGAAATTTTACAGCGTCGGTTCTCCGAAATTGTTGGCCGCTTTTATAAAGAAAAAAGCTTTGCTTCTGTCATCGCAGAAAATAAACGTATAAATCATGAAATATTAATTTCAGAGGACGAGTGTGGGAAAGCTCAGGATGGCGATTTTGTGGTAGCGGAATTATTGAGTTATCCCGATAGACGGAGCAAAGCAACTGGCCGAATAAAGGAGGTCTTAGGAGATGTTACAACTCCAGGTTTAGAAGTTGACGTAGCAATCAGAAGTTTTGATCTGCCTTATCTGTGGCCGGCGTCCGTGACCAGGGAAACAAGTGGGATCCCAAAGGAGGTAGAAAAAAAAGAAAAAGAAGCCAGATTTGATCTTCGAGATGTTCCTTTCGTTACCATTGACGGGGAGGACGCAAAGGACTTCGATGATGCAGTTTTTGCTCACAAGCATCAAAGAGGCGGTTGGACATTGTACGTAGCCATAGCTGATGTTTCTCATTATGTTGGGATAAACAGTTCGCTTGATCGTGAAGCAAGAAACCGAGGTACATCCGTATACTTTCCTGGGCATGTCATTCCCATGCTTCCAGAGGCTCTTTCGAACGGGTTATGTTCGCTAAAGCCAAATGTAGACCGGCTATCTATGATTTGTGAAATGGAGATCTCTAAGGGTGGTGAGATAGCCGATTATTGTTTTTATGAGGCGATTATTCACTCGCATGCGCGAATGACTTATACAGAGGTTGCAGATATTCTGCAAAAACCGGAGAACGAAATTCAAGAAAAATCTTTCACGAGATTGCGAAAAAAATATTTTAAGTTAGTGCCTCATTTTGAAAACCTATACTCCCTTTTTCATGCGAGGAAAACAAAAAGAGATGCTGATGGTGCTATGGAGTTCGAGTCAACGGAGACACGAATTGTTTTTGGGCAAAACAAGAAATTAAAAGAAATTTTACCTGTTTCTCGAAATGAAGCGCATAAGATAATAGAGGAATGCATGCTGTGCGCGAATATATCTGCAGCTCAACTTCTGGAGCGATTTAAGGTTCCCGCCCTTTATCGAGTCCACGAGGGGCCTAATCCTGAAAAGTTAGATAACGTAAGGCAATATTTGAGTAGTTTGGGATTAAATCTGGGCGGCGGTGGAAAACCGACCCCAGCAGATTATTCGAAGCTTTTATCAAAGACCAGCGGTCGCGCAGATAGTCGCTTATTACACACCATGTTAATTAGGTCCATGATGCAGGCTGTATATCAATTAAAGAATATCGGGCATTTTGGTTTGGGATTTCCAACATATACCCATTTTACTTCACCGATTAGACGGTACCCCGATCTATTAGTGCATCGGGCTATTCGATATTTGGTGCAAAGCAAATCGAGTCCGCATTTAAGAAATAAAAATCCTAAGAATAGAATTAAAAAACAGAAGATTTATCCCTATGTTGAGGAAGAAATTCAGTCCTTGGGCTTGGAGTGCTCCAACTCAGAAAGAAGAGCCGACTCTGCAAGTTATAGTGTGTTAGATTGGTTGAAGTGCGAATATATGGAAACGCGGTTGGGAGAGGAGTTTGTTGGGACCATAACTTCAGTGACAAGCTTTGGCCTTTTTGTTGAACTCGATGGAATATACATTGAGGGTCTAGTCCATGTGACTGATCTCCATAACGATTATTATCATTATGACCCGAACAAGTATATTTTAGAGGGTGAAAGGACAAAAAAAGTATTTAAGCTGGGTGACAAAATTGAAGTTCAAGTCGCAAGAGTTGATGTGCAAGAAAGGAAGATAGACTTAAAAATAAAATCCTTGAAAGCATCAGACAAGATAGGAAGGGGAAGAAAAGGCTCTACAAAAAAATCGCGTAAGCCGACTGAGTCAAAGCTAGGAGCTGGATATAAAAGAAAATCTAAGAAGCATAATTCAAAGAAATTAAATCGAAAAGCTAAAAAATAGTTGTGGATTTTTAGGCTAAGTTGAACAATCCTTTTTAAGGTGGATAAATAGAGATTGAGCCCCATCATGAGCTCCAAAATTACGATAGGCTTTCATGCCGTCTTTGAGTTGGTAAGGAAAGATCCTAATTCTATCGAACGACTTATTGTATCGCTTGATAAAACAAGTAAACGTTTATCAGATTTAATAAATCTTGCGACAAACGCGAATGTTTTGGTTCTTAAGGTGTCCCGACAAGAATTAGAGAGTCAAGTGCAGGGAGTACACCAAGGGGTAGCAGCATTTACTCACTCATCTTTGGAAGCTTCGCCAGTTGGTCTCTCTGAACACCAACTTTTGCATAACGTTGAACAAAATAAATCAGAGCTCTTACTAGTTTTAGATTCTGTAACAGACCCGCACAATTTAGGGGCCTGTCTTCGGACTGCAGATGCGGCCGGTGTAAAATATGTGGTCGTACCCAAGAACAATTCTGCTCCTTTAAACTCAACTGTTCGAAAGGTGGCGAGTGGCGCTGCGGCGACGGTTAGCGTAGTCGCTGTAACAAATCTAGCGCGATTTCTAACACAGTTGAAGCAAAAGGGCTTCTGGATAGTTGGCGCCGACGACAAAGCGCCAAAATCGATTTTTGAACATGATTTTAAAGGCTCTGTTGCTTTGGTCTTGGGTTCTGAAAGCAGTGGATTGCGAAGATTAACAAAAGAGAAGTGTGATTTCTTGCTCTCAATTCCTATGGCGGGTGAGCTAAGTAGTCTAAATGTCTCTGTGGCGGCTGGCGTCACTTTGTTCGAGGCGGTTAGGCAGCGCTCTATCGAGCCGCACTAGTTTTTTTAGTTGCATCACTAGCCTAAAATCTCTAAAATCCCGCCTCCACTTTAAATAGTGGGGCGTATATGCACACAACTTACTCCTTGTCTTACCACGCACGCTAGTGTTCGATGGGAGGCCAAAACCATGAGGAGTCTCTATGAGACACTATGAAGTAGTATTCTTAGTCCACCCTGATCAGTCTGAGCAGGTTCCAGGGATGATTGAACGTTACACCCAACTTGTGACGGAAAATAGTGGTAACGTTCACCGGATGGAGGATTGGGGCAGACGACAGCTCGCGTATCCCATCAATAAAATCCATAAAGCGCACTATGTTTTGATGAATATCGAATGCAGCGGTGAAGTTTTGGATGAACTAAATACGTTGTTTCGTTTTAACGATGCAGTGCTGCGGAATCTGATAATTAAGCGCAAAGACGCAATCACTGAAGAGTCTTTTATTCTGAAAGGCGAACGAGAGAGTAAAGAGCGTAGAGTTCGAGTGGAGCACAAGAGGCAGTCGGAAGAAGAATCAGCTCCGCTGGAGCCCGCAGAACCGAGTGAAGCGCCAGTCTCTTCAGAGGTAACTTCAGGTTCTGAAGAAGATATGGGCGCAGAGGAATCAGTGATTGAGGAGCCAGAAACTCCTGAAGAGCCAGAAACTTCTGAAGAAGGATAGTTGAATAGATAAACCCAGAAAGGTAAAGAAATATGGCACGTTATTTTAGACGGCGTAAATTCTGTAAGTTCACAGCTGAAGGCACAAAAGAGATCGACTATAAGGATCTAGAGACGCTGAAGGCGTATGTTTCGGAGACCGGAAAAATTGTGCCTAGCCGGATAACTGGAACGAAAGCTCGTTATCAGCGTCAACTTGCAACAGCTGTAAAGCGCGCGCGCTATTTAGCATTGATTCCATACACGGATAGTCACCAGGTTTAGATGAAAGGCTCTTAAAATGCTTGGGCTTGCTCGGTTCGTAATGAAGGGTAAGGTGCAGGCTGTTATTGCCACGATGCTTTTAGGCGTGCTGCCGCTAATTA
The DNA here is from genome assembly GCA_002706615.1 of Methanobacteriota archaeon. Taxonomy (GTDB): domain Archaea; phylum Thermoplasmatota; class Poseidoniia; order Poseidoniales; family Poseidoniaceae; genus MGIIa-K1. The sequence goes on from PALS01000048.1 coordinate 4,004, forward strand.
ATTTACTGAATCCAGCGTTGGTAGGTTTGTTGGTGTTGCGAAAAGGTTTCGGGCAAACATTTGGGATTGCAATTTGGGCAGTATTACCGCTCGTTGGATGGACACTAACCGGCGACATAGCACCTTTGATGATAATGGCCGGAATTTGCGGTTTAGCTTCAACGTTGCGGGCTACAAATTCATGGGAGTACACTCTCGCTGCAGCAATCGGAGTAGGTTTGGCAATTGAAACATATTTTCGGATACAACCTGCTATCCTTGATACATTATTTCAGCAGGTACAAAGTTTCGTGCAAAATAACGCGGAGGTTCTGCAAGGGGAAAACATAAGAAATCTCGTGATCAGCGGTCTCGCTTCGAGCTATATGTCTCTTTCAATAGGGCTAACAATGTTATCCCGATGGATGCAGGCGGGGTTGTATAATCCTGGTGGCTTTAAGAAAGAATTTCATCAACTGCGGATAGGGCATAGGCTAACGCTGTTTCTGGTGAGTTGTATGATTTTAGCTAGTTTCGGAATTCTTGTACCGGAGACCTGGTATGGCTATTTCAGGCTCCCATTAGTTTTTTCAGGAATTGGGTTGGTCCATGCGATATGTGCTAAACGAAACATTCCTGTCACTGCTCTGGTAGTGTTTTATATTTTGTTGCCAGTAACATTTGGATTGGTTGCTTTGCTGGCCGTGATAGACAGTTGGTATGATTTTAGAGGACGTGTTAAACAAGTATAGATCGGGCTTCAAATGTTCGTTATCGAATTAAAGAAATTTATAAATAAATTAAGGCTGCGTGAGGTCTAACAATGAACGTAATCTTGCTGGAAAAAATAGGAAAATTAGGGGAAATCGGTGATACCGCGAACGTTAAATCTGGGTACGCGAGAAATTTTCTTTTCCCTAAGGGTAAGGCTATTCCTGCAACAAAAGATAACTTAGATCACTTTGAAAAGCGCAAGGCTGAGCTCCTAGCTTCACATGATGCTAAAGTCGCTGAAGCCCAAAAACGTGCAGCAAAGGTTAGTGAGCTTAGTTTGACTATTGAAGTTAATGCGAGTGATGAGGGTAAACTTTTTGGATCTGTTGGCACCCGAGAAGTGGCTGAGGCAATAAACGCAAAATCCGGGGCGGACATTGTGAAAGCAGAGGTGCTGATGCCTCATGGAGTAATTCGGGATTTGGGAGACTTTGATATTTCCCTAGATCTCGGATATGACGTGAGTGCTTCAATTTCTTTGTCAGTTATCGGTCTTCAGTCGAGTGCTGCAGTGAGTGATGACGGCAGTGTTATTGAAGAGCTTGATGAGTCTGACGAGGATTTAGAGAAGAGCTCTTCAGAAGACGACGCTAATACCGACTCTTCGGAATAAGGTGCCTCGAAGGCAAATCTATTTCCTCGCTGATCTCCGGCTTTCCTATTTTGATGTCATTCTGTAAACTGGAACGCAATTCTTTTTCCTCGATTTTCTTAAATGTCAGACTCTTCTGAAACGAAAACCCGAGAGCTTGATAAGCAACCTAAAAACTTGACGGCTCTCAAGGTACCTCCCCATTCCGTAGAAGCGGAACAGGCGGTTCTTGGCGGCCTGATGCTTGACGACAGTGAGTGGGATAATGTAGTTGATATATTGTTGTCAGAGGATTTCTACAGGCCCGAGCATCAGCTAATTTTTCAAGTAATGGCGCGGCAAAGTGAGGCAAGTAAGCCTATTGATGTGGTGACTTTAGTTGAATCGCTAGACAGTCTCAATGAATTAGAAGCCGCAGGAGGATTAGACTACCTTAGTGAGCTAGCCAGTGGTTCCAGAGGAACTGCGAACATTAAAGCTTATTCAGAGATCATTAGAGAAAGATCGATTCTTAGAAAATTGATTTCTGTTGCAAATAAAATTGCAGAAAGTGGATACAGCCCTAGTGGCAAAAAGGCTAATGAGGTTCTTGATGAAGCCGAGCGGCAAGTTTTCAACATTTCCGACGAAAGACCTCAAGAAGGTGGCCCCATACCTATCAACCCTCTCTTGGAAAAGGCGCTTGATCGGATAGATGAGTTGTCAGGTTCTGACGGCAATTTAACCGGTTTGGGTAGTGGTTATAAAGATTTAGATGATCTGACCTCTGGGTGGCAGAATTCGGACCTTGTCATCGTGGCCGGCCGGCCGTCCATGGGGAAAACCGCGTTCGCTATGAATCTGGTAGAACATGCTATTTTGAACTACGACAAACCGGTGCTGGTTTTTAGTTTGGAGATGCCAGCGGAATCTTTAATTTTTAGATTACTCTCATCTATTGGCCGCATAGACCAAACTAAGCTTCGGACGGGTAAGCTCTCAGAGGATGATTGGCCTAATTTTAACGAAGCTGCTAAAGCGTTAAAAGATAGGCCCCTTTTTATTGATGACAGTGCTAGCGTAAGCCCCACTGAGATGCGGGCCAGAGCTCGCAGGATCGCAAGAGATCATGAAGGTCAGCTTGGTATGGTAGTTGTTGACTACCTTCAGTTGATGCAAATCAAGGGGACTACTGAGAATCGTGTGACGGAGATTTCGGCTATTTCACGATCCCTAAAGCAGTTAGCTAGAGAATTTAACTGTCCGGTGATTGCTCTTTCCCAATTGAACCGAGGTTTAGAGCAGAGGCCCAACAAGCGCCCCATGATGGCGGATTTGCGAGAATCTGGCGCTATCGAGCAGGATGCTGATCTTATAACCTTTATTTATCGAGATGAAGTGTATAACGAAGATACACCGGATAAAGGGGTCGCTGAAGTGATTATTGGCAAACATCGTAACGGTCCAATAGGAATGGTTCGACTAAGTTTTCTTGGGCAATTTACCAGGTTTGAAAACCATGCTCCGCCTAGGTATGACGATAGTTTCACTCACGGGTAAAGAGGAAGGCTCGGGAAGAGATGATTGAGACAACGAGGCGAGTTTGGGCGGAAATTGACCTGGAGGCGTTTAAAAAAAATCTCGCTGTTGTAAGTGAGCTTAGTCCTAACTCAAAAATTTTCCCTGTCGTGAAATCTAATGCATACGGGCATGGTGTTGAGCAGATTGCGAAATCGGCACTTGAATCACCAGCAAGGGTTACTGGTTTTGCAGTCGCAACGATTCAAGAGGCAATCGAGCTACATGGTCTAAAATTAGGTCGACCAATTTTGTTGATGAATGGATTTGTGAACAGGGAAGAGCTTCGTTTGTGTATGGAGTTGAATGTAGAGCCAGTTATACATGCATATTACCAAGTTGAAATAGCACTTGAGTTGATGAGTTTAAAGCCAATGGATGGGGCCGCTCGCTTCTGGGTAAAGATGAATTCTGGTATGAATCGACTCGGCATGTCGGCTGAAGATTGCAAGAAAGCCCTTTTTTCATTCAAATCAATACCAAGTCTTGAAATAGTTTTCATGACGCACCTTGCTTACGCTGACGACATGGATAATCCAAAATCTCTTTCCTTTACGGATAAGCAGCTCAGTCGTTTTATGCAAGCCGAAGAAGCAGTTGCGCAAGAATTCGATAATAAATTAGAGGTCAGCATTTCGGCCTCAGCTGGTATATTAACGGTGCCTCGGGCTCATCGAGATTACGTGAGGCCTGGTGTCATGCTTTATGGTAGTTCACCCCTTGCTAAAAGAGACGGGCAAGATCTTGGGCTTCATTCAGTTATGACGCTGTCTTCTCGATTGATATCGATAAACAAGGTTTTAGCTGGTGAAGCTATCGGATACAACGCAACTTTTGTCTGCGACAGAGATATGCGAGTGGGAACCGTTTCAATAGGCTATGGGGATGGATATCCCCGCTCCGCTGGAAACGGGACACCAGTTCTCGTTAAGACTTCGTCTCGGGTAATTAGAACGCAGGTTATAGGGCGTGTTTCAATGGACATGATTACCATCGATCTATCAGAGATACAAGATGCTCAAATAGATGATGAGGTAGTGCTATGGGGTCGAGAACTCGGCGCTGATGAAGTCGCAGCCAATGCAGATACAATTGCGTATGAACTGTTCTGCAAAGTTACTAGGCGTGTGCCTCTGACTTATGTATAGCAGGAAATTCATAATAGGTTCAGTCGGTCCGTTGCGGATAAATCATGGCTAAATCTAAAATAGCATATGTCTGTAATGATTGCGGAGCTGAGTATGGGCAGTGGCAAGGGCAATGTTCGGCGTGTAAAGCATGGAATACTTTGTCAAAGGTTCAGCTCGGGAAGTCTTCTTCATCGCCAGCAACAAGCGCAGACTTTCGTCGAGATGGTTACGCCGGGGCAACGTCAGATGTTCAAACACTTGCAAACATCGACCTTGATGCATTACCACGATACTCAAGTTCTATCGGCGAGTTAGACAGGGTTCTGGGTGGCGGCCTAGTTCCGGGCTCGGTTATCTTAGTTGGAGGTAATCCAGGTGCTGGAAAGAGCACGGTTCTGCTGCAGATCATGTGTAATTTATCTGCGACGGGCAAGAAGGCGCTTTACGTCACTGGCGAGGAGTCTCTTCAACAAGTTGGAATGAGGGCTAAACGCCTTAAACTTCCAGAACAGCATTTAAAGATGTTTGCAGAAACCAACGTAGAAAAAATATGTGAAGCGGCTCAGGAACATAAACCCGAAATTTTCGTAGTAGATTCAATTCAAGTGATGCACAGTTCGGAAGTGCCATCTGCCCCAGGCAGTGTTTCCCAGGTGAGAGAGAGCGCCGCCTATTTGATTCAATATGCAAAGCAGACTAATACGGTTTTGATTTTGGTGGGGCATGTGACCAAGGAAGGGAATCTAGCCGGGCCTAAAGTGCTAGAGCATATGATAGATTGTTTTGTGATGCTTGAAGGTGGGAGTGAGACTAAGTATCGAATTTTAAGAGGTCAAAAAAACCGATTCGGTGCTGTGAATGAGATTGGTGTTTTTGCCATGACAGAACAGGGCTTACTTGAAGTTAAAAACCCATCGGCAATTTTCCTTGCTAGAGAGGAGGAAGACTCCCCAGGATCTTTGGTGATGGTGCTTTGGGAAGGCACTCGCCCTCTTTTGGTTGAAATCCAAGCTTTAGTCGATTCGAGCCCATTAGGAAATCCACGAAGGGTCACTGTCGGGCTAGAACAAAATCGATTAGCGATGTTGTTAGCGGTGCTCCATAGGCATGGGGGGCTGTATATGTCTGATCAGGATGTGTTTGTAAATGTTGTTGGTGGAGTAAAAGTCTCGGAGACGAGCGCTGATTTGGCGCTATTGCTCGCAATTGTCTCGAGTTTTAGGGACTTTCCGTTACCTAAAGATCTGGTGGTTTTTGGTGAAATAGGACTCGCTGGGGAGATAAGGCCCGTTCCAGGGGGGCAGGAGCGTATAATTGAAGCTGCAAAGCATGGCTTTAGAAAGGCCATAGTTCCGCGCGCTAATGTGCCAAAAAATGCGCCAGATGGACTCGAGGTTATTGGTGTTAGCAAGCTAACGCAAGCACTCGAGGCAATTTAGCAGGCATAGTTTCAGTTAGCGAGAGGCCAAAGCAATCTACTTTTACCTTAAGCTGGGGCTCGGTCGAAGTCCTGTTTTATGGTTTTTAAACAACAATAGTAATGGAATGCGCACCAAATATTTACGAGTATTGTTATTGATAAAGCATATCGCAACCCATTATTACCGAACTCGGGGGTTAGATAATCGCTGACGAACCCAGTAAGCATTGGGCCAAAACCTAAGCCGATCAGGTTTAACATGAAGAGTAAAATTGCCGATGCCATCGCGCGCATTCGAATTCCCACTAAGAAGTGGTTAGCTGCCAAACAAGGTGCCAGATACCATCCTCCAAAGAATGTAGGAATAAAATAGGCGTAAACTGCGATGTAGCCATTAGGCATCAACAGGAAAGTATTTAAAGCAAATGGAATAGCAATAATGGTTGAGGCAAGAGGGATTAAAATATACCAGCTTCGATTTTTTGTTTTCTTTACCATATAGTCTGCCGACCAACCGCCAAATAAAGTTCCCGATAAGCCGGCAATACCTGCTATCAGTCCATAATACCAGCCAATATCAAGTATCGGCATGCCGTGTACCCTTCCCAAAAAGAGAGGCATAAAGTTGCCTATCCCGTAAGTGACGAACGCATGCAGTGCGCATGCGAGAGAAAGATGCCTAAAAGATTTGCGATCCCACAAGAATCTTACAACACTAGAAAACCCCGGGGGTTGGACATCAGGTCGAGATTCTGCCATTCCTCTGGGTGGTTCTTTTACCACTAGTCGAACCAACAGGGCGAGAAGAACACCAGGTAAGCCGACTACTACAAAAGCGGTGCGCCAATCGAAGTACTCTACTAGATAAGCGCCTCCAACGGTGCCTACTAGGATTCCCCCGTATACACCGAGGGAGTATATCGAGAGCGCCGTCGCCCGCTGCTCGGCTGGAAAAATATCGGATACAATTGAGTGAGAGGGTGGAGAGCCGCCCGCCTCACCGATGCCTACACCAAATCGTGCAAGGAATAATTGGGCGAAGTTTTGTGCGAGGCCGCAAAGCGCGGTCATGACACTCCATATTGCAGCTGAAATCGCAATTATGTTTCGTCGATTACTAATGTCTGCCCACCTTGCTATGGGAATGCTTAGAGTTGTGTAGATGAATGCGAATGCCAAACCAGATAACATTCCAAATTGGCCATCAGATATCTGTAGATCGTCGATGATATATTGTGCTAATACATTAATAACCTGGCGGTCAACAAAGTTAGAGACGTAGACTGCAGTAAGAATGCCGAGAACAAGATATCGATAATACGGGCTTTTGTAGGATTCAATGACTTTATCAGTCTTTTTAGACGATGCTGATAACTTGTTTCCTTGCATCGTTGAATCGTCATTGAGAGCAGATGAAACCCTGTTTTGTTCTGAAGTCACAACTTTTGCCTTTTTGATATATTCAAAATAATGGTAAGAGATAATTTGACAAGCGGCACAGTTGCGTCGTCCCGGTTATTTCCCGCCAACGTCTACCTTTAGAATACGCTTACTTATCCGCCAACCCTGCGCTGTTTTCCTCCAAGTATTCCGATAATAGCCTGAACTTCTTATGAATGCAGAGGAATCATTTACAGTTTGATGAGTAATCAAAGCCATATTCTCGGTGATAGCGGTTGTTTCAGTTAATTCAATAAATACGATGCCGGAGAAATGGTGGCGAGACTGTCTGTCGGCCAACCTCCCTTCATGGGCGGTTTTAGCATAATCAAAAATAGCGTCTTTGCCTTTTATCGTGGCACTTTCAATTCTTTCACCGTTGCCCCATCGCTCCAAGATTCCATCTTGGGTAAAGATCTCTGCAAAGCCTGCAGAATCTTTACTGTCCCATCGGTAAGAATACTGAGTCAAGATATCTACAATCGCGGCTCGATTTAATAAGTCGCCGACCTCGTCAGCAGAAACTGTCGGAAGTGTAGCAAAAAACAAAATAGCCGAAAAAGCCCCGAGCGTGAAAGGTCGAAGAATTATTCTTGGTCTTATCATTCGAGCGATCTCCTAATTCTGGTAACACAGCATATAACTATGCGGCTATTAACTAAACGGATTCCCTTGTATACCTATCAGAAACTCTATCATACTGGTTTAGCACTAAGTTTTAACATGCTTGACAAGAGATCGTACAGAGTAATTGGCTTTATTGGGATTATCGTCTCTGAATCGTTGGAAGTACCTGAAGTCAAATCTAGTGAACTCTTGGTCATTTAACGTACTATCTATATACTGGGAGTAAGGTTTAACTGGTTAATTTAACTAGATAAAAGTTTATAGAAAATCAACACCAGAACAAGAACGTTCCTACAATTAAAAAGGAGGCAAAAAAATGTCTTTCCTCACAATTTTCAATCTCGTGATATTTACTGGCTTGCTAAGTTTTATCTTCCAACTTAGTAAGAGAGAAATTGGACTCTCAAAACTTGTGCTAGTGGGGCTCCTAATTGGCACGGTCTTTGGGGCATATCTTCAAATATTTTTTGGGACCGACCATCGTGTATCCCATGAAACGATTGAATGGACGAATATTGTTGCAAATTCATTTGTTAACTTACTGCGCATGATTATCATACCTTTGATTTTAGTCACCATGATCGCGGCAGTTCTGAAGGTGGACGAAATAAAATCGTTGGGTAGGATTGGGGGGTCGGTGGTTGGCATTCTCGTTTTTACAACTATGATAGCGGCTTTGGTCGGAATCTTTATGGCTTCAATCACTGGTCTTGACGCGACAGAATTCAACCTGGGTGAGCGGGAAGCGGCTCGCGCAGAGATTCTGGAGTCACGGCAGGATAGTGTTGCCGATCTGAGTATCCCGGAATTACTCACTAGCATGGTATCTACGAATATTTTCAGAGATCTAAGTCAGTCCAGAAGTATTTCAATTATCGCAGTAGTCATTTTTGGTTTATTGTTTGGAATAGCGGCTTTACTTGTCAGTCAGGAGGACTCTAGACATAAGGAGCGTATATTTAGCTTTATAGAAACCAGTCAAGCGGTCGTGATGAGATTGGTAAAAATAGTCATGGGTCTTACACCGTATGGGGTGCTAGCACTTATGACAAGGGTCATGTCTACCTCAGACTTTAATGCGATTCTAACACTGATAAATTTTGTGGTGGCATCCTACATTGCAATTGCCATTATGTTCGCTGTCCATTCACTCATGATCTTGATGCTTGGTGTAAATATTCGCTCATACTTTAAGAAGGTTTGGCCGGTGCTCACCTTCGCATTCGTGACAAGAAGTTCTGCCGCGACAATCCCGTTAACTATCAGGGCCCAGATTGAAGAGCTGAAAATTCCGGCACCAATAGCAAACATCGCTGCGTCTTTCGGCGCAACGATAGGACAAAACGGTTGTGCTGGCGTTTATCCGGCTATGCTCGCGATTATGGTTGCCCCGAGTGTTGGTGTTGAGGTCGATTTATCATTTATCGCCTACTTAGTACTAGTAATTGCTATTGGCTCGTTCGGTATAGCTGGCGTAGGAGGCGGAGCCACCAATGCAGCACTAGTCGTTCTGCCATTGATGGGATTACCCGTAACCGTCGCGGCACTTTTGATTACAGTCGAACCTATGATTGATATGGCGCGGACAGCATTAAACGTGAACGGCGCAATAGCAACTGGAATGGTCACGTCACGCTTTCTGGAAGAAAAAAAGGAGAGTCCAGAAAAATTGGTTGTCGAGCAGACAATAGAAGAAGGGTAACGTAAACACTTAAACTGAAGAACAGTCAAACGCATGAATAAGAGGTAGAGGTCTATGAGTTTTTATAAACAGGTCGCTTGTATCGCGATAATATTATGCGGTAATTTTTTCGTAAATATCAGCGCGCAAGAAATCACCAGGAACAATGAAGGCACGTATTTTTATACAAGTATAACTATCCCTCCCGGCGCGGAGACAATGTATCTGAGCGGCTCTGGCGCTCAGGCTCTAGACGATGGATCTTGGGGTGATATGAGGCAACAAACGATAGATACTTTTTCAAGGTTTAAACAAACTTTGGAAGACCAAGGCTGGTCGATGGGGGATATAGTTCAGGTCAGAGCTTTTGCTGTTGCTGGGGATGGCGGGTTAGATTTTGCTGGCTTTAACGCGGGATACTCTGAGTTTTTTGGTACTGCGGCTAACCCTAATAAACCCGTTCGGTCTTTTGTTGAGATAAAAGATTTGGTTGTTGATGGTTGGTTAGTCGAAATAGAAATCAGAGCTGCACGGATGCCTTAAAACCGACAAGTATCTCTAAGTTATGAATGCGTTTCACTCAGAGCGACAGATGAAAAAGTTTTTTCTTAAACTAATATTAGGTCTTCTAGTCTCGTGCTTCTCTCTCGCGCAAAGCACTATTGAGATGGATGAGTTTAATGCTGCGTACTTTCAATATGGTGAAGCCAAAGATACAAAACCAGATGTCGCCCGAGAAGCTGCGAGACGAGCTTATGAAATGGGAAAGGAGCTTTTTGGAGCCGAAAGCGAGAGAAGTGCAATGCTTGCTGTGAATTACGCCACTTTACTTGAAAATGAAACGGATGCTCGATACTACTTGGACGAAGCAGTCGAAACTTACCAATCTGTGTTTGGCTTCGATTCTGAAAGGATGATTGATCCGCTGATTAGCCTGGGGAGCAGATTGAGTGATAGGGAAAAATTCGATTTGTCAGAGGAATATTATTTAAGAGCCCTTCAACTCACAGAAAGGCACTTTGGCTTGGACTCAAGTAAAGCAGGCTATATCGAGTTGGAAATCGGAGCATTGCAGCTGAGAATTGGAAGATTAGACGCATCCTGGGAACATTTGCAGAAGGCCAGACAAACTCTCGCTAGTTATTCAGACGTTGGTTCAAGAAGTGGGTTAACTCGAGCTTATCTGCTTATTGGGGAATATCACCTCGCGAGGCAAAATTATCGGGGTGCAATTGATCCCCTGTTGTTATCTCTGAGAGATTTTAATATATATCCTAGTGCTGATATTACGGTTCGCAATCATGTTGATTTGATTAGGGCGTATGAAAATTTAAATGAATCAGACAGCGCAACTGGCCACTGTCTCGCTATTGGTGCGACTAGACGTTTGTCACAGGACGAAAATTTAAGGCCAGTCTTTCGAGCGCCGGTTTGGGGAATAAGCCAGAAGAGTTCCGGGGATCCAATAAGAGTGCATTTTACCGTTGACAAAGAAGGTTATGTCGTCAACCCACAAGTACCAGAGGAAATAGCGCAGACTGATCTGAGGGATGCGTTGATAGCTTCAATCATGCGATTTAGATTTGCTCCCAGGTTTGAAGACGGCGAGGCGGTGGAGAGTCCCAACCAGTATTATGATTTTCACTGAGATTAAATATACTTGATGTTGAAACGAATCCTAAATAGTTTCTTTGTAATGATTGCTTTTGCAACTTATGCGACTGCACAAACCGAATTCAGTGTTTTTGAAAAAAGCATTAGTGAAATTCAACAGGCTCTTGCAGAGGGTCGGACTACTTCTGTTGAAGTTGTAGAGGAATATCTAGCAAGGATATCCACTTACGATAAACTCGGGCCGCGATTAAATAGTATAGTACGTGTCAACGAAAATGCGGTTGCTAGAGCGGCAGAGCTTGATGAGGAAAGAGCTAAGTCGGGTGCACGATCCCAATTGCATGGTATTCCGTTGCTGATTAAAGATAATTACAACACTACTAATATGGCAACCACGGGATCGTCAATTGCTCTCGCCAATTTTTTTCCTAACACTGTTTCAACTCAGGTAAAAAAGTTACTTGATGCAGGCGCAATAGTCATTGCGAAGACCAATTTACACGAATTTGCTTATGGTATTACTAGTGTTTCATCTTTAACCGGCCAGACTAGAAACCCCTATGATTACCGTCGCGTGCCGGGAGGATCGAGCGGGGGCACTGGAGCAGCTGTGGCAGCGAGTTTTGGAGCCGCAGGCATGGGTTCCGATACGTGCGGCTCAATCCGAATCCCCTCAGCTTATAATAATTTGTATGGGTTACGCCCAAGTAAAGGGTTATCGAGTATTTTTGGGATCATGCCTCTTTCTCATACGCAAGATACTGGTGGTCCCCTTGCAAGATCGTTAGAAGACTTAGCTATTATTTTGGATTTAACCGTGGGCTTTGATCCNGCTGATCCAGCAACGCAAGCTCTGGAATCAGNGCCNACCCCACAATTTATTGAAAATTTGTATTCGGTTGAGGCAAGTGAATTAAGGTTAGGGAAGCTGACTTCATATTTTGATAGTGCTGGNGAAGGNACCAGAGTGGCCATCGAAGAAGCACTGAGTTGGTATCAAGCGCAAGGAGCGACAATTGTAGATGTAGCAATTCCTGACCTTGCTGAACTAATCGCTTCGTCTCGTGTTATTGGGTATGAGTTTGAGTCGGACTTAAATGAATATTTTGAGACTTTTGGTTCAGAGGATATCGATAGCTTATCCAAAATATTCGAACTGAGTCTCTTTCATGACGCGATAGGAGGGCGTTTGTCTCAAATCNTAGAAGAGCGACCAGATGAAGCTGAATACGCTGTTTCACTGGAGGCTAGAACAACTTTGAGACAAGCGCTCAACTTAATTTTNGAAACCCATAATCTAGANGCCCTAGTTTACCCAACCATAGCGCAAACGCCTGTTTTTATTGGTGAGCAACANCCCGGTAATAACTGCTCTATGGCAGCTAATTCAGGTTTGCCGGCGCTTTCAATACCGGCCGGATTCAGTCAAGCGGGACTTCCAGTCGGTATGGAGTTTTTAGGGAAACGTTTTAAGGATCCGCATTTACTCGCGATAGCTCAAGCCTTTGCTGCTTCAAATGATCATCGCCGGCCGCCATCAGTNGCGCCACCGCTAGTTAACGGGCAACCGCCAGGGCCAGAGCTAGTCGAGCTAATTATCAATGAAAACGGGATTAGGCTNGCAGTAGATTTCTCTTTTGACNTGGTAGCGAACTTATTGAGTTATGAAATATTCGTAGATCCAAGCAGCCTTCAAATATTTTCAGCAGCGACTTTGCATATTATGAGCGGGGAGGGGGATTTGGGTGCAGCAGTTCTAAACTTAATTGGCCCTGCTTCAGAGCAGGCGTCAGGAGAGTCTTTTATGAGCGAGGATTTGAGAACAGCCTTTAAAAATAAACAACTATACATGAGGGTTTTTGGCAGCGCCCTACCGGTAGCTGGGAAGGCTATTCTGCTCGAATAGCAAGGAACCGTCATTGNCGCTAATTTGAAAGCTTTTTCNGGATAACTAGCGAATCATTTCCAAAATTTCTGATTTAATTTCATTTACATTCAANCGCTGTCTCATTTCGCCAAGCCTATCAACTGAGACTCCGGCAGCAGTATCGCCACTTTCCTCAATGATNGTGTTCGGTCTTTTTATGGAAGGGGGGATTGACGATACAGATTGAATACCGACCACTGGCTTTTGCCCTGTGGTAAAAATAATCCTCTCGCCATCAACTTCTTTAATTATGAAGTGACCTTGTGACCATCCGACTAAAGGGTTAATGAGGTCTTGATCCGTAGATTCGACGAAATAGATGCCTTGCTCTCCTTGCTCTGGGATTCTTGAGCCATTTACTTTAACGGTTTCTCCGTTGAAAGTGCCGCCTGCAAATTTCAATTCTATCGTGTTTTGTGCATATGAACCTTTGACGACATCGAAGATTGAAAATGTGACATATGTATTTATAAGTCCGGTGTTCAAGTCTTGTCGCGTTTCATGAATTAGCACCTCTCCCTCAAAAACTAATTCCGCTTCGTTGATAACTTCATCGATATCTAGCTTCTTCAAAGTGGTCGACAATCCAGTAGGAGGCGAGAGAAGAGCAAACATGGCAGATACTATTGATAAATATCTTGTCAAATAACCCTGTTTTAATTTTTGGGCATGAACGACAGATTTAAGGGGCTGCATTTCTCTTTTCGCTTAATTTTGGTCAGAAAGTTGGGTGATCAACAGGCAACAGGACTACAGGAACCATCTCACTGTATTGAAACCAGTCACCATCAATTCTTATGA
>PALS01000057.1 GCA_002706615.1 Methanobacteriota archaeon
GTGTTCTTGATTCATTTCTATGGTTACTTCTAATTGAGAAGATTGTAATATATCTTAATCCACTGTGTTGTTAAATTTCGTAGACGATGAGCTATTTAGTACTTGCAAGAAAATATCGCCCCAAAAACTTCTCTGAAGTCTCGGGTCAGGATCATGTTGTGAGGGCGATTCAAAATTCTCTGAAACAAAATAAAGTTCATCATGCGCTACTTTTTTCAGGAACCAGGGGCGTTGGGAAAACAACGATTGCTAGGTTGTTTGCCAAGGCACTAAATTGTTTAGAAGGGATTACTCCTGAGCCCTGCGGTAAATGTGCAAACTGCATATCAATTGATGAAGGAAGTTTTATGGATTTGATTGAAATTGATGCAGCCTCACAAAGAGGCATAGATGATATTAAAGAACTAACTCAAAATTCACAATACACACCTACACAAGGAAAATATAAGGTCTACTTAATTGATGAAGCTCACCAAATAACTGGTCCTGGATTCAATGCACTTTTAAAAACTCTAGAGGAGCCACCTGAGCATATGAAGTTTTTACTGGCAACAACAGAACCAGAAAAATTGCCAATAACAGTATTATCTCGTTGTCTTCAGTTCAACTTAAAAAGAATTTCAGAAAATGAAATATTACTCAGAATGAAAGATATACTCGATGCTGAAAAGATTGAATACGAGGAGTCGGCACTCTCAATCATCAGCAAATCTGCAGATGGAAGCATGAGGGATGCACTGAGCTTGTTGGATCAAGCGCTAGCTTATGAGGACTATAAGCTCTCTGAAAATAACGTTATTGATATGCTTGGATTGATTGACAATAAATATGCTCTTTCAATTGTCCAGTCTATTCTCAGTCAAAACTCTGAAAAGCTAAAAGAACAATTAGAACAATTAGATTCTAAATACCCAAATTACAACGATGTTCTTGATAGCATCGCTAGCATTACTCAGGAAATTGCTTATCTTCAGGTTTTGGATACATCAAAAGTTGATGCTCACACTGAAGTTGTTGAGTTATCAAAAAGTCATGGACCCGAAATCATCCAATTGATTTATCAGATTGCTATCAATTCAAAAAGGGATTTATCCATGGCTCCTAGCACTAAAGAAGGTTTCACTATGGCTGTTCTAAGAATGTTCGCATTCCAATTGTCTGAATCAAAAACCAGTCCTAAAAAAGAAAAAGTATTGGCAGAAAAAAAAATTAAAAAATCTGGACCATTAGAGAATGGTAAATCGGAAAAATATATTATTTCATCAAATAACTGGACCAAACAAGTTGCAAAAATGAACATCTCAGGTGCAGTCAGACAACTCGCAGCCAATTGTTTCTTTGATCAAATTGATAGCGATATTCTTTATTTAAAAATTCATAGTGAGAATGAACATCAAATGATCGATCGTGCTGTGGATGATTTAAATTCATACTTGATCAATCACTATGATGGTTTTAAAAAGGTCCTCATTCAAATTGAAAAAGAAGATGGAGATACATTGGCTGGCGAAGTAAAAATTAAAAATAAAGAGCAGATCATTATGAATGAATCTAGAGCTAGCTCAGATCCTGTGGTTCAAGAATATGTTGATCTATTTGGTGCCACAATCGAAGAGACCAAATGAAACATTTTAGCCCAATTCTTCAAGACCTTATCAATGCTTTTAAAGGCTTACCTGGCATTGGTATTAAGAGCGCACAAAGAATCGTATTTAACTTAATTCAAGTGAATCAGGAGAAAGCCATATTTCTCTCAGATGCAATAAAAAACGCCCTAGAAAATATCAATGAGTGTTCAAACTGTAGGATGTATACGGACTCAGAATTTTGTCAAATATGTAGTGATCCAAAAAGAGACTCAACAATCTTGTGCGTAATTGAATCGCCAGCGGATATGATAGCAATTGAAAATTCAATGTCTTTTAACGGCAAATACTTTGTCCTAATGGGAAAACTTTCTCCACTGGATGGAATTGGCCCCGATCAACTGAAACTTGATAAGCTTCAGTCAATTCTAAAGGATGGTTCAATCAAAGAAATTATCTTGGCAAATAGTTCAACAATCGAAGGCGAGGCAACTGCATCGTATATCCTCAATCTAATTGAAGGTACTGATATAAAGGCTTCGAGAATCGCCTATGGTGTTCCTATGGGTGGTGAGCTTGAATATGTTGATTCAAGTACACTTACTCAGGCATTGAATAATCGATCAATAGTCTCTAAGAGATAGATTCCAATATTTTTACGTAATGACTATGACGTCTCACTGATGACTCGCTTGATAGCATCGAATTCTTTACAGAACATTCTGGCTCACTAATATGCATACAGTCTCTGTACTTACACTGATTTCTATTTGACATCATCTCCCTAAACCCTTCTTGAATCTGACGCTTATCAGAAATATTTGGATAAGGATTCTCCATACCTGGTGTATCAAAAAGATAGCTGTTGTCATTCATTATATGAAGTTTAGTGGTTGTGGTGGTATGCCTTCCTCGTTTGTTCTTTTCAGAAAGCATGTTAGTTTTTATAGTTTCTTCTTCCAGCAACCAATTAATCAATGTTGATTTTCCAACACCAGATTGTCCCAACAGTAATGAAGACTCATTCTTTAAAATATTTAAAAGATCATCTTTGCTAGTATTCTTCAAAGCTGAGACAATTGTGACGGGATAGCCTAAGTCCTCATAATATCGAAGTGTTCGTTTGAGTGAAGCATGGTCTAAATCACATTTATTGAGCACAATATTTATTTTGCACGCATTCAATTCAGCAATCAGTATTAACTTATCGAGTAAATAAAAATTTGGCTTTGGTTGTGATGATAAGACGATGATTGCATTCGTTACATTGTTTGCAATATTTTGAACTATCCCATTGGCACTCATTTTTTTAAGTGAGTTGTCTTGATCAAGTATCTTTTCAATAGTGCACTCATTAGAAATGAGTTCATTGCAAATCACCCTATCGCCAATGACTAAATCTGATTGCTTTTGAATTAAGATAAATGACTGAAAACCATCGATGGCATTCCAGCAAAGACCTCTGTTTCCATAAAGCTCTGTTACGATTGATGTATTATTTAATTCAGACATTATCTAAGTTTTCTCTATTTGATTGTATAAGTTTGATAAAATCTGTCTCTATGTCAAATTCTTCAAAACGTCTGATTTGGATAGATCTTGAAATGACAGGTCTTGACACATTCAATGACTCTATTTTAGAAATTGCAACAGTTGTTACTGATGCAGACTTAGAGATTGTTGCAGAAGGACCTAATCTAGCAATCTACCATGACGATCAGCGGCTCGATAAGATGGATGATTGGAACAAGAGAACCCATTCAAGGTCTGGTTTATTGGATAGGGTGAGGACGTCCAACTTGTCAATAAGGGATGCTGAAAATCAAACATTAGAATTTTTGCAAAAATTAACAAATAAAAAGGAAGCACCTTTATGCGGTAACAGCATCTGCCAAGATAGAAGATTCTTGGCAAGACTCATGCCTGACTTGGAAGATCATTTTCAATATCGAAATTTGGATGTCACATCTATCAAGATTACAGCTCAACTCTGGGCACCTGACATCTCAAGGTCCTATGTTAAGAACTCAAATCACCTCGCAAGAGATGATATTTATGATTCAATATACGAACTGAGACATTATCGAAATCATTTTCTTAAAATTGAAAATGATTAAACAAAGAATAACCAAATATTTGTAATCAAACCAACTACAAAGACAATGCTTCTCAATGAACCTTTGTTTGCAATGTAAAAGTAGCCATGAAGTATTCTCGTAATTAAGAACAACACGCAAAGCATATCGATCATGGACTGATCATTACCTATTTGGTGCGAAATAATTACAGCAGCTGCAAACGCAGGAAATGTTTCGTAACAATTTTGTTCAGCATTGTAGGCATTTTTTGCTTTTCCCGATAGAGCTGATAGATGATCTCTTGGTGATTCATTATCATACTTTACATTGCTGTATCGATATTTAGATACCCCGGCCCAAAAAATTGGTAAAAGCATACAAATTAATAAACAAATATATCCAATTGTCATATCGCTATCCTCCTTTTATCTATTGCAGAATGATTATATTATGTCTTAAGTTAACTATAATGGCTTATAGGTGAAAGACTACTTAAAATCTGAACATAACCCTAGACTGATATCCAACCAAGATATTGCCACTCTCTCTTCAATCAATAATCATCTCACAGAGGAGAATTTTGTACTTTTTAAGAAACTCATTCTTGATTCAATTATCGACGATAATGAATCGCCAGATAAAGACAAATACACTGTTTCGACATACAGGCTAACTAACTCAAACATGCCACCCATTGAAGTGTGTATAGAAAATCTATCAAAGTTTACCAAGCATGCTTATATGTGTATCGATCCCTTGAGAAGAACTGGGAATGTTCACTTTAGGCCTTACACATTTCGTACAAAAATATATATGGATGCAAAGTTGATCGAAGTCTATGATTTGACCGAAGAATCAGTAAGCAATAAATTAGAATCCGGAATATCAAAAAGATTGCTTAAAAAGTCAGGCATTAATCAAAAAATAATCTTATCAACAATATTCAATCATTGGTTGAAAGAGTTGATCTCTGTGAATTATAAATTTTCGTAAAATGAGCAATACATCACCATTTGAGAATAAAAGTTTTCTTCAATTATTTATCGCTCAAATAATTGCCTTGGTAGGAACTGGATTATCAACTATAGCTCTCGCTTTACTTGCTTATGACTTTGCTCTAAATGAAGCAGGCCGAGTATTAGGGATTGCTCTTGCGATTAAAATGATAGCTTATGTTGTCTTTGCTCCTATCATTGGTGGATTTGTTCATCGTATCCCAAGAAAATTCTTTTTAATTTTGATGGATATATTAAGAGCGATTGTGGTTCTAACGATTCCATTCATCAGCGAGGTTTGGCATATCTATGTTTTGATATTTGTCTTAAATCTATTTTCAGCAGGATTCAAACCTGTATTCCAGGCTTTGATTCCGGATATCTTGACTGATGAAAATCAATATGGAAAAGCACTTGCATATTCCAGAGTTGCGTATGACTTAGAAAATATCCTCAGTCCTACATTGGCAGCAATAGCGTTATTGTTTTTTAGTTATACAGGCTTATTTATAATCAATTCAGCTGCATTCATGGTTTCTGCATTAATCATATTTATAACACTTTTGCCAAAGGATAGAGTGATCGAAAGGGCAGGCAGCATCATTGACGAAATGTCCTTTGGGATCATTTCCTATCTAAAAACGCCAAGGCTTAGGGCACTTTTCATACTGTATTTTGGCATTGCGTTGGCAAGTTCGATGATTATTGTAAATACCGTCATATACGTTAAAGACTACCTCTATCTATCAGATACAACTGTGGCTATATTCATCGGTGCATCGGGATTAGGCTCAATGCTTGTTGCATTCTTGTATCCATACATTAATGAAAAAATAATTGATAAATACATCACACAAATTGGTGTATTGGTGCTTTCAGTTTCATTATTTTTTATGTCATATGAGCCAATTTATTCATTCGCTTTAATCACATGGTTTTTAACAGGAGTTGGTTTATCGCTTTCACAAGTTCCCTCAGGGAAAATTGTAAATATGTCTTCCAGCCCACCCGACAGAACATCATACTTCACAGCTCAATTCTCATTGTCGCATTTATCATGGTTTTTTGGATATTTGCTTGCAGGAGAATTGGTGTATATGTTTGGTTTTAGTTTTACTGCAAGCTTGTTTTCCATGGTCGTTTTGGTTTGCTTATTATTCAGTTTGCTATTTTGGCCAAAAGAGAAAATCTCCAATGAGATGCTTCATACACATGAAAGATTAGTACATGAACATACCCATACTCATGACGATGGGCATCATATTCATGAACACACCGCAAGCGAAGATGAGCATTCACATGATCATGAACACAGCGAAATCACTCATGAGCACAGATTTTTTATCGATATTCATCACCAAAGCTGGCCAAAATAGCCCAATTCAGTTTCAAGTCTGGTCTTGAAGATTTTTAGATAATGATGAGGATGTCCTATGATTTTTTTGCAAAATCATATCGACCATAACTGAATAGACTTGATTTAATATTGTTTCATCACGAAATTCATCGAAATCATATTCATTGTTATAGCCCAGTTCTAAAAGCATCTTATTTCGCCTAGCTTCAAGTTCATCATTCCTAGAATTCCTTCTTTCTAATCTCTTTTCATAATTTAAACTGATGAGGTCGATGCTGCTTTCTTTATCAAAGTATTCAATTTCATCATTGATATATTGAATAGCAAGGTTCTCTTTTTTTCTTAATTCATGATTATTGGCGATTATATTTTTGGAACCTTCAAGCCTAGGATCTTTTGAATAATTTAGCGGCAGTATCTTGTCCCATGGCAATGTGTTGTCCTTATTTTCCTCGCCTACTAAAGTCTCATTAATAAAAGAGGGCAATATGATGTCGGGAATTACACCTTTATTTTGTGTGCCAGAACCATTTACTCTGTAATATTTTGCAATTGTTAGTGTCAATTGACCAAAACCCTTTTCCGACTTGTATCTTGAATATCGATCTAGAGGATAAAGGTTTTGAACTGACCCTTTTCCAAAGGATTTTTGACCAATAACAAGACCTCTAGAATAGTCTTGAATAGCTGCTGCAAAGATTTCAGAGGCCGAAGCACTGAATCGATCGATTACAACCGATATTGGGCCATCATATACAGTTCCAGGTATTGGATCATCAATGATCTCTATGTTGTCATCCATGTCTTTTAGTTGAACTACAGGACCTTCATCAATGAATAATCCAGTGAGTCCAGTTGCTTCGTCGAGTAAGCCACCAGAATTACCCCTAAGATCAATTACAAGTCCATTTATACCAATGTCCTTAAATTCATTAACAATTCTTCTGACATCGGACGTGGTGCTTTTGAAGTCCTTGTCACCTCGCCGACGAGCGGAATAATCTTGATAGAAGCCCGGAACTTTAATTACGCCTATTTGATATTCAACATCTCCTTCAGTAATTGTTTTAATGAAGCTTGAAGCCGCTTGTTCCTCTAGAGATATCTCATCTCTGGTTAGAGCAATTTCGTATGGAATCGCGTCACCTTCTTGAGATGAAGGGAGCATTTTTAAAGTGACAATGGATCCTTTTGGCCCTCTGATAAGTTTAACAACTTCATTGACATCCCATCCAATCACATCAATCAATTGATTATTATCATAAACACCGATGATTTTATCGAGTGGCTTGATCGTGCCATCCTTAAATGCTGGACCACCAGGTATTAAATCAACAATCTGAATGAAGTCATCATTGGTTTGTAGTCTCGCGCCAATACCTTGATATGAAAGACTCGTTTGTATTTCATATTCTTCTGCTTCTGATGGATTAAGATAACTCGAGTGAGGGTCTAAGTGACTCATATAGGCATTCAAAAAAATATTAAGAACGTCTTGTTCATCATATTCATTGATCCTCTTTATGTAACGAAGATATCTTTTTCTTAGTGTCTCTTTTGCTGTTTCCAGGTCTTGTCCGGCAATGACTAGTGAGAGTAAGTCATTCGTTGTTTTTTTTACCCATTCTTTATTGATTATGTTCTCATCATGTTTCCACTTATCTTTGTTATTCCGAAAACGGTATTCATCGTCAGATTCAAAACCATTGATTTCATTAATCACATCCATTGCATAATCAAGTCTTTGCTGAACACGTAAACGATACGTTGAAAACATATCAAATATTGGCCTTAATTGACCATCCCTTAAGGAATCATCCAGTTGATACTTGTATCGTTGAAAGTAAATGATGTCTGATTGTGAAAAATACATTTTATTTTGATCCAATCTATCGATATATTCATTGAGTATTTTGATTGAGGATTCATTATTCACGGATGATTGAACATAGTGAGCACGTTCACTAATTGCTGTTACAAGACGAGTGAGGTATTCATCTTCGGCATTCAATTCTAGTATTTTAGGGACATTGTCTTGATTCGAATCCGTATAAACATTAAACGGAACAGAGAGAATACAGATTAAAATTGTAGATTTAATAATTTTGAACATAACCTTAACCAGAAAAGAAGCTAACTATTTGATCAGAAAGTCCATCGCAGGCATTCGATTGCGTTCTAGCTAGAATGGGTATTGGTATAACGATGGCAGGTATCATAGAGGTGCCAGTTACGTTTGCACTGACATTGCCGACAGAGGTTTCTTGAGACAAGTCCCAAACAGATGCATTATAGGCCGAAGTATCATCCCACCAAGCGAAACCAAAACAACCACCACCTCCTGGTCCAGCAGCGCAAGAGAGTGCGCCTGAGCTTGCGTTGGTTTTTGTTTCACCGGTGATTTTTATAAGGTACTTAATTTTCATAACCGAGAGTTTTTCTTTTACGAGTTCATTGCCTAGTATTTTTGGAAGATCTTCTATGCTTTGAGGTGCAGTACTTGGTTCAAACCATGGGTAAAAAAGATTTTGGAACTGTCTAGTAGGTATAATTTCAAATGCATTTTGTTTCTTCGAAATAGAGCTATTCAGACAATCCATAAAATCTAATTCAGTCTGATTGCCGGTATGATAGCTATTTGAAAGAAGCACAATAGATTCATCATCAGTAATAGTGAATGCTGTATTGACTTCTTCGTCAATTCGAGTTGTCGAACATCCGACTGTAGTAATCATTAACAGAAATATAATTTTTATCTTAGAACGACTCATCTTAGCTAATCGTGTTAGTAATATTTTCAATCTTTTCTTGCGTTGTGATACTCAAGTTTGCACCTGTATCTCTTAGAGCAATTCGGATTGCTCTTTTAAAAGCTTCATCACCCTGAAAAATACCTGTTTCTTGTTCTCCATAGCCTGTAACAACCCAGTCATCGATAGAGTTCTCATTATTATCTTTGATATTTATTATGTATTTAAACCAGACAGAATATTTCTGATTTGCCGCCGTTTGAGGCGTTAAATATTCGAATTTATCAAGCTTGACATCAATCAGGATTATTTTTTTATCAGGATCATTATCGGATTCATTACTGAGTTTAAAGAAGGATAAAAAAACATTCTCAAACAACTTTTGTTGTGTGTTTCCGAAATTAATCTCAATAGATGCCTCTTTTTTTTGTAATTCTTCTGGAGAGAAAATAAAGTTTTGTATTTGGTCATCAAAAGTTAATTTGACTGAGATGCTTTCATTCATTTTCACCAGTGGTTTCGGTATGAATGTGTCGATGACTAAGTTTTGAGAACTGCAACCAATTAGGAGCAATGACTGTAGAATCAGAATTTTTTTAACCGCATTATTCATGTGCAGTAATAGTATACGTGCGATTTAAATAATTTAGATGATCTTTATATGAACTATTTGATTCTTTATTGATCAATCGAGTGCATTCTCATTGAATGCCTCTATTGATTCATCTTCAGATTCTTGATCAGCATCAGGCCATATTTTTGTGAACTTTGTTCCTTCAAGGCTCAGCCCAGCAATCAAACCTTTGTGACCGAATACAAAACCAACGATTGGATCTTGTGCTTCTGTGGAATCAAGCGAACCGCCAGCACCCATATCTAATAATGCTACCGAGCCATCAACACCTACTTGCCATCCTGAGCTGTAAAGAAATTCATCCATTGCATCGTCATCGTAAAATAATATTATGAGATCTTTTGAGCCGATTCCCAATTGAAGCCCCAATGATCCACTGAAGGCTCTGTAATATTGGACCTTTATGTTATCAACAACTAATGCACCTTCACCATATTCCATTCCCAATACCAGTCCTGCTTTGATCATTTTCGGGATGACTAATGTGCCTCTTGCCCCATCAAGGTAAGTCTGAGCACCTTGAACTTCAGTAGTAAAACGATCTATTGCACTTTCGATTGAGGCATCGATTTCAGAAGTGCTTTTCGCAGTGATATTTGTGCCAAAGAGCAAAAAGAAAAAATAAAATAATCCAAGTGACTTCATATAGTGTTTTATTTGATGCTTTGATTCCATGTTTAGTCCTTTAAAATATCTTTGTATAAGTCGGTTCTTCTATCTCTAAAGAAACCCCATGATGACCGATGTTCCTGAAGAGAGTCAAGATCGAATTGATGAATGATATATTCTTCTTTATCTCTTGAGCATTCTTTAACTTTTACGCCAGTCCCGTCAGTGATAAATGATGAACCATAAAATGTCATTGAAAATTTTTCATTCGTTTCCATTCCGATTCGATTAGATGCTATAACAGGCAATGTGTTAGCAGCTGAATGTCCTTGCATTACTAATTGCCATGAATCTCTTGAGTCTAGTTCAGGTGTGTCTGGTTCACTACCGATGGCTGTTGGATAGAAAAGAAGTTCAGCTCCATTTAAGGCCATAATTCTTGATGCTTCAGGAAACCACTGATCCCAACAAATACCTACACCAATTTTTGCATATTTTGTTTCGAAAACTTTAAACCCTGTATTTCCTGGGTGAAAGTAATATTTTTCTTCATAGCCTGGTCCATCTGGTATATGGGACTTTCTATAAGGTTCACTAATTGATCCATCGGCATCAATAACAGCAAGAGAGTTATAGTAAGTATTGTTGTCTTTTTCAAAAAAGCTTGTTGGTAGAACAACTGAGAGTTCTTTTGCAAGCTCTGACATTTCCTGAAGTAGGGGATTGTCCTTATAAGGCTTAGCCATGGTAAATTCTTCAGGTTTATTAAGACATGGAAAATATACTGATTCGAATAGTTCTTGTATCAAGACGATCTGTGCCCCATCACTTGCTGCTTGACGAGTTAGTTTTTTAGCATTCTCTATGTTTGCTTTAGAGTCCCTGGTGCAAGACATTTGTGTTGCGGCTACTGTTACTTGTTTGCTCATAATATTTAAATAAATGGTTGTTGTTGGGTGATACAGTGAACGCAGCCACCACCTTCAGTAATTGGTCTTCCTGGCACTGTTACTATACTTTTATTCTTGAATACATTTTGGATCTTTTCAATAGCATCATGGTCTTTGTCGTCATCAAAAACTGGTAAGACAATACCATCATTGGCAATGTAGAAATTAATATATGACATAGGAAGCCTTTCATTTAAGAACATATCGCGAGAAGGCTGATCTATTGTGACAAGCTCATAGCTTTTCCCGCTGATGTCTTTCGCATATTTAAGCCGATCCAAGTTTTCTTTGAGTTTCTGATAATTGCTATCGGATGAATCCTCTTCATTTAATGCAATTATAACATTTCCTGGCGTGAAACAAGCCAGATTATCAATGTGACCTCCAGTGTCATCGTACTCAAGTGCTGCAATCAACCATATAAAATTATCTACACCAAGGTAATTGGATAATATTCTTTCTGCTTCTTTTTTATCCAGACCAGGATTTCTATTGGGATCAAGTAATACATCTTCTGTGATCATTAATGTGCCTCTTCCATCTGTGTGAATAGCACCACCCTCTAGAATAATTGGTGCATCATAGTATTTTGCAGATGATTCTCTGATTACATGTTTTGCAACTTCTCTATCATTCAAATAGTCAGGCCCTAATAATTCTCCATAATTATTAAATGTCCAATCAACACCGCCCAGAATTTTCCCATTTGTAATGAATGTTGGTCCAGTATCGCGGCACCAACTGTCATCAATAGTGAGGTTATAAATATCGACATTGTCGCTGACAAGATCTCTGCATTCATCGGCATCAGAAGCATTTGCTATGAGTGTGACTTTTTCAAATTGAGATATAGCATTTGCAGCTGCAGCATAACCTGCTCTCATCCTGTGTGTATCTGGATATCGATCTAAATCTAAACCAGTGGGCCACATCATCCAACATCTTTCATGAGTTTCCCATTCTGCCGGCATCCAAAAACCTAAATCTTTGGGATATTTATTATATTGACTCATTTTTTGATTTTCTGGAGGCGGCGGGAATCGAACCCGCGTCCGCTAGCTATCCATATTATGATCTACATGTTTATCACTTTCTTTAATTTTATATTTAAACACCGA